>CAZJTM010000123.1:0-18697 GCA_964548925.1 uncultured Verrucomicrobiota bacterium | reverse complement strand
CATGCCGACAGAGTAACGCTATCAGAGACTAGAGGGAAGGGGATATGCAGATGTCCGGGATTTCCGACCCATTGCGTCCGACGGCCCGCCACGCGGAAGTCATTTCCCCGGTAAACCGCCCCGGCTACCATCCCATGCCGCTTCTCTCCGGACCTCGCCAAGGATTCAAAGCGGCTCACAGAATGAGGCGGCCATTTTTGAGCGCTTGGAATTCATGGGTAAAGGCGCCGGCTTTATGGACCGAGGGTGCGGAACTGGGCTTGGGGATTCTCGCCTCAACCCCCGCCCCCGCAAGTTCAGCCCTTGAGCACCCAGTCGTAGCCCTTCTCCTCCAACTCCAGCGCCAGCTCCTTGCCGCCGGATTTCACGATGCGACCGTTCACGAGGACGTGGACGAAGTCGGGAACGATGTAGTTGAGCAGTCGTTGGTAATGCGTGATGACTAGCTGGGCGTTGTCCGGGCGCTTGAGTTTGTTCACGCCGCCGGATACAACCTTGAGCGCGTCAATGTCCAAACCCGAATCCGTTTCATCCAGCACGGCGAGTTTGGGCTCGAGCACGGCCATCTGGAAAATCTCAGCCCGCTTCTTTTCGCCGCCGGAGAAGCCTTCGTTCACCGAGCGCTTGAGCAATTCCTCGGGCAGTTCCAGCAGCTTCATCTTTTCCTTCACCAGCGTGAGAAACTCCATGGCATCGAGTTCCGGCTGGCCGTTGTGCTTGCGCACCTCGTTGAGGGCCGCCTTCAAGAAGTAGGTGCTGTTCACGCCCGGAATCTCCACGGGGTATTGAAAGGCAAGGAACAACCCTTCGCGGGCGCGTTCCTCCGGATCCAGTTCCAGCAGGTCTTTGCCGCAATAAAGCACCTCGCCGCCGGAAATGTCGTAGCCCTCGCGACCGGCGAGCACTGCGGCCAAAGTGCTCTTGCCGCTGCCGTTGGGGCCCATGATGGCATGCACTTCGCCCGGGTGAATCGCGAGGCTGATGCCCTTGAGGATTTGTTTGCCCTCAACACCCGCGCTGAGGTTCTTGATTTCCAGAATTGGTTGGTTGCTCATTCGCACGTTTTTTACCACGGATGCACACAGATGGACACGGATAAACAATCACAGGAAAATCCGTTCCCATTCCAGTCGCGAGTTCTTGAAGTTCAGAATCAAGCCCACTCGGAGTTTTGAGATGCGCAAGCAGTTCAACATCTGCCCGCGTTCGCGGTCGGTGATGCGCTCGATGACCTTCGCATCCACAATCACCGAACCAAACGCGACAAGGTCTGGAACGAACTCACCGACCTCAACCCCGCGAAAGAAAACTCGGAATCGCCGCTGGTGGTCAAACGCAATGCCGTTGAACCTGAACAAAACGACCAGCGAGTTCTCATAAACTTTCTCGTTGAATCCGTGCCCGACTTCGTTCAGAACCTTAGAAGCAAAGCCGATTAACTCTTCTGTCTCGGCTTGCAAGAGCAGCTTTGATTCACCACCCCGACGCAGATCCGGTTTCTCATCCGTGTTCATCGGTGTCCATCCGTGGTTGAATTCTAACCCACACTTCCCTCCAAACTCACCCCGAGGAGCTTTTGCGCTTCCACGGCGAACTCCATGGGCAGTTCCTTGAACACTTCCTTGCAGAAGCCGTTCACGATCATGTTCACCGCGTCCTGCGTCGCCAGCCCGCGCTGGTTGCAATAAAAAATCTGGTCCTCGCCGATCTTCGAGGTCGTCGCCTCGTGTTCCACCGAAGCCGTCGTGTTCTTCACCTCGATGTAGGGGAACGTGTGCGCGCCACATTTCGAGCCGATCAACATCGAGTCGCATTGCGAGAAGTTGCGCGCGTTGGCGGCGCTCTTCTGAATCTTGACCAGGCCGCGATAGCTGTTCTGACCGTGCCCGGCGGAGATGCCCTTCGACACGATGGTGCTGCGCGTGTTCTTGCCAATGTGAACCATCTTTGTGCCGGTGTCGGCCTGCTGATAGTTGTTGGTCACTGCCACGGAGTAGAACTCGCCGACTGAATTCTCGCCCTGCAAGACGCAACTCGGGTACTTCCACGTAATCGCCGAGCCTGTCTCCACCTGCGTCCAGGAGATCTTCGAGTTCCGGCCTTTGCAGAGGCCGCGTTTGGTCACGAAATTGTAGATGCCGCCCTTGCCGTTTTCGTCACCCGGATACCAGTTCTGCACCGTGGAGTACTTGATCTCCGCGCCCTCCAGCGTCAGCAGCTCGACCACCGCGGCGTGAAGCTGGTTTTCGTCGCGCATTGGCGCGGTGCAACCTTCCAAGTAGCTCACGTGTGCGCCCTCGTCCGCCACGATGAGCGTGCGCTCGAACTGGCCGGACTTGGCGGCGTTGATGCGGAAATACGTGGACAGCTCCATCGGACAGCGCACGCCCTTGGGGATATAGCAGAACGAACCGTCGCTGAACACGGCGGAGTTCAGCGCCGCGTAAAAGTTGTCCGTGTAAGGCACCACCGCGCCCAGATACTTTCTCACCAGATCGGGATGCGACTGAACCGCCTCGCTGAACGAACAAAAGATGATCCCCTTCGCGGCGAGTTGATCGCGATACGTCGTGCCCACCGACACACTATCAAACACCGCGTCCACCGCCACGCCGGCGAGCCGTTCGCGCTCCCGCAACGGGATGCCGAGCTTCTCGTAAGTTTCGAGCAGCTTCGGATCAACCTCTTCCAGGCTCTTTGGCCCGTCGGTCCCCTGCCGCGGAGCCGAGTAGTAAATGATGCTCTGAAAATCCACCGGCGGATACGACACCTTGGGCCACGTGGGCGCGGACATCGTCGTCCAATGGCGATACGCCTTGAGCCGCCATTCCAGCAGCCAGTCCGGTTCGTTCTTCTTAGCCGAGATGAGCCGGACGATGTCCTCGTTCAGTCCCGGCGGCGCGGCGTCCGCCTCGATGTCGGTGACGAAGCCGTACTTGTATTCGGTCTTGACGAGGCCTTCGATGGTCTCGGTGGCGGTGCTCATGTTCTGGAATCGCTGGTCGCCCCAGCTTCAGGTGAACAGCCGCGGTTGGCAATTGCGGAATAGGGCGCCGGGCGGATTGGGAGCCGAGCGCCCGGTCCGCCTAGAATCGCGCCGATGCAGTTGTGCCGTGTGCTGTTCATCTTGGGCAGGCAGAACTTAGCGGCGGGGTGCGGCTTGTCAACGCAACGAACGGCGCGAAGGCAGGAAGCGGGCTGTTCGGTCCTCAAACTCATGAACCGGCCGAGCGCCGCGCAAGGCAACAAATTGCCCTCCTTGTGGGGCACGCCGCCCGGCGCGGCGCCTTGACCTCCAAAGCTCTCGCCATCTCGTGCTGTTTGACAATCTGGCGTCAGCGCTGGCCATCGGCCCTCCGGCCCTGTACCCGCCAGAACTGCTCTTGCATTCCAATGTATCCGAAGGGTCGGGCAAATCCTTGGGCAAAATGTCCCAAGGCTCTCAAGAGGCCACGGCTTAGGAGGGGATCGGAGAGTGGATGCGGGCTGGCAGAAACTGTTCAACCCCAGAAAGAAAGGGGATTTTGAACACGTTCAGAAAAAGTGGAGCCAATGGTCGGGATTGAACCGACGACCTACGGTTTACGAAACCGTTGCTCTGCCACTGAGCTACATTGGCGTCCAAAGACTCGCAGAAGCAGTTGCATTCCTCACTCGCACCCCCCGCGCAGGCAGCGGCAATCACACCCCATCGCGATTGCGACGACGACGGACCCGCACACGACGTGGGCAAACCCAAAGAATCAGCAACCACCGCGTTAACCGACACTGACAAGAAACTCGGTTCCGCGCGGTTCGTCAAGATGAACATTCCGAACCTGGTCAAGCTTGAGCCGTCCGGCGCTTGGTGCGGGCGGCGCGAGGTCGGTGGCGAGCTCGTCAGGCAGTCACCGAGGACCCGCCAAACCAGAATTCATCCATGTGCCCCACCCCTCCTGATTTCTCCCGGGCATCCATATAAAGGGGTGAACCCGTTCCAACCGCGGAATTCAGTTTCACCGGACAAGCTCCACGCCGGGGAGAATCGCCGGTGTCACCAAGCGATAGAACCTTGGGCCGCGTCTGCCTTCAAGATCCTTGACCGATTCCACACGGCTGACCGGCGCGGCGGCGACATCCGCCAGCTTCACCCACACCGGGTTGACCAGAGATTCGGAGTAGAGCACCGAATAGCTCTGGTTCGCCACGGCGCGGAAGGTGAGCTCCACGTTGGATTCGAGACGGATCCGGTCCAGCTTGAGGAAGTCGCCCGGGTCTAACGGGTCCGTTCCAGCCCGGTATTCGTCGGCGTTGGCAGACCCGTCGCCGTCCCAGTCTTCGCAGCCGTCCGCCGGGTCGTCCAGCGCCAGTCCCCAGAGGAACTCCACGGCGTCCGGGATGCCGTCGCCGTCCGTGTCGGTGGCGGGCAACTGGTTGGGCGATCCGGGCGTGGGCGGCGCGGCGCCCCAGTTCAGCGGGTCGTTGCCGTAAAGCACAGGCAGCAGCCGTTGCAGGGATGCCCCGGCGTTGTCCGCACTGATCTCCGGCCACGGAAATCCAGGAGCGTAGTTCACCCGATCCGCCAGCACGTAGGGCACGAAGCCGGCGTCGGCGCTGGGCGGTTGTTGGGGACGATCGGGCCGATACAGATCCACGCGGTCGCCTTCGTTCGCCAGCTTGCCGGAGAACGGTCCATAGATCGGCACGTCCGGACTGAGGCCGTACGTCGCCCGAAATGCGGCCAGCGCCGCCGCGTCCGCCGGATCAAAATCCACCACGAGCAGGCATGCGCCGGGAGCGAGGCTGACGCCGGGCGGGAAGGTGAACTCCACTCCGCCGCCAAGTTTCCAGCGGTTCGTCGGGAAGTTCGCGTCGTACAGCGCCACCGCAGCTTCCGTGTTGTTCTGTAACTCGATGAACTCCACGGCCTCGCCCTCGGCGTCGGCGGGACGGTAAAGGATTTCGCTGAGGACCACCGGGCCGACCACCGGCGCGGCGTTTGGCAGACCCGTGCCGGTGCGGAACAGGTCGAGGCTGGGCGGATCATCCACGCCGAACGTGCGCCGGGTTAGCGGCGCGAAGTCGAAGCCGACACTCGTCCGCACGCGTCCGAATGAGACGCCGTTGAACGAGGCGCCGAACTCCACGCCGACGCGGTCCCCGGTTTCGACCCCGGCGACGGCGGCGGAGAGCCAGAGTTCGTCGCCGTGGGCGGAGTTGAGGGCGAAGGCGTTGGTCGTGCCGCCATTGGACTGATTCTCGTAGATCACCGCATAGCCGTTGGCCGGGACCGTGGTGCCGGCGGGGATTTGGTACTTGCGGCGCTCGAACCGGCTGTTGCTCAGGAACCAGCCGCCGACGTTCACCGGCGACGCGGAGGGATTATGCAGTTCCACCGCATCCTCCAACGGCGGGTCGGTGTGCGCCAACGCCTCGTTGATGACCACGGCTTGAAGCCGGCGGTAGTTGCTCTCTCCGGGCGTTGCCGACCCAGGGAAGGGCACAATGGCCGTCGCCCCGTCTGGGAGGCGGCCCTCGGACACGCCAGTCGTCTGACCGCCAAAGCCCACCGCATCCACGAGTGCGTAGGCCGAGCCGTTGACGGCGTAGATCAAGGCTGTGTCGCCCTGGCGATCCAACCCGAAGTTGACGTGATTGCGGCCCTGCCCGGCGTTGGCATCCGCCTCCCATTTCACGAATCCGTTCGCGGCAATGAAACTGAGCGGGGCGGGGCGGAACTTGCCCAGACCGGCCAGTGACGGATCGTCCGAAAGCGAAATCGTGCTCAGGTCCACGGGCCGGTTGGTGGTGTTGTAGAGCTCGAACCAGTCGTCGCCGGTGAGCGGGTCGGGCATCCACTCGTTCAGGCGCAAGGCGGTGTTCGCGCCGAGGATCGCTGGCGTGGCATTGGCCGTTCCGGGAGTCGGCGTGCTCAACAACCGCCATTGCCCGCCGCTGAGGCCGATGGACAGGTCTTGGACTTGGAATCCGTATTCAATGGAGTTCACCAACTGGCCGGCGGCGTTGAACAAATACACCCCGCCGCTGTCGCCCTTGAGGGAATCGCCCAGGTTGAAGCTGCCGGCGTTGGTCGAAACGGGTGAGGTGCTGTCGCACCGGATGAGCAGATGGCCGCCGGCGGCGAGCAGCGCTTTGGGCGGAAACACCCACCGGCCTGGCCGGGGCGAATCCACGCTCAGGCTCATGCCGCCGAGGTCGTAGCTGGTGGCGGCGGGATTGCGGAGTTCCACGAAATCCACGAACTGCCCGGCGACACTCACGGATTGGTTGCGGGCGAGCACTTCATTGACCACCGGCCCGGCGTAGATGACGACATAGTTGCTGACGCCGGGGCTGGCGGACCCGGGAAAGCTCGCCACATTCGCCGAGCCATCGGGCAGACGCCCCTGCGCGACGCCTTCCACTTGGGCGCCATAGATCACCTTTTCGATCAACTCGCCCGTGGCATCCCAAAGGAACAGGGCATTGCCACCACCGGGCAATTTGAAGCTCAGGTGGTCTGCGCCCACGGACTCGTCCGCCATCAATTGCAGGTGGCCCAAGGGCGGGAGAAACGAACGCCACGTCAGTTGGTGCAGGCGGTTGCTGGTGCCGAGGTAAATGCCGTGCAGCGAAACCGGCAGATCGGTGGAGCGGTTGAACAGTTCCACCCAATCATCCTGCCCGGGCACGGGATTGGCCAGCCACTCGTTGAGGGTCAGGTTCGTGACGGAGGCCAGCAGCGCCGCAACATTGGGTGCGTTGGGCGTGGGCAGGGTGAGCATCCATTCCCCCTGAACCCGTCCCAGCGAGTGGTCCGCGATCTGCCGGCCGAACGACACCGCGTCCACGCGATTGGTGTTGGCATCGTAGAGGAAGACGCTTTCGCCGTCCCGATCGAGGGCAAAGCCCGCGTGCAATCCGGGCGTGGTGTTCGTGGCCGCGTCGCACCAGACCACCAAGTAGCCGCCGGCGGGAAGGATCGTGGCGGGGAAGACGAACTGCCGCGCGTTGCCGCTGTCGGTGAGACTCCAGCCCCCGAGATTGACCGGACCCTCGCCGGGGTTGTGAAGTTCCACCCAGTCGGGAAAGGTGCCCTCGTGGCTCACGGCGCCGAGGTTCTCCGCCATGAGTTCATTGAGGCGAACCGGCGGCGGGGGCGGGCTGGAATTGGCCACGCCGGGCGTGCCGTGCGGCGCGGCGCTGGCCTGCCAGTTGGCGGGATCGTTGGGATTGCCGGTGGCGTCGAGGATTTCCAACGAACGTCCCGTGCCGTCCGGCTCGGTGGGCCAACCGCCGCCGTCGCTGTATTCCACAAAAGTGACCAAGTTGCCGGCGCGGTCGAACAACGAAATGCGTTCGCCGGCATTGTTGAGGTTGCCGCCAAACCAGCCCGCCGGATTCATACCGGGGTACCGCGCCTTCCAGGCATTGGTGTCCGTGTTCGAGCCCAGCACAAGCCGCGCGCCCCCGGCGAGTTTTGCTCCATCGGTGAACTGGAAATTGATCCCCTCGAAATACATGCCCCCGAGGTCCACGGTCGTGCCGCCGAGGTTCTGCAACTCGATGAACTCGTGCAACGAGCCGCCCGGCGGGTTGTACATGATCTCGGTGACGCGCAGCGGGATGCCGAGCGAACCGACCGTGAAGCTGGCCTCGGTGAGCGCGCTCCAATTGCCCCCGGTCACCGCGCGCGAGCGGAGGGTGACGCTGTGGTTGAGCGTCACGGGACCCGTGTAAACCAACGCCGCGGGGGACACAGCGCCGGTAAACGCGGTGCGCGGGTCGCTGCCGTTGGTGGTGTAGTAGAGTGTGCCGCCAGGGTTGGTGATGACGAGGCTGAAGCCCGCCGGCACGCGCCCGCCGAACGGGTGAAAGCCGGGGGCGTTTGTGTAGGCGGTCAACCCGTAGGGCGTCATTTGGGGGAAGAAGATCGCTTGGCGGTCCCGCGCCCAGTTGAGGATCGTGACATCCATGCTGGTGATCAGCGACGCCATCTCGGCCTTGAGTTCGTTGAAGCGATTCGAGATGGCGGCCGGCATGAGCGCGCCCCCGTTGAAGAAGTGTTTTTGGATGCGGTCGGCCCAAAGCAGGCGGAACTCGGGGTTGATGCGGAGGCGGTTGTAGAGTTGGGCGATTTCGGAGCTGCTGACGCTGCCCAACCCGGAGTCGCTGGGACCGCCGCCGGTCTGGGTGAAACTGTTGAGCGTTACCGAACGTCCCCCGAAGCCCATGCCCCATTCGGCATCCCAAACCACGAAGCGCCAGACGCGGTTCGAGCGGTCGCACCCCGCGCGCCAGTTGTTCGCCGGCCAGTCGCCGGTGGCCGCGTAGGCGTTGAGGATGCAATAGTCCGCGAAGTTGGTCAGATCGAGCCGGCGCGCAATGTTGGAATAGACCGCCGGCGCGGTGACATTCTGTGCGTTGACGTAGCTGACCAGGTTCTCGAAGTCCGCCCGGTCGCCATCAATCACCCCGGGGACTCCCGCGCTCTGCGCCCACGAGGGCCCGACGACATCCCATTCGGCCCCGCCGCCCAGGTGTTCCTGGAAGAACTCCTCGTGGACGCGCTCACAGGGGTTGTACCAGGGCGACCCGGCGCGATAAACTCCATTGACGAAGACGATCGCCAAATTGCCGTGCGAAGCGATCTGCCCCATGTCCGAAGAAAGCCTCCGGTGAAGTTCATCGCGGATGAACGGGTTGCCCTGCTCGTTGAAGCCAGCGCGCAGCACGAGCTGGTCAAACCGGCGGACCGGTGTCAGTGGGAAAAGCGGGTAATTCAACCGGCCCGGTCCGTAATCGCCTCGGAAGTACAGGCGGAAAGAGAACTTGCTCGTGGGCGTGAGCCGGGGTCGTTGCCAGTCGCTGCCCTGCACGCGAATGCCGCAGTCGGTTTGAAAACCGGATTGGTCGCCCGGCTCAATCCACTCCACCGAGGTCGGGCGTTCCCAAGCCAAACCATGCTGGGAGGGATTGTGGTAATCGCCGGGGGCATTGGGCGCCCAAGCGCCGTTGTTGTAGTTGCCCCCGCTGATGCCGAGGATGCCGCTCGGACCGTAAAGATGATTGGACGCAGTCACGATGGAAAGAACCGGCAGCGAGCGCAGCCCGGCCGACAAGTTGAAGAAGTAGGAATGCGTCACGGTTCGGGACGGCAGCCGGTTGGGCTGAAAAGCGGCGGCACGAAACAACGTGGTGCTGGAGACCCGCAGCTTCGCCGGGAAGAGCGCGCTGCCAACCGTCGGTTCCGAACCGTCGGTCGTGTAGCGCAACTCCACGCCCGGTGTCTCGCACGAGAGCACCAGGTCGAACGGGGTGGTGAAGATGCCGCGCCGGACGTTGACATGCACTGCGGCGCAGACGCCGGTGATGGTGCTCAAGCCGTTCGCCGCTCCCGGCGTGGGCGTGGCGAAATAGCGAAGGCCGTTCGTGTAATCGAGCCCGTAGGAGATGTCGTTGCGCTGCTCGGGGAAGGGGGTGAAGCCACTGACCAGCACGCGCGGTGATTCCGGGGAGTACAGGCCGAGGTGCTCGCCCGAGTTGGAGAGCTTGAAATTGGTGTGCAGCGGCACCGCGGCGTTGGCGGGACGCCGGTCCTTGCCCGAGGCGAAGACGATGAGGAACTGGTTCGCCTCCAGCGTGCGGGCGGGGAAGGTCCACAACCCAGGCAGCGCGGGATCGTCGCTCAAGGACCAATTGGCCAGATTGACCGGGCTGGTGCCGTAATTGCGGATCTCGATCCACTCCTGCAGCTCGCCGTCCTCGTCCCGCAGTCCATTGGTGCTGACGTTTGCGGCGAGGATTTCTGTGATAACGAGATGGGCCAGCGGCAGGTTGGTGTCCAATGTGTAACTCCAACTTCCCCCGGCAAAGGGATTCGGAACTGTTGCCGCGTCGGTGATGCCGTGATTCGGCGCCCAGGCCACCGTGACCGTCCCGGTGGCTTGGGGCTGCGGGAATTTGAAAACAAACGGCCCGCCAGGTTGCTGCGTCACTTGCGAGGCGGGTTGCCCGTTGATCAGCAGGTCCGACGCGTCCACGCCCACTACCGGTTCGGTGAACGTCACTTCGATCTGGCTCAACGCGCGCACGGGAAAGCCCGCTGGCGGGAACAGGTCCGAGAGCGCGGGCGGGGTGAGGTCAGTGAGAAGATACTGCCACGTCGCGCCCGGCCCCGTGGCGTTGAACGGGTTCGGCGCGAGCGCCTGGTCGGTGATGCCGTGGTTGGCCGCCCACGTGATGAGAACAGTGCCAAAGAGCGGTTGGGCAAAGGTGAACGTGTACGTGGTGTTGCTCACGGTCAGCCCGCTGGGCGGGACGCCGTTCAACAAGAAATCATCCACGTCCACCCCGCTCACCGGTTCGGAGAACGTCACCGCCACGCTGGTCAGCGCCGACACCGTGCCGGGCGCGGGCGAAACGCTTACGAGGGTCGGCGGGTTGGTTTCCGCGAAGAGAGCAGAGAGCGCCGCGTCGAACCCCAGGTCGGAACTCCCCAAGCTGGTGTTGAACACTTGAACCGCGAGCATGTTCGTTCCGTTGGTGAGGTAACTGAAGGGCGTGGGCAGCGCATAGGTGACGAGCGGGACCGGCTCGGTCGCGTTGCTGGCCACGGTCTGATAGGTCGGCGCGGCGTCGCTCACGTTGGTTCGGGCGACTTCCGTCCCGTTGATCCAAGCGACAAAGCCGTCGTCCACGTAAGCCGTGAGCTGGAGCGCGCCCACCGCCTGGGCGTTGGTCAGCACAAAGGGCTTTCGCAGAAAGACGCAGAGGTAGCCGTTCTGCATGTCGGTCAGTTCCGTGCCGCCGACCCGGACATCGCCGTACCAGAAGGGGGCGGGCGCGTTGGTGAAAGCCGCGTCGTTGAACGCCGCCATCCGCCACGCGGAATTGGGTGACGACGCCTCGCTGCCGCCCCGGCGGAAGCGCCAGATGGAGTTGGTGGAAAACACCTCCACGCCAGCAGTGGTCCACACCGTCGCGAGAAGTCCGAGAGCCGCAAGGGCCAAGCCTCTATGAATACCCATCGCAGGCTTAAGCTAACACAACCGGACTGAACCGGAAGCCAATAACCTGGATGTTTCATTCCCAAATCGCCAGGTGAGGTCACCCGGCCTACATCCGCACAAAACCGCGCCGTCTTTTCGCGCCCGGAGAGTTCTCGGTAGCAAATGGCTGTGAGTTCCATAGACTCTGAGCATGAATCACGTGGAGCGATTTCGGGCGGTGATGAACTTCCAGCCGGTGGACCGGTTGCCGCGCTGGGAATGGGCCATGTGGTGGGACGAAACCATCGCCCGCTGGCATCGCGAAGGGCTGCCTCCCCAACTCAAGTTCAGCCAGGTCTTCGACATCGCCCAGCACCTCGGCCTCGATCCTTACCAGCAGTTCTGGTTCAGCACCACCGACCCGACCATCGAGGCGACGCAGCATCACGTCGAAGGCATCGTCAGCAACATGGACGATTACCTCAGCATCCGTTCGCAGTTGTTCCCGGATCATTCGCGCGCCATCGAGAGCATGGCAGCGTGGGCGCAGCGGCAGGCGCGCGGCGAGGCCGTGGTCTGGGCCACGGTGGAGGGGTTCTTCTGGTTCCCGCGCACGTTGATGGGCTTCGAGAAGCTGATGTTCGCGTTCGTGGACCAGCCGGAGTTGCTGCACCGGATCAACAGCGACCTGCTGGAGTTCAACATCAAGCTGCTCGACGCGATGTTCCGCGTCAGCGTGCCCACGTTCATGACCATCGCCGAGGACATGAGCTACAACCACGGCCCGATGATCTCGCAGCGGACGTTCGAGGAATACGTGGCGCCGTATTACCGCAAGCTGCTGCCGCGATTGCAGGAGCGCGGCATCCCGCTGTTCGTGGACACGGACGGCGACGTGACCTTGATCGTGCCGTGGCTGGAGGCGCTCGGCGTGCAGGGCGTGCTGCCGCTGGAACGCCAGGCGGGCGTGGACGGCCTCAAGTTGCGCGCGCAGTTCCCCCGGCTGCTGATGGTCGGACATTTCGACAAGATGACGATGAACCGCGGCGAGGCGGCGATGCGCGCGGAGTTCGAGCGCCTCGTGCCGTTGATGAAGACGGGCGGCTTCATCCCGAGCGTGGATCACCAGACGCCGCCCGGCGTGTCGCTGGAGGAATATCGGGTTTACTTGAGGCTGCTGAACGAATACACCCTGTCTTGCTAAGCACTTGATTATGGAAAAACCACGCCCACGTTGTTGCGAATTCAGACCACGGCGTTTGCTGCTGCCGCTTTACCTGATCGGAGCAGTCGTTCTGGTTGTGCTCGTTTGCGGTGGATGGACCTTCTTCAGGTATATAACGAAGGATCCCATGGAGGCGGAGATTCGGCAGATACAGGGAGGTTTCAAAGCTGTTGAAGTGGGGATGACCCGGCAAACGGTTATCCAATTGATGGGCCAACCATCTAGCGAGGGCCAGGAGTTTCATCTTTCTCAGCGCGAAGGCTTCGAGAGAGAATACGACCGTGCCAATCAAAGTGGCTCGGCTTACTACCTAATCTGGCTAGGTGTCAGAGATGACCTGACCTATGCTGTGGGGTTCGACACAAACAGCATCGTCACGATGAAAGCTGTCGGCGGTTCATAACGAGGCTGCTTTCCCAGAGCATTTCGATCCACCTTGCTCGCATCATTCGACCCAATTCCATGACACGGAATCCTGCCAAACGAGAAACCATGACCTCGCGCGAGCGGGTGCTCAAGGCGCTGAATCACGAGACCCCCGACCGCGTGCCGATTGACCTCGGCGGCAACCAGACCGGCATCCACAAGAATGCGTATCGCAACCTGATCGCGCACCTCGGCATCCAGGACGAGGTGAGGATCCTCGACGCGGTGCAACAACTTGCAGTGCCGTGCGAGGCGGTGCTGGAACGCTTCCACGTGGACACGCGCTACATCCGCGCCGGTGCGCCGGCCAGTTGGAAGGGCGGCATCGTTCAAGCGCAGCGCGCTGGCCGGCTTTGGCACGACCTCACGGACGAATTCGGCATCCGTTGGTCCATGCCCGACGACACGCCCTACTACATGGACATCACGTTGCACCCGCTGGCCAACGCCACACTGGCCGACGTGCAGAGCCATCCTTGGCCCAAAGGCGACGATCCGACGCGCTTCGCCGGGCTGCGCGAGCGGGCCTTGGAACTGAAGAAGCAAACCCCCTACGCCGTGGTCAGCGGAATTTGCGGCGTGGTCTATGAAATCTGCTGGTACCTGCGCGGGCTTGAGCAGTGGTTCTGCGATTTGATGACGCAGCCCGAGTTCTGCGAGGCGATGCTGGAGCAGACGTTAAGATTCTGGATGGATTGGTTCCGCCTGTTTCTCGACGAAGTCGGCGACGTGGTGGACGTGATCATGATCGGCGACGACATCGCCGGGCAGAACGGGCCGCTCTTCAAGCCGGAGCTCTATCGGCGCATCGTGAAGCCGCGCCACAAGCGCCTCGTGCAGTACATCCGCTCCCGCACGAGCGCCCGCATCTGGTATCACACCTGTGGCGGTTGCATGGATTACATCCCGGACTTGCTCGACAACGGCATCCACATCTTGAATCCGGTCCAAATCAGCGCGCGGAACATGGATCCGGCGGAGTTGAAACGTCGGTTTGGCGACAGGTTGGCGTTCTGGGGCGGCGGTTGCGACGCGCAACACGTGCTGTCGCGAGGCACGCCTGTGGAAGTGGCGGCGAACGTTCGCCAAAACGTGGAGGCGCTCAAGCCGGGCGGCGGCTACGTCTTCAACAACGTCCACAATATCCAGGGCGAGGTGCCGCCAGAGAACATCGTGGCCATGTTCGACACCGCGTACCAATGCGGGTTCTACTCATGATCCCACCTCGCTTGGACAAGCCACCGAAGTGGGGACATCCTTTCCTGCAAAATGTCGCTTGCGCATGCGTCCCGATCCATGCACGGTTGCGCGGGTGATTTATGAAACCACGACGACACATGATGGACTCAACCTTTGTTTCCGGCACGGATTGTCATTGCGGAATGGGCAAGGAATCGCTGCGGGTGCAGTGGCTTCGGAATTGTGCCCGCCTGACGATCGGAACAGTTGCCGCCGCGTGGATCGCCGGCACATGCGCCCTTCAGGCGCAACCGATCACGATCCCCAACTTCTCATTCGAATCACCCGCCACGACCTTCGTGGACCCCCGCATTGACCACTGGCAGAAGACGCCCCAACCCGGCTGGTACGACCCGGTGACTTTTGGCGGCTACACCTGGGACCAGACGATGGGCCTCTTCATGAATGTCCCTCCCGGCGACGCGCGGCACATCCCCAACTGCGACGGCGCGCAGGCCATTTATCTCTTCGCGATCCCCGGCGTCGGCCTGTTCCAAGATTACAACTCGACGGACTGGCGGGGCGGATCTCCCAGCCACGCCTTCGACGCGGTCTTCCAGCCCGGCCTGAGCTACAAACTGACGGTGGGCGTGATGCCTGGAAATGGCCTCCTGGAGGGCGCCAGCTTGCGATTGGGTTTGTATTACCTCGACGACGCACAGATGCCCCAACCCGTGGCTGCCACGGACATTCTCTACACGGCGGCGGCGTTTCCGGGCACTCCTTGGTTAACTGATTTCGAGGTGAACGTCCCGACCGTGCTGGCTTCCGACGCCTGGGCGGGCCGGCACCTTGGCATTGAGATTGTGTCCACCAGCATGGGCGGCACCTTTTGGGACGTGGACAATGTGCGGTTGACGGTCGTGCCGGAGCCCGGCGTGTTTTCCTTGCTGGCTCTGGGCGGCGCGACCCTGCTGTCCCGCCGGTGCCGCTGGCTTGGCGGCTGTTAATCCCGCTGGTTGCCTTCCATGAACCTTGGCGTCCGTGCTTCCTCCGCTGCATGGCTGGCCGTCGGCTTGTGCCTCGCGCCGGTCGCATGCGCCGTGCGCGCGGAGTCCATTTTCGTTCCCAACGGCTCTTTCGAGTCGCCAGTCACCCCGTTTGTGAACATCAACCTCGACGCTTGGCAGAAGACGCCAAAGCCGGACTGGTATGACGAAACCGGGCCTTTCCTGTGGGCGCAACTGACCGGTCTGTTCAAGAACACGGACCCGGGCGCCAGCGACCACATCCCCAACTGTGACGGCGCCCAAGCGGCCTGGTTGTTTGCCGTCCGCGAGGTGGGTTGGTTTCAGGATTACGATTCGGTGGATTGGCGGGGCGGTCCGCCGCTCCACGCGTTTGACGCGCGATTCGAGGTGGGGAAGTCCTACCGCCTGACTGTGGGCGTCATGGGCGCGGGCGGGAATATGCTCCCCGGGGCCAGTCTGCAAGCGGCGCTTTACTACCGCGACGCCGCCACGAACCAGGTCGTGGTCGCTGCCACGAACATCGTTTATTCCTTGGACCTGTTTCCCGACAGGGAACGGCTTCGGGATTTTACGGTCGTCGTCCCGCCGGTGCGCGCGGACCAGCCGTGGGCGAATCAGCACGTTGGCCTCTTGTTCCGTTCGACAGTCACCGATCCCAACCTCGAGGGCGGCTTCTGGGTCCTGGACCATGTGCGGCTCACTGCGGCGCCGGCGCCGGCGCTGATCTCGCCCCGCTGGACCGCGAGCGGACTCCAATTCACGCTGGTCAGCGAACCGGGCCTGGGTTTTGAAATCCTGGCCAGCACCAATGCCGGCGCCCCGGCTGCCGATTGGACCAGCCTTGGCACGGTCACGAATGTCTCGGGAGCCACGGCCGTGTTGGCGAGCGCCGATAGCTTGACGCAACGCTACTACCGGGCCCGTCAAGTGTCGGGGCCATGAGCACGTCGGCGGCTGAACCCGTTTCAAGGAGGATGCCTTTTTCGTGCGCCGGGTTTGGCGCGCTCTCCGGGGTCCGACGCATGAACAGCAGCCGCCCTTGTCCGCCGCGGTCAATTGTGGCGCCGGCCAATCCCAAAGGTTTCACCTTGGTCGAACTGCTGGTCGTTATTGCGATCCTCGCGATCCTCGCGGCGCTGTTGCTGCCTTCCCTTGCCGCCGCGAAACAAGCCGGACGCAAGGCGGCTTGTCTCTCGAATCTGCGGCAGATGGGCTTTGCCATTCACTGCTACGCCCAAGATCATGGCGACCAGATTCCCTACGGCCCCAAGGCGCCTCCCTTCACCAGTCCGGCCAGCTTCTATCCGTCCACGGGCAGCCCGACCAGTTTGCTCTCGCTGCAAAGCGGCGCGCCAGTGGGGGCCGGTCTGCTGCTCAAGCCTTACCTCGCCGCGCAACCGAGAGTTCTGTTCTGCCCCGCGGCGGACCAACCTCTGGACGCCGAGGCGGAACTCGCCAGGGTCGGCACCACGCAGGCCCAAGGGAGCTACTACTATCGGCATGGAGGCAACACGGAATTGTTCGACAACCCTGCCGGAACCAATCCGCCCCCCAACCTCCGGCTCGATCGTTTGGGGGCGAACCGCAATGGCCGGCCCGTGCGGGCGCTGGCGTTGGACTCCCAGTTTCTCTGCCCACCCGACCTGGAGCCGTTCAACGTCAAACCGCGCACGCATCACCGGGAACGCCTCGCCAACGTGTTGTTCGCCGAGGGTCACGTGGTTTCACGCCCGAACCGCAACGCCCGTTTCACCGTGGACGTGCGCGATTACGCGCAGTTGCGCGACAGCTTCAACCGCATCCTCCGCGTTTTTGAATCCGCGGACGAAGACTACTGAACCGGGCGCGCCTCTTCGACGTGTTCGTGGCCCTCGTGATGGTCGTGCCCGCTCGTCTCAAACTGGCCGACGAGGATCGAAACGCCCAGGCCCGCCGCCAACGCCAGCGAGAGTTTTACCCGGTCGTGTGAGTGGAAATGCAACTCCGGCAGGAGATCGCTGCACGAGATACAGAGGAATGTTCCCGCGCAGAAGGCCAGGGCACAGCCAACAAACAACTCATTGACCTCCGCCACGCCGCCCAGTCCCAAAACGGACAAGGCCACGCCCAGCGGCGTGATCAGCGCGAAGGCCAAATTCATGGCCCAACGCGCCCGGGCCGAGGACTGACTGGCCTCCATCAGGGTGGTGACCGCCATCGCGTCAAAGGGCTTGTGGAGAATGACGGCCAGGGCGGTGCCCAGCCCCACCAACCCGACCCCGCTTGATTCGGCCGCCACGGCGGCCGCGAGCGCGAGGCCGTCAAAGATCGAATGCAGCCCCAGGCCGACGGTGGTGCCGATCCACGTTAGTTTGTGGGTGGCCGGCTCCGCGTGGGCATGCGCGGGCTCGGGCGCGTGACAGGCGCAGCTTTCCAACTCAGGTTCGGGCAGGTCGTGCTGGTGGTAGTGAAACAGGCGCTGCAAAAAAAACATCGCGAGGAACCCCACCAGCGCCCACTGCACCGTCCGGTCCAGCGAGCCGGTGGCGTTTGCGGCATGCGGGATCAAGTGCAGCAACGCCATGCCCAACATGAGCCCGGCCACGAAGCTCAGCGCGGTTTGGAGGCGGGCATGCGTCAGCCGCAGCAATGCCGGCAGCGAGCCGCCCGCCAGCGAAGCCGCCAGCGCCGCCAGGCAATACACAATCAGCACGGTCGTTTGCATGACGGGACTTTACTCAAACGGGGCCGCCGCAGCCAGAACCGATCCTGGAGGCCGGTCGCGCGTCAGCCCGGGTATTTCACACCTCGATTGAATCGCCAATACTGGGCATCGGCGAGCCGGACTTTGACACGCCCTGGCACGTGCGCGAGTCCACCGTGTTTTCGCTCGAACGCGGCGCGACGCATTACACCAGCAACCTCGGCTACCTCGAACTCCGCAAGGCGCTCAGCAGATACGTCCGCAAGCAATTCGGCGCGGCATACAATCCCGAGGACGAAATCCGCGTGACGGTCGGCGTGAGCGAGGCATTGGACATCGCGCTCCGCGCGCTCATCAATCCCGGCGACGAGGTCCTGTTCCACGAACCCTGCTACGTTTCCTACGGCGCCACGATCGTATTCGCCCACGGCGTGCCGATGGCGGTCGCTGTTTCAAGGCCCTGCGCAACGCGGCCACCACCCGCCGGCCCCACAAATCGAGGATCATCGCCACATACAGCCAGCCTTCCCGGGTGGCCACATAGGTCAGGTCGCTGACCCAGATTTGGTTCGGGCCGGTGGGCGGCGGGGTCTCGGCCAGCCGGTTGGGGGGCGATGGGCTGGTCGTGACCGCTGTCCGTGGTGCGCGGCACAAAGCGTTTGGGACAACGCCCGCACAGGCCGTTGGCCCGCATCAAGCGGGCAATCCGTTTCTGCCCATGGCGCTGACCTTGGGCCGCCAATTCCCGCTGAATGCGAGGGAGCGAGCGTGGCCTGAACTGTGGCATCAGGGCTTCACGCTGGAAGCAGTGCGCCGGGTGATTGTGTCCCTCCAGCGCGAAATCCGGGAAGGCCGCCGCAACGTCGGCGCGTTGAAACTCTCCAACCGGTTGCCGCCCCATCGGTTCGAGGAAGACCGCAACATCCGCCGCGTGCGCCTGGCAGCCCCGACCCGACCGGCCCCCGGCCCGCCCGCAGCCGGGTTATCGCCCGCCGAACAGGAACGGGGTCGCCTCCGGGCGCTGGAACATCTGCGCCAGCTCAACCGGAGTCTGCAATGAGGGGCGTCCTGGCCCGCGGGCCGTTGTCCGGCCCGCCGTCCACGAATCACTCCGCCAACCCCGAAGCGTCCTCCGCGAACCAATTTGAACCCTCCCCCACGAATTACCGCGCAGCGTTACAGC
>CAZJTM010000122.1:0-18731 GCA_964548925.1 uncultured Verrucomicrobiota bacterium | reverse complement strand
TGGGGCACGATGATTAAACCCGCCGGGCCCAGCGCAGTTTGGCGGCGGCGGAGCGCGGATTGGCGTGGCGCTCGGCGGACGTGGGGCGGATGATTTCCCGGGCGATCTCCGCGAAGAAACCTCCGCGCAAACCAGCCTCGAAGGCCTTCTTCACGCGCCGGTCTTCGCCGGAGTGAAAGGTCAGAATGGCCACGCGTCCACCGGGGTTCAGACACGACGGCAGAAGCCGGAGCAGCGCGTCGAGCGCGGAGAACTCGTCATTCACGGCGACGCGCAGCGCTTGGAACACGCGGCGCACGGTGAGGTCGCGGTCGTCCGCGTTCAGGCGGGGCAGGGCGGCGCGGATGGCCGTCGCCAAGGCCTTCGTCGTAACGAAAGCCTTCCCTGCCAAGGCGGATGCGAGTGCGGCGGCGTTCGGCTCGTCAGCGTTTTCTGTGAGCAGCATGGCGAGGGCATCGGGCTTCAACTTTTGGAGCAGGGCGGAAGCGGATTGGCCGCGCTGCGGGTTCATCCGCATGTCCAGCGGGCCCTCGAGTTTCACCGAGAAGCCGCGCGCCGGGTCGTCAATTTGCATCGAGGAAACGCCGAGGTCTGCGAGGATGAGGTCCGCGCCCCCGAACGTGCTGCGGGCATCCTGCCCGCAGGTCACAATTGGTTGTGCTGGCTGGAAGCCAACAGCACGCTGTCGAGACGCGAGCACCTGTGACAGGCCGGCGAAGTTGCCGCGGTGGGCGGTGAAAACGTCCGGACCAAACCCCAGCGCACTCAAGCGGGCCTCGGTCTTCGGCAACTCAAGCGGGTCCACGTCGAGTCCGATCAGGCGTCCGCCAGGCAGGAGCCGCGGCAGGATTGCCTGCGCGTGGCCGCCATAGCCGAGCGTGCAGTCCACCGCCAGTTCGCCGGGCTTGGGCGCGAGCACTTCCAGAATCTCGGCCACCATGATGGGGCGGTGCGTGCCCGCCGGGGTTTTACCGGAGGCGAGCACCTTCGCCACCGTGTCCCCGTAGCGAGCGGGATCGCGTTCTTTGTATTTTTCCTCGAAGCGACGCGGGTTCTTGCCGGCATAGCGTGGGCGACGACGATGCGGTGGGTTCGGTGTCCCGGCTTCAGCCGGTTGGGGCGGCATCTTTGCTCCGCGGTTGGAATCGGTCCGCGCCGCGCCAGCCAGAGCCGGGACTCCGAACGATGCCGGGGGGTCGTCGCTCACAGTTCGTTGTATTTCTTGTTCGAGCCGCGGGCCTTCGCGACCGGGTAGCGTTGCTCGTTCCTTGCCAGCTTGGCGCGGATGGCGTCGGCCAGGTTGACGCCAAGATTGTCGGCCAGTTCCAACAGCAGAATGCTGACATCGGCGATCTCGTCGGCGATGGCTTCGCGATGTTCGCGGGCGCGCTGCTCGGATTGCTTCGCGTCCTGCCAGACGAAGTGCTGCAACAACTCACCGGCTTCGGCGGCAATGGCCACGGCCAGTTCCTTCGGCGCGTGGAACTGCCGCCAGTCTCGCGCGTCACGGAAGGCCCGGATTTCGGCGGTCAGGGCTTGGATTGAATCGGACATCACGCGACCACGATGGGGCAAGCGGCGGCGTGAGGCGAGGCGAGAGTTGCGCACCCGTGCGCGGCCGACTGCGGAATTCCCTTAAGCAAGTGACTGAGCAGACGATATAGCACCCGTAGGACTGCCAATGAACAGCGCATTGTCGCCAGACCACGGGCCGCCCCGGAGCGGGGGCGCGGCGAAGGCCGTGCCCGCCGGTTTTCCTGGATTGATCCGCGAACTACGCGCCCGCACCGGCCTGACCCAGGAGCAATTTGCCGCCAAACTGGGCGTCACGTTCCCCACCATTAACCGCTGGGAGAACGGTCGGGTCTGGCCTTCGCCATTGGCTCAGCAGCAAGTCCGCAGTCTGGTCCGCGAACTGGAGGGCGACGGTGGCCCGCTGAATGCGCGGCTGGAAGAAGCTCTCAGACAATGAACCGTCTCCACTTGAAATCCTGAACATGTTTTTCCTCTGGGTCACAATTCAATTGCTGGTGGTTGCGGGCGGTGTCGTTTACATCCTGTATGCCAAGCGTCCACGCGATGCGGCGGCGACGGCGGGTTGGAGGCGGCACTGGCTGCTCGCCGGGGTTCTGCCGGTTCTGGCCGTAGTTGGCTGGCTGGCGGCCGGACATTTCGCGAGCGACAAGGATGCCGAGATGCGGGCGGAGGTGTTGCGCAAGGCTATGGCTCTGGCTGGGACTGTGGATCCGGCATTGGTGAGGTCGCTCACCTTTTCCAGCGCGGACACCACGAACGCGGCTTTTCAAACGATCCGCAGTCAGATGATCGCATTCGCGCGGGCGGTGGGGCAACGCAGCGTTTATAGCATGGCGATCCGCAACGGAGCGATTCTCTTTGGTCCGGAAAGCCTTCCGGTGGGCGACCCGCTGGCCTCGCCACCAGGCACGGTCTATGAAAAACCGACGCCTGAGGATTGGAAGGTTCTCCGCAACGGCACGGCGGGAGTGTTCGGGCCCGTGACGGATGAGTATGGCACATTTCTCAGCGCCTTGGCGCCGGTCACCGATCCGCGCACAGGTGAAGTGCTCATGGTTGTCGGCTGCGACACGCCGGCGGAGGACTGGCACGCGCAGGTCGCCGGGCAACGGGCGATTCCAATCCAGATCACGACCCTGCTGATGCTGATCCTGCTGGGCGGCATCCGTCTGGTCCGGCGTTCCAAGGAATTGGAGCGGCAAGCCCGCGAATTGGAGGAGAGCCGGAGCGCGGCGTTGGGCCACTTGGAAGAAGCGCGGGCGGCGGAAGCTCAGTTGCGCAAACTTTCCCGTGCGGTCGAACAGAGTCCGGCGTCCGTGGTCATCACGGATCTCAAAGGCCGCATCGAATACGTGAATCCGAAATTCACCGAGGTGACCGGGTATTCATTCCAAGAAGCCGTGGGGCAGAATCCCCGCGTGCTCAAGTCCGGCCACACGCCTCCCGAGGGGTACCGCGAGCTGTGGGAAACCATCACCAGCGGCCGGGAGTGGCGGGGCGAGTTCCACAACCGGAGAAAGAACGGTGACTTGTATTGGGAACTGGCTTCCATCTCCCCCATTCGTGATTCCGCCGGCGTCATCACTCATTTCCTTGCGGTGAAGGAAGACATCACGGCGCGCAAGGCAGCGGAGGCTTTTGCCCAGTCCGCTCAGCGCCAGTTGGAAGACGCGAACCTCCAATTGGAGATGGCCATCGGCCGCGCGAACGAACTCGCCGTGCAGGCCGAAATGGCCAGCATTGCCAAGAGCCAGTTTCTCGCCAGCATGAGCCACGAAATCCGCACGCCCATGAACGGCGTGATCGGCATGACGGGCCTGCTGCTCGACACGCCGTTGAATCCCGAGCAACGCCGCTACGCCCAGATCGTGCGTAGCAGCGCCGAGAGCCTGCTCTCGCTCATCAACGACATCCTGGACTTCTCGAAGATCGAGGCGAAGCGGCTGGAGCTGGAGATGTTGGACTTCGATCTCGCGGCCACGATGGAAGACGCGGTGGAATTGCTCGCCGTTCGCGCCCGAGAGAAGGGCTTGGAGTTAACCTGCTTGGTTGAGCCGGAGGTGCCCTGTGCGTTGCGTGGCGACCCGGGCCGGTTGCGCCAGATCGTGCTGAACTTGGCGGGTAACGCACTCAAGTTCACCCACCAAGGCGAAATCAGCATCCGCGTCCGCCTTGAACACCGCGAGGCCGACCGCGTCATGTTGCGGTTCTCGGTCCGCGACACGGGCATCGGCATCCCGGCGGACAAGATCGGGCTGCTCTTCAACAAGTTCAGCCAGGTGGACGCCTCGACCACGCGCCAATACGGTGGCACCGGGTTGGGGTTGGCGATCTCGAAGCAGCTCTCGGAGTTGATGGGTGGCGAGATTGGCGTGAACAGCGTCGAGGGCAAGGGTTCGGAATTCTGGTTCACTGCGCGGCTGGAGTTGCAACCCGAAGGGAAGGGCTCGGCGACGCCTTCCGGCGATGAATTGCGGGGCGTGCGGGTGCTGATCGTGGATGACAACGCCACGAACCGCGAAATCCTGAACACGCGTCTGACCTCGTGGGGGATGCGCGCGACCGAGGCCGCCGAGGGCAGCCACGCGCTCCAATTGCTGCGCCTCGCGCAGGAGGAAGGCGATCCGTATCGGCTCGCAGTCGTGGATCGGCAGATGCCCGGCATGGACGGCGAGGCCCTGGGCCAGGCCATCCGCGGCGACCACCGGGCGGCCGACCTCAAGCTGGTGATGCTCAGTTCCTTGGCCTCGGCAGAGGACGCGCGGCGGTTTGCCGAGATTGGCTTTGAGGCCTACCTGACCAAGCCCACGCGGCATCTGGAGTTGCGCGCCGCGCTGACCCAGGTGTTGACGCGGCGGACGGGCGAGATTCTGCGGCCCAGCGCCGTGGGCGGCCGCCTCGCGGATCGAGACGTGCAAAACCTCTTCGCCGACCGGAAGGCGCGCATCCTCTTGGTGGAAGACAACATTACCAATCAGCAAGTCGCCTTGGGCATCCTGAAGAAACTCGGCCTCAGCGCGGACGCGGTGGCCAACGGCATGGAAGCCGTGAAGGCGCTGAAATCAATCCCTTACGACCTCGTGCTCATGGATGTGCAGATGCCAGTGATGGATGGTTACGAGGCGACCCGGCAGATTCGCGATCCGAAGACAGCGGTGCGAAACCCGAACACGCCAATCATCGCCATGACCGCGCACGCCATGGCCAGTGACCGGGAGCAATGTCTCGCCGCGGGCATGAACGGTTACGTCGCCAAGCCCATCGAAGTGCGGGCCCTGGTCGCGGTGCTGGAAAAATGGTTGCCGCCGAACTTGGCGAAGAGTGCTCAGCCAGAGCCTGGCAGCGGGGGATGTGAGTCCGCTCCATCTGACTGCGCGCGGGATTCAGCGCCGACTCACGGCAACCATGACCTTTCGCAGGTTCAAGGCGCGCAACAATCAGGAGATTCGCTCCATGATCTGGCCATGGCCTCCCAAGAATTCAAAGGGTCCAAGGATGGTTCGGACTCAAATCGTGATCGTTTGGAATTCACGGGAAGTTCCTCCGGCGTGATGGGCGCGGCGCGTAACGCTCAAATCAGCGCGGTTGGCCATGAACCGTCGCCGGTCGTGTTCAACCGGACGGCGTTGCTGGAGCGGATGATGAATGACGAGGAGTTGGCGCGCTCGGTGATTGAGGGGTATCTGGGCGACATGCCCGGCCAGATCAGCACGTTGAAATCCTTCGTGGCGGTGGGCGACGCGCAAGCGGCGGGGCGGCAGGCGCACAAGATCAAGGGCGCCTCCGGCACCGTGGGCGGCGAAGCCCTGCGCGCGATTGCCGCCGCGTTGGAAGAGGCGGGCAAGGCGGGAAGCTTGCCCACGCTGGTTGGGCGACTGGGCGAACTGGAGCGGCAGTATGCCCAACTGGAGAAGGCCCTGGCTTTGGAAATGCAACCTGCGGAGAAAGGTGGCTGAACGATGAAGATGATGATTGTCGAAGACGATTTCACCTGCCGGTGCTGGCTGCGCGGGGTGGTGAAGAAACTGGGGTTTACTGTGGTGGCGGAGGCGAACAATGGCCAGGAGGCCATCGCCGCCGCCGCCCGCACCCAGCCTGACTTCGTGTTGCTCGACGTGAGCATGCCCTTGCAGACCGGGCCGCAAGCGCTGCCGGGCATTCTCGCCGCGCATCCCGACGCGCGCGTGGTGATGCTGACCTCCATCGCGGACCAAGGCACGGTGGTGGAGTGCCTTGAAAAGGGCGCGGTCGGCTACATCCGCAAGGACTCGCCGGTGGAGGAAATCACCCAGCTGTTGACCGAGTTGCGCGCCGAGGCGACCGCTTCCACGAATCCAGGAGTCCCCCATGCCGGATAGCACACCCCCCTTGTTCAACTTGGACGCCTTGCTGGCCGAGATCGCCGAGGACGAAAAGGCGGACTGCCAAGCCAAACGGATTTTGAGCCACGACGACATCCGGAAACTGGTCGAGGAGAGCCGCCGCCGCCGTCAGGCGGCTGCCAAGAAAGAGTCGCCGTCATGAAGCCGTCCCGCTTCTTCGATCTGCTGGCGCAGCACGGCTTGATGCCGGCCGCGCAGGCCCAGGCGCTCGCCGCCCATCACCACGGCAACGCCCTCGCCGCCCTCGAAGACGTGATCGCGTCGCAATCCGCGCCCAAGGACGAGGCGTGCCGGCTCTACGGTGATTCCGTGGGTTTTGCCTACGTGGACCTGACGCGGACGATCATTCAGCCCGAGGTGGTGAAGCTGATCCCACGCGATTTCGCGGTCGCTCAGCGCGTGATCGCCCTGTATTGCTTTGGCGGGGCGGTGACGGTGGCCACCGCCGATCCGTTGAACGTCACGGTGTTGGACGCCGCCGCGCGCCTTGCCGGAATGCCGGTCACCGCGGTCTTCAGTCCACCCAGCGACATCACGGATGTTCTCGAAGTGCAATACGCCACGCTTGGCCTCATTGAGGAACTCAAGGCCCAGCTCAGCGCCAAAAGCCATGACATCGAAGCCGCCAGCGCGAATGTCGGGCGCCTGGCGCAGTTGGCGGAAGACAAGGACGTGGTGGCGTTGACGCGGCAGCTTCTGCTTGTGGCGCTCAAGGAGCGTGCCAGTGACATTCATCTGGAACCTGCCGCGCACACGATGCGGGTGCGGCTGCGCATTGACGGCGAACTGCGCGAGTGGCAGCAGTTCCATCGCCGGCTGCTGGCGCCATTCGCGTCGCGGCTCAAACTGATGGCCGGGTGCGACATTGCGGAACAACGCCGTCCCCAGGGCGGGCGCATCTCCCTGCCGCTGGGCACCCGCTCGATTGATCTGCGCTTCTCCAGCGTGCCGGCGATTGACGGCGAGAAGATCGTGCTGCGCGTGCTTGGCTCGATGAAGCGCCAGTCCATTCCCAACCTGGAGGAACTTGGCATCTCGGCCGGCAATCTCGCCACGCTGCGGCGCATCATTCGTTGCCCCAACGGCGTCTTCTTTGTCACCGGCCCAACCGGTTCGGGCAAGACCACCACACTGTATTCCATTCTCAAGGAACTAAATCGCCCCGGCATCAACGTGATGACCATCGAGGACCCGGTGGAATACCGTCTGCCCGGCATCAACCAAGTGCAGGTCAACCCCGCCGTCAACCTGGACTTTGCCGAGGCGCTGCGGACCTTTCTGCGCCAGGATCCGGATGTCATCCTCGTGGGCGAAGTGCGCGACACGGAAACGGCGCGCATCGCCTTGCAGTCGGCGCTCACCGGGCACTTGGTCATGGCCACGCTGCACACAAACAACGCGCTCCAAGCCGTGACGCGCCTGATTGACCTGGGCGTGGAGCCGTTTCTGGTCGCCCCCGCCATCATCGGTGTGTGCGCCCAGCGTCTCGTGCGGCGGCTCTGCCTTTCCTGCCGCGAGGAATACTCCATGCCGGCCGACGATGTCGCGCGTCTGTTTGGAGAAGTCGGGGGTCGCCCCGTCAAGCTCTGGCGGGGCCGGGGTTGCGCGAATTGCGCCGGCACCGGCTACAGCGGCCGGCTGGCCATCCACGAATTTTGCCATCTCACGGAACCGATCCGCCGCCTCGTGGCGCGCAACGCCTCCATTCTCGACATCCAGGCATTGGCACTGGCGCAAGGCTTCCGAACCATGTTGCACGACGGTTTGAAGAAGGCCCTGCGCGGCCTGACCACGCTGGAGGAGGTGGAGCGCGCCAGCGCCCAAGTGGAGTGAACCCAGATATGAAAGTCCTGATTGCTGACGACGATCTCACGTCCAGAAACGTGTTGAGTTCCATTCTCAAGAAGCTCGGCTGTGAGGTGGTGGCCACAGTCAACGGCGTGGAGGCCCTGGCCGCGATGCGGCAGCAGGACGCGCCGCGCCTGGCCATCCTCGACTGGATGATGCCGGAAATGGATGGCGTCGAGGTTTGCCGCCAATTGACTGCGAACCGGATGGATCAGCCGCCCTACATCATCATCCTCACGACTCGCGACAAGAAGGAAGACATCGTCGCGGGGCTGGACGCCGGCGCGAACGACTACCTGACGAAGCCCTTCTCCGTGGCGGAACTGCGCGCGCGGATTGGCGTGGGGCGGCGCATGCTGGAAATGCAGGCCCAGTTGGCCAGCACCATTTCCGAGTTGCGCGAGGCGCTCAACCACATCAAGACCCTCCGAGGCATCGTGCCCATTTGCGCCAAGTGCAAGAAGATCCGCGACGACAAGGGTTATTGGGAACGCGTGGAGGTCTATGTCACCCGACACTCGGAGGCCCAATTCAGCCACGGCCTGTGCCCGGATTGCATGGAGGCCATGTATCCGGGTTTCGAACCGAAGAGCCCTTCGGCAATCGCGTAACAGCGACGCCTCCGTCGTTGCCCCGGCTCGCCAACGGACTGGAATTCTCTTAGGCTCACGGCTGCTCGTTGCCACGCAACCCGGCAATCGTGACTTTTACGAATGGCTGAGACCGCGCCATCCAGGAAGACGCCGCGCCGCGTCATCGTAGTCGGCGGCGGCGCGGCCGGCGTGTTCGCGGCCATCACCTGCGCGGAGGCCGCACCCGAGTACGAGGTGATCGTGCTGGAGAAGTCCCCGCGGTTCCTGTCCAAGGTGCGCATCTCCGGCGGCGGTCGCTGCAATGTGACCCACGCCTGCTTTGATCCGCGCGAGTTCGCCCGGAACTACCCGCGCGGAGAGCAGGCGCTCATCGGCCCGTTCCAACGGTTTCAGGCGAGCGACACGGTGGCGTGGTTTGAATCACGCGGGGTGAAGCTCAAAGCGGAGCGCGACGGGCGAATTTTCCCGGTGTCGGATTCCGCGGCCACGATCGTAGATTGTCTCCTCTCCGCGGCGAGAGCGGCGGGCGTGAAACTGCGGAGCAACTGCGGCGTGAAATCCGTCACGAGAGGGGCGGATGGCCGGTTTGAACTGGAGCTCACCTCGCCCGCGCGAGGCGCAAGCAAGGACGGGAGTTGTTTCCACGAACCCCCGATCCCATCCCAAGGATTCAAAGCATCCACGGATTCCGGCCCGATCCCTGAACGCTTTGAACTCTTGGAACCCCAAGTTCAGGTACTGGCCGCCTCCCTCTCCTGCGAACGTCTGCGATGTGACCGACTCTTGCTGGCCACCGGCGGTTGTCGCGCGGCAGTGCTCGGCCAGCTTCCAGTTTCCTTGGGCCACACGCTCGAACCGCCCGTGCCATCGCTGTTCACCTTCACCCTGGAAACCCCATGGTTGCGGTCGCTTGCCGGTGTGGCAATGGACGCGGAGGTCAGCGTGCCGGGCGCAGGCTTGAGCGAGCGTGGCCCGGTGCTGGTGACGCATTGGGGACTGAGCGGGCCCGCGATCTTACGGCTCTCGGCTTGGGGTGCGCGGAAGCTGCACAAACTGAACTGCCAGTTTCCGCTGCGCGTGAACTGGTTGCCAGGATCCTCGAGCGAGGAGATCAGCCGCGAGCTCCAAGGGAATCGCGCGTCAACAGGCGCGCGGTTGGTGGTGAACACGCCGGTCGAGCCGCTCACGGCGCGCATGTGGGAGGCACTCGTCCTGGCGGCTGGCATCCCGCGAGCAACGCGCTGGGCAGCACTGCCACGGGCGTCGCAGGAACGGCTCGTGCAGCAGCTCACGCGGACCGAACTGACTGTCACAGGCAAGAGCTTGAACAAGGACGAGTTCGTAACCTGCGGCGGCGTGCGGCTCCGTGAGGTGAATTTCAAGACGATGGAAAGCCGGGTCTGCCCCGGGCTTCACTTGGCCGGTGAACTCCTCGACATTGACGGCCTCACCGGAGGCTTCAATTTCCAGGCCGCTTGGACAACAGGCTGGATTGCCGGCCACGCGATGGCGGCGGGTTAGCGAGTAGCCCGCTCCAGTTTCCCATTGCGAGTGCTTGTCTTCGCTTCGCCTTTCGCCTAAACGGTGGGCATGAATCGGCGCCAATTCCTCAAGCTCAGTTCGTCCGCCGCTCTGGCTCTGGCCGCGGCAAGTTACGTCCCCACCACGTTTGCCAGCGAGAAACCGAAGCGCGTGGGCCTCATCGGCTCCGGCTGGTATGGCAAGCTGGACGTGTTCCGCCTCCTCCAAGTGGCGCCCGTCGAGGTGGTGTCGTTGTGCGATGTGGATTCGCGGATGGTGGCCGACGCCGCCGAACTCGTGGCGGCGCGGCAGGCCTCGAAGAAGAAACCGCGCACGTTCAAGGACTACCGCGAGATGCTCAAGGAGCGCGACCTCGACATCGTGATGGTCGAAACTCCGGATCATTGGCACGCGTTGCCCACCATCGCGGCCCTCGAGGCAGGCGCTGATGTCTGGGTGCAAAAGCCCATCAGCGTGGACGTGGTGGAAGGGCAGGCCATGCTCGCGGCCGCCCGCAAACATGGGCGCGTGGTCCAGGTGAACATGCAGCGCCGGAGCACCCCGCACCTGATCGAGGCGCGCGACCGCGTGATCAAGGAAGGCCGGCTGGGCCGGATTGGCCGCGTGGAGATCTGCTGCTACTGGAGCATGGGCCGGTCGGGCCGCGCCAACGAGATTGCCGTGCCGGACACCCTGGATTACGAACTCTGGACCGGCCCGGCGCCGATGCGGCCCTTCACCAACCGCACTCACCCGCGCGGCTGGCGCATTTTCATGGAATACGGCAACGGGATCGTGGGAGACATGTGCGTTCACATGCTGGACATGGTGCGCTGGATGTTGGACCTCGGCTGGCCGCGGCGGATCAGTTCCAGCGGCGGCATTCTCATCGAGAAGGACAGCGCGGCCAACACGACCGACACGCAGTCCGCCACGTTTGATTTCGGCGATGTGCAGGTTATCTGGAATCATCGCACTTGGGGTGACGTGCCCGATCCCGAGTATGCCTGGGGCGCCACGTTCTACGGCGAGAAGGGCACGCTCAAAGCCAGCGTGTTCAAATATGAGTTCTTCGAGAAGGGCAAGAATGAGCCCACGCTGAAGGGCGAGCCGTTATTCGAGTACGAGAAGTACCCAGAGGATCGGACGGAGAAAGACTTGGAGCGGCACGTCGCTTCGGCGATCCGCTGGCATTGGCAGGATTTTCTCAAAGCCACCGCCACGCGGGGCAGGCCGGTGTCCGACATCGAACAAGGCCACATCTCCGGCGCGTCCTGCATCCTGGCCAACCTGTCGCAACAACTTGGCCGCACGTTCGCGTGGGACGCGTCCGCGGGCCGTGTGATCGGCGACGACGAGGCGAACCGTCTGCTTCAACGACCCTATCGCGCGCCGTGGGTCCATCCGAAACCCGAGAGCGTCTGAGCCGCATCTTGGCAGTTGGCAAGACGCGCGCCCTCGCCATGAACCCTGGCTTGGCGGCCTCTCGGTAGAGCCTGCGGACGCTTGATGGAGGAAGATGGCCGCGGTCTGCCGAGCCGCCGCTACGGTGCAGGGGTTGGAGGCGCGAATCTTTCAGGGTTGGGGCGAGGGCAAGCATGGATTCCCTCGGAAGTGACACGGCCAGGCCGGGGGCCAACTGCCTGGATTTCGCAGCCTTCAGATGCCTTCGATCTTCGCCGGACTCAAGCGCGGGACCAGGAGATGGATAACCAGCAACGCCGTCAGATAGGTCGAGCCGGCAAGGATGAAGACCGGCACGTAGCTGCCGGTTTTCTGGAGAATGGCCCCGACCAGCATGGCGATGAACATGCCGCCAATGGCGCCGCCCGTGCCGCCAATACCCACCACCGAACCCACAGCCTGCCGCGGGAACATGTCCGATGCCAGCGTGAAGATGTTGGCCGACCAACCCTGGTGTGCGGCCGCCGCGATCGAAACCAAGCCCACCGCCACCCACAGGTTGGTGGCGTTGGCGGCGAACATGACGGGCACGACCGACAGGGCGCAGACCAGCATGGCCATCTTGCGCGAACGATTCAGAGTCCAGCCGAGTTTCATGAACCTTCCAGAGAGCCACCCGCCACCGATGCTGCCCACGTCGGCCACGATGTAAATCACCACCAACGGCAGCCCGATGGTCTTCAGATTGAGCCCGTGGTTGCGGTGCAGAAAGTCCGGAATCCAGAACAAGTAAAGCCACCAGATAGGATCGGTCATGAACTTGCCGATGGCGAAGGCCCACGTCTGCCGGTGAGGAAGCAGCTTTCGCCACGGGATCTTCACAATCGGATCGGGCGGGTCGCTGCGGATGTAGGCCAACTCGGTCGGCTTGAGCCGTGGATGCCGATCCGGCTCCCGATACGACACCAGCCACCAGGCCACCCAGGCGAAGCCGAGCGCGCCGGTGAGGATGAACGCCCACTGCCAGCCCCAGTGCAGGGCGATCCACGGTACGACCAGCGGCGTGACCAGCGCGCCGACGTTGGTGCCGGAATTGAAGATGCCGGTGGCGAGGGCGCGCTCCTTCTTCGGAAACCACTCCGCCACAGTCTTGATCGAAGCCGGGAACGCTCCGGATTCGCCCAAGCCCAGCGCGAACCGCGCCACCGCCAATCCCACCGCCGCGCCCGTCAGGGTTACGATCGTGAAGCCCGTCAAGGCATCCAGATTCAACACCGGCAGTCTCCATGTCGTGGCAAGGCCCGCGAGCCCATGCGCCATGGCGGCAATGCTCCACAGCGTCACAGAAATGGCAAACCCGCGTCGCACGCCGATGGCGTCCATGAACTTGCCCGCGAACAGAAAACCGATGGCATAGGCCAGTTGAAAACAGAAGATGATGGAGGAGTAGATGCGCTCGTCCGACCAGCCGAAGGTGTCCACCAGCGTGGGTTTGAGGATGCCGATGACTTGCCGGTCAATGTAGTTGATGATGGCGGCAAAGAGCAGGAGCGCGCAGATCATCCAGCGATGCCAGCCCACGCGGGCTGCGTGGCCGGCAGGAGGCGGGGCAACCGGAGCATTCGGTTCTGAGGGCATAGCGGCGAAAGTTCTAGCGTGCGGTGCTTGGGATGTCAAAAGCGCTCGCCCACAGAATTGTGCCGGTCACCGTTAAGAAAGTGCCCTCACACCGGCGGCGCATCCTTCCGGCTGGGGCTCAAGCGGGCGCGGTCCAGAGGTCGGGTGCGTTCGCCAGTCTGGTGATCAACCGCGCGTCCGCCGCCGGAAAGGCGAAGCCGCCCAACTCATGCCGTCCCACCCAGCGGACGGCCGCGCATCCCAGCGGTCGTGGTTCGCCGGCGACCAGGCGGCAAAGGAAAAACTGGAGTCGAACCGTCTTCTCCGGGTAGGGATGGGTGACTTCTTCAAAAAGCCGGCCCACGTGGACTGCCACGTCCAGTTCCTCGCGCAGTTCGCGAACTAGGCATTGCTCAAAAGTCTCTCCCACCTCGCGTTTGCCACCGGGGAATTCCCACAGCCCGCCCAGGTGCGAGCCGGCGTGGCGCTGTGTAATGAGGAGTTTGCCAGAGTGGAAAATGAGGCCGGCGGAAACCTCAATGACCCGACGCTGGGCGCTGGATCCTGGATTCTGAATTCCAGTGAGACGCGGTTCAGGCGGCGGAGTCATCCAGCATCCAGGATCGAGTATCCAGTCTCCGTTTCACCGCCCCACGCTCTTGTAGATCCAGCCCATCTGCTCCATCTCCTGCGTATCAAAGAGATTCCGCCCGTCGAACAGGATCGGGTGCGTGAGGGCTTTGCGGGCGCGTTCCAAGTCAAGCTGCTTGAATTCGTCCCACTCGGTGGCCACCACGAGGGCATCGCAATCCTCCGCCACGGCGTTCATGTCGTCCACGAAGGTCACGTTCGACAGCACCGCCCGGGCTTTGTCCATCGCCTTGGGATCATGCACGCGAAGGATGGCGCCTTCCTTTTGCAATCGCCGACAAAGGTCAATGGCCGGCGACATGCGGACGTCGTCAGTGTTCTGCTTGAAGGCGAGCCCCAGCACGCCGATGGTCTTGTCCTTCAACACCCAGAGGGTGTCGGTGATCTTCTTGACGAACCGCTCCATCTGGTCGGCGTTGATGCGTTGCACTTCCTTCAGCAGCCGGAAATCGTAGCCCACTTGCTCCGCAATCTTGACGAAGGCGCTGAGGTCCTTCGGGAAACAACTCCCGCCAAACCCCAGGCCCGCCTGTAGGAAGCGCCGCCCGATCCGCTCGTCCATGCCGATGCCATTCGCGACCTCCTGCACGTTCGCGCCCGTCGCCTCGCAAATCGCGGCGATGGCGTTGATGTAGGAAATCTTGAGCGCGAGAAACGAGTTCGAGGCGTGCTTGATCAGCTCGGCGGAGTTGATGTCGGTGACGATGATTGGGGCATTGAACGGCGCGTAAACCTCCTTCATCGCCGGCACGGGACGTTGCGAGCGCACGCCGATGACGATCCGGTCCGGATGCATCAGGTCCTCCACCGCGAAGCCCTCGCGGAGGAACTCCGGGTTGCTGACCACGTCGAATTCGACCTTGGCCCGGCAATAACGCTTGATCGTCTCCGCCACCTTCTCGCCGGTCTTGACGGGCACGGTGCTCTTGTCCACGACGATCTTGTAGCCGGTCATCGCTCCCGCGATTTCACGGGCGACCTTCTCCATGAAACTCAGGTCCACCGAGCCGTCCGGCTGCGGCGGCGTGGGCACGGCAATGAACACCACGTCGGACTTCTCCACGCCTTCCGCTGTGCTGACGGTGAAGCGCAGTCGGCCCGCTGCGACGTTCCGTTGCACCAAATCTTCCAGTCCTGGTTCGTAGATTGGAATACCGCCGGCGAGAAGGGTCTTAATCTTCTCGGCGTCGTTGTCCACACAGGTGACGGTGTGCCCGACTTCCGCGAAGCAGGCGCCCGTCGTCAAGCCGACGTAGCCGGTGCCGATGATGCTCAGCCTCATAGTGAAAAACCTGTGCCCGCAACTTGGTCCGTTGGCCAGTTGGCGTAAACTCATCCCCCAGACCCCCACGTCGCCCCGGCGGGCATCCGGTCCGACACGACTGAGCCGGGTTTGCCCCGCAAATCCGATCGGTCTTACAGCTACGGAGCGGCGGGCGTGGCCGCCGGCGCGTTCGTTGCCGGCTCCGGGGCTGCGGCGAGAGCCGGATGCTTGGCAAGCAGGGCCTGCAACCGGGCGCCGGCCTCGGCACCGGCCGCCCCATAGGGCGCCGACCGCGCCACTTCCTCGTAAAGCGACTTGGCCTGCTCGGGCTTGCCTTGGCCTTCGTAGAGGCGAGCCAGATTGAGCTTGGCCTGGGGAATCACGTTGTCGTTGGGACGCCGATCAATAAGGCTCTTGTACCGCTCAGTGGCGTCCGCTGTCTTGCCTTGGGCGTCGAGACACGCCGCCACGCCAAACTGCGCCTGCCCCACCAGCGGGTTGTCGCGATACTCGCGGATGAAACGGTCGAACTGAGCTTGGGCTTCGGTGTACTTGCCGTCCACGAAATAGGCTGTGGCCGCGCGCAACAAGGCCTGTCCCGCCGCGCTTGTGCCGCTAAACTCGGCAGCCACCTTCAGGAACGGTTCGGGCTTTTCGGCCCGAGCCCCGAGACTCCGGGCCGCCGTCGACGCTTGCGACAGCGCCTCACCCGCCTCCACCTCCCGCTGCGCCCCGCGGTAGAAGTAGTAGGAAACCGCGATTCCCACGACAACGACTCCGACGCCGCCGTAAAGGAGTTGCTGTTTGCGGGCATCCACCCAGGCGTAAAGTTGCAGCCACCAAGCTGGATGCGTGACATGTCCGACAGTTGATTCCATACAGGGGCGCAAATGTTCCGGCCAGCGGGGTGAAAGGCAAGCTCGAAATCCGCCATTCTGAGCCCAAAAGCCTGAGAAACACCCGAAACCGTGCGCAGCCCGGCTCTGGAGGCGGACTCTCATCTGGTGGGCGCTCTTTTACCGACCATTTGTCGCCATGGCGGTCGCGCGCCGGGCGACGACTGCGCGAAGGGTGGATTGCGGTCTGCGGTTCGTGATCGGGGCAGAGCGCGGAATCAAGCCAGGGAAAGCGGAGGTATTCGGCCCACGCATCACGAGGGACACCGGGGAGAGCCTATCGCCCGCCCGCCACCTGCGGTCTGTGGAAGCCGGGCGTGAAACTCTTCGTCGGCGCGCAAAACAGGCCCCAGCGAAGCAACACCAGTTCCGCCGGGACGGTCAATTCGGAACTGTCCCTCGTCATTGCAGGGCTCAATACTGAATTACAGTCAGGTCCGCCCGTCTTGCTTCAGGCAAGACGCGCAGCGACTGCATCCTGCCATCGCGGAAGACTCCTTCAATCACCGTCTGCATGGGCGCGTGGAGCTTGAACTCGACGTCCCAAGCTTTTGGCCAGGCCGGCAGGAGGAACATCTTCTGCCCGTCGGTTTGCAGCAGCATGGCTTGCAGCGTCTTCATCAGCACGCCGCCATGATCTTGGTCGGGCGTCCAGTCGTAGTTTGGACCCCAGAATGCTGGGAAGCGCTCGTTGCGGTCGTGGATGCGGGCGCGGCTGACGATGGCTTTGCGAGCGTCATGAGCAAGGCCGAGGTAAGCCATGAAGATGTCGTCCTGTCGCCAGCCGCTGTGACCGTGATCTCCGCGATGCTCCAATGCGGTGAGCGCCCAATCTGTGTTCGTTCGGTTGAAAGCGAACAGACGAAATGGAAACACGGCGTAAAGCTCGGGATTTTCAATGTTGTTCTTCTGCGCAAAGAACTCGGCCGGGGCGAGAGCTTTCTTGCCGTTGATTTCATGCACCGGCAGTGGCGGCAGCTTGGCGCTCAGGCTTTGCCAGAGTTCGCGATCCGAAGCCGGTGTGAGATTTGCGGGTATCGCCAGCAGGCGCTCGGTGAGGGCAATGCAGCCGCCAAGTTCGGGCGCGGCGTTCGTGCAGTGCCACCAGGTTTCCAACGCCTGCGAGGGATACATCACGAGCTTGCCTTGGGCGTTCGTTGGATAGTGTTGTTCGAAGAAGGTCAGGATTTCGCGCGCGAACGGCAACGCGGTTTGCCGCAGGAAGTCGCGGTCGAGCGTGTGGTCGTAATAGTCGAGCATCATCCAGGCGAGTTCGAGGCCGCCGACCCATTCCCATTTGTGCCAGCCGCTTTCCTGAAGCTTGTCTGCGCGTTGCTCGAAAGGCGTCCAGCCGTAGGTTTCGCTGAATATCGCGCCCCAGAACATGATGCATTCGGGGTAAAACGCGCCGTCGTGGCCGAGGTAGTGCCGCGTGCGGAATTTGCAGAGTGGCAGCAACTCGTCGGCATACATGCGGAAGAGCGGGTGCTGGAGATCGAAGTCACCGGACGCGCAGAGGCTGATGTAGGGCAGGCGAGTGTTTTGCCACCAGTAACCCGGCCCCCAGCGGCGGTAATCCGGGTCTTTCTCCGTGTCGCCAGTCGGGACGGTGAAAAGCGAGCCGTTGAACTTGATGGGAAACGCGCCCCGGCCCGCGCAAGCGGTAATGAAGCGTTGGAAGTGATACATCTGGCTGACGTAGGCGGCTTCGTCGCGAACAGTGGCCAGCATGCTCTCTGCAACGGGCTTTCCGTTGACGTAGAGCCGGCAGTATCCCGCGGCGGAATCCGCGACGGCGGCGACATGCGTCCATTGGTCCGGTGGCAGGGCGTCTTTCACGGTAAGCTCGGTGTCACCGCAGATGAAGCGCAAGCTGTTGCCGGGGTGGGTGTCGAACAGGAAACCGTCGCGCTGGCCGGGCGTGATCTTGTCCAGGATGCGCGCGCCGCCGGCGCCGAGTCTCGCCGGTTTAACCCAGGCTTCGATGGTGAAGCCCGCAGAAAAGTCCCACACCACAGAGCCGGAGAGAATCTGTGGCGTCAGGTTTGTGCCGCTGAACAACGCTTGTAGCGGCGGCTCGACAGAGGGCCGCAAACCGGCTCCGGATTCAAGAATCTGGCGGCGCTCTTCCGAGATGCCACTACAAGCTTGGGCCACAATCTCCGTCCTTGAGAGCGGCTTGGCAAAAACACTGATCCGGTCCAACTCACCCTCAAACTTGTTTCCACCCCTTTGATCCGAACCAATTCGCACCGGATGCTCGTTGGTCGGTGCGATGGAAGCGAGGGCTGGCCTTGCGTTGGGGTTGACCGACGCGCGAATCCAACTGCGATTCCAGAACTCGTTCCACCAAGTCTCATGCGCAATTTGGCGCTTCTTGAAGTCCTGCGCCTCGACGCGGCGGATCCTGTCATCCATTTCCGCAAGCCAATGCTCCGGCGTGGAGGGATGGCGGGTGAGCACATAAACGCTGAAACGATGGGATTTCCCAAGAGGGGAGCGCAATCGGAGATCGTCAAGTCGCTCGCCGCCCGCTGCTTTGACGACGGCGCCGAACGTGCGATGGAGCAGCGGGTCAGGCTGCGTGAAACCTGTCAACCCTTGAACCTCCGCCATCATCCGCGGCCCCACCGACTTGACATTGTGATGAAACCAACCGATGCGGTCGCGCTCACCGGACAGCACGGTGTCCGGTTCGACGATGGTCGCAGCCTCTCCCTTGTGGGCAACCTTGCGATTCATCATCGCGTCGCTGACCTGCAACTCCGTGACTTCGCATTGGTTTGTTCGCCAGAGTTCGATTGAGGCGGTCGCCTCGATCGGCATGGCGCTGTCGGCAGTGACATGGATGACAGGATGGTTGGCATCCACCCAGAGGCGGATTTTGGCTTGCGTTCTTCCCCCTGAAAGAACCTCGATACAACCTTCGTTCAGCTTCAGTTCCTGCCGGAACGGTCGGCCGGATGCAAGAGGATTTGGTTCAAAGTGAACGCGCACCTTGCCCACCTTGACCAACCGG
>CAZJTM010000121.1:9489-18982 GCA_964548925.1 uncultured Verrucomicrobiota bacterium | reverse complement strand
GCATGGGCCGATGTTAGACGTGGCCCCGCCAGCTTCAACCGACGATCCGGTGACAATTCAGCGACACCTTGATGCATCACGGCGCGCTGGAACACTACGCCGGGCAGAAGGCCTTGTTCTCCGAATACGTCGTTGACGATTACCAGACGGTCAGCCAGGCGTTCGCGCGGTATGGCATGAAGGTCGTGTTCACCGGTCATTATCACGCCCAGGACATCGTGAAGGCCGGCCTCGCTCAGGGCACGCTGTTCGACATCGAAACCGGCTCGCTGGTCACCTATCCCGGCCCCTATCGCGTGATGGACCTCGCGGGCAACGGCGTCCTCACGGTCAACAGCTATCAAGTCACCAGCATTGACTTTGATCTCGGCGGACAGCCCTTCCCGGCCCACGCCTACAACTTCCTGACCAACGGGTTGATGAGCCTCTCGACCTATCTGCTGATGCAGCCGCCCTACAACCTGCCGCAGGCAACGGCGCAGTTCCTCGCGCCCGCGATGACCGAGGCGTTTGCATTGCACTATCAGGGCGACGAAGGCAGCCGCCCGATCTCGCCACAAACGCAGGGCACGATCGCCTTTCTCCAGAGCCAGGCCGATCCGATGTCGCAACTAATGGCGAACGCGTTGCTGGCCATCTTCAACGATCCGGCGCCGGCGGATAACAATGTGATCCTCAATCTGCTCACGGGAAGGGCCAGCCCGTAAACTCAAGGGTGGCGAAGTTGCCTTTCCTCCGTGGCGCTTTCACATTTTGGGTTGGTGGGTTCTGCGGGCAGGGTAATCGGGCGGCGCGAGTTCGCTTGCGCCGCCCGAGTTGTTTCCACGCCGTGGGACCGGCTCCCGGCCGGCCTCAGCCTGCTGCAGGGCAACACTTCTCTTCCTTCATTGAAGCTCGTCCGCGCCTTGCCAAGCGGTCACCAATGGGGCGGCAATTCTCACTACGGACCAGAGAGGGACGCCGGGTGAGTGCATCCGGCCTACAACCGGGCTGTTTTGTGCGGATGTAGGCCGGGTGCCATCACCCGGCGGAGATGGACACCTTCTCATGAGAATTGCTGCCAATTGGGCAGACTACGGAGACTGGCTGGAAGCCGGTGCTACGGCAAAAGGCCTGCGCTGGCGGTTTCCTTGAGCCGCAGCACCTCCGCCTGAAGACGGCGGGCAAGTTCCTTGCGTCCATCTTCGGCTGCCAACGCCGGGCCAAAGCGAACCTGGGCGCGCACGTGGCGCTTGGTCATCAGGTTGAGCAGATGTGGCAACAAGGTCATCTCGCCGTAGTAACAGATGTCCCGTTCCACCTGGCCGTCCTGCATCGCGTAGCTCACGGTCGCGGGATGGACGCCGCCAATGTGACCACACGCCGCTTCGAGCAGCGAGGAGCGGAACGGCAGGACCTGGCGGCCATCGGAACTCGTCCCCTCCGGAAACAACATCACCACCTGGCCGGCGGCCAGCGCGTCGCGGATTTCGCGCGTCACGCGCTCCACGTCCCAGCGGCGGGCGCGGCGGAGAAAGATGGTGCCGGCGCGCCGCGCAAACCAGCCAAACGCCGGCCAGCCGCGCACCTCGGACTTGGCGACAAACACCATGGGCGTCGTGGCCGCGAACACGGGGATATCCACGTAACTCAAGTGATTGCTGACCAGCAAACCCGAGGCGGGCGGCGTGCCGGTGAGCTCCACCGTGATATTCAGAGAGCGCAACACGCGGCGGGCGGAGCGGTGCAGCCAGCCGGCACGGCAGGCCAGCGGCAACCGGCCCCGGTGGCGCAACGCAAGCCACAGGAATTCCGCCGCGTTCCACAAGAGCACGCCGGAAAACCCGAGCAGATGCCGCATGAAGCGAATCCCCATTGCCCCACCCACGCTGAATCCGAATCGCAACCACGGGGCTTGTCGTGGAGCCTGTTTGAAAACCCGCCCGGTGAGGTCGTCGGGCCTACAATCAGCCCTGATGACGACCGAGTATTGTAGGCCGTGCGTCCCCACAAGGCGTTTTGCTGGAGTTTTCAAACAGGTTCTTACGCCAAGAACCGCGCGCGCGCCAGCGCGGGCAGGTCCTCGAGATCAAGCAGTGTCAGGAAATCAATCGTGCCGAAAGCCGCGTCAAGGGCGGGCGGGCCGCAGATTTTAGCGCCGATGGAGAGATAGGCCCGGAGCAGCTTCGGGATGGCCGGCGCTTCCGGGGCGAGATGTTCGAGAGAGCATTCGTAGGCCGGGCGCGGGCGGGTGCGGAGTTCGGGGCGGATGAGGTGATGGCGGCACAGGTCGGCGTAAGCGGACGCGCCCACGGCCGGGTCTTGCGAAGTGAGCGAACTGCAGCCGCAGAGATAGCGGCAGCCCCGGGACCGCGCGTATTCCGCGATGCCTTTCCAGAGCAACCCCAGCACCGTGATGTTGCGATGGGAGCGATGCACGCAGGCGCGTCCCAACTCCACCAGCTCCGCGCGCAGCGGCTCCAAGGGAGCGAGATCAAATTCCTGCTCGCTGTAGTAGCCAAGCCGTGCCCCCGCGACCCGCCCCGTTTGGAGGCGGTAAGTCCCGACCGTCTCCCCTGTGGGCGTGTGCTCGACGAGGAGATGGTCGCACACCGCATCGTAGGGGTCCGCGTCGAGGCCGGTGGCGTGTGATTCCGCCAGGCCCTCGCGCAGTTCGAGGTTGAACACCTCGAAGCGCAGCCGCTGGGCGGCGCGGAGATCATCAAGCGTTGAACCGAGGTGAATGGCATACTGGCTTGAGGCACTCACCTAGAGACGGGAGGCGGCGATGTTCGATGCGGTTGTCATCTTCATGACAGATCGTTGATGTCCTGACGTGTTGGCGCGACGGCAGCCAACGCTTGAAGCCTGACGGGTGATTGTGACGTTCACGTGGCAGCGGGCCAACAATTCGGAATCAATCGCGGCACGCTGCGGCCTTGATACGCGCCCGTCGCAAGCCAGGGCGGGAGTTTCCAGGCGGTGCGGCGCGTCGTTGCCACACTGTCACGCAATCCTCACCGTGCCGTCGTTGTATTCGCGGCGAGCCGTGGTAAGACCGAACCATGAATGCGATGCTTTCTCTCCTGAACGACGAAGTTGATTTCGTGCGGCTCCTGGCCTCCCCCACGAGCGACGCCTTGGATGAGGTTGAAACATCCGCGCCCGGCTTGGATGTTGGCGCTACGGGACAAGTCAGCGCGACTGGCCTGGGTTTGCTCTCCGCGCTCCTGCCCGAGGTGGAAGGGCATCCGTGTTGAAGGCCAGACACTCCCTGACACAACCCGCGAAACGTGCCGGCGTGAATTCGCCTGGACCGCGTGGGCGCAGAAGGATCCCACCGAACCCACGCCATCAGGTCGGTGCAGACCTGTCGTGTGACAAAGGTGCTGCGGTCGGATTGACTCGCCCATTGGCTGCGGTTGTTTCCTATCCGGCAAACTCGCCAGCCATGCTCAATCCTCACGGGACGTGGTGTCGCGTGACCCAGACCTGTTTGCTGTTCTCACTCTCCGCGTAATAGTCCCATCTGCGCTGGGGGACAGTGGACATTGGCTTTCGGAAGGAACCGGCGGCCCACGACACTACGTTGGAAGAAAGCGAGATGGGTCCGGGCGACGGCATCGTTTGGGAAAAGCCTTGCCTGCTGAGGCGAGGATGCGATGATGTGACCGTTATCGGAGCGTAGCTCAGCCCGGTAGAGCACTTGGTTTGGGACCAAGACGTCGCAGGTTCAAATCCTGTCGCTCCGACCATTTTCTTTTTCGGAGGACAGACACGGAAGGCCCGCCAAATAGGGCTTTCCAAGTGGTTTCACGCCTGCCACGGCTTCCACCCTTTTCTTGAGGCTTTTACCACTTGCACCCGCGTTTTTCAGCACTGGACAGCACTGCCTATGAAAACGAACTACGATTCCCGAAGAAGCCGTTACCGCGTCAGCTACAAGGTCAACGGGAAGCAACACCGGAGATTCTTCGCCAAGAAGACCTATGCGGAAACCTTTTGCGCCGACCGCCGCCAAGACGTGCGGCAATTCGGCGTACCGTGGGCAACGCTCACGCCGCTACAGCGGGCAGAAATCCAAGTCCAAGTTGACCGCTTGAAGCGTGCCGGCTGGACGCTCCGTGCCGCGGTGGGCTTCACCCATGAACACGGCAAGGCTCCCCCTGCCCTGCCCTGCAATCGCTCGCCGTGCAATGCCTGCGGGCGAAAGAGGCGACGGGTTGCCGTCCGCGCTCCTTGCGGAAGTTCCGAACCACCATTGACCGTTTCCTGATTGGCCGGCGCGACCGGCCCGCGTCTGACATCGTCGCCGCCGACATTCAGGAGTTTTTGACGTGCAACGGCTGGCGAGCGGCCACGGCGCGAAGCTTCCTGATTGATCTGCGGACGCTCTTTGCGTGGGGCGTGCGGAACAAACTCTGCCGCGACAATCCCGCGCTGGCCGTGGAACTGCCACGTCTCGAAGAAGCGCCGCCTGGCATCCTGACGCCCGCGCAATCCGCCGTGCTCATGCGCCACTGTCAGGAAGCCGAGCCCAGCTTGCTGGCCACGCGGGCGCTTTGCCTGTTCGCGGGCGTGCGCCCCGAGGAGGCTTGCCGGCTGACTTGGGAAAACATCGGCCCGGAGTTTGTGAACGTGCAAGGGCACAAGGCCAAGACGTGCCGTCGCCGGCTGGTTACAATCACTCCGCAGTTGCGCGCCTGGCTGGACACGGCCCGCGCCGCTGAATCGGATCTGCCTGTGGCCAACTACCCGAACAAGTTCAACCGCGTTCGCCGGCTGGCTGGGCTGTTCAACGGCTGGCCGCACGATGCGATGCGCCATTCCTTTGCCAGCTACCACTTGGCCAAGCACCGCAACGAAAACCACACGGCCCAAGAGATGGGCAATTCACCACAGATGATCCACGGCCATTACCGCGAGCTGGTCCGGCCTGCCGACGCGGAAGCGTTCTTTGGCATCATGCCGGGCAACGTGGCCGCCCCCGTTGTGATTGTTCAACCCGGCGAAGCCGTTCCCCCAGGCAACGAAGTTCCCCAGGCGAAGCCGCGCAAGGCCATGCCGCGCGTGCGTCGCGTGACAGCGGAAATCTTGGGGGCCATCTTCCAACACGGGGCGCGGACGCTGACGAAACCTGAAGCGGTGGCCATCCTTCACGATGAACACGGCTTTGTGCCGTCCACGGGCTTCTTGGCGCTGGCGGCAATGGGCCGCTTCCGCGCTCACTTGAAGGAATGCAATGGGAAGCTGTCTTGGACCCCGTTCCCGCTGGCCGGCGCCGTGGGGCCGCCCTTGCCAGCGTTGCCGGACATGGCGCGGGCTGCTTAACGCGACGCGGGCCGCAGATAGCGAACAAGATTCTTGGTGTCAGAGCTTCCGATTTCCCCGGCAAGCTCTGCCACGGCTTCCGCCACGTCTGCGGGAATGTTGGGCTTGACTGTGTTTTCGTCTGCGAAGACAACGCCGGAATTTGGACGTTCCTCTGCGGCCCATTGGCGGAGCAAGTCCGCAATCGTCGCTTGGTCGTAAGTCAGGAAGACGCGCTTTTCTTCATAACACGCCGCGAGGATTTCATCGTCGCCGGCTCGGAGAAACGCGCCGCCGCGCCACTCGGCGAGATGTTCCGCTTGAATGCCGGGGCCGACTTTGCGAAGCGCGCCCACTGTCGCCTTGGCAACGTGACAATCGAAAAGCAGCTTCACCGTGCCGCCTTTCCTTTGCCCTTGCCGTTTCCGTTGGAATGCTGGAGCGGGCGTGCCGCCGCGTCTTGCTGCTCAATCCACTTGCGGTTTGCTTCCGCATGTTCCCGGTCGTTCTTGATTTCTGCCGCATACGCCTGCGCGTAGGCCAACGCCGCACGAACCCGGTCAACGGGCAACTCGTATTCCTTGGCGAAATCTTCTGGCGACATCTTGTGCGGCACCATGCCCACAACCCAATGCACGGCAAACCGTGTTCCGCCGACGTAGGCCACGCGGCCCGCCGCTGTTTCGCGCAAGTCCACCTGCGGGTACTCCCGACGCCGCACGCTCTCCTCGATGTATCTCGCCCCAAGCTGGGCGGGCTTGTGCCCAAACCGCGCCGCGAGGCGTTCCACACTGCGTTTCACGCCCTTGGGAAGTCGAATCGTCATTACTGCCGTTTGATTCATGTATGGAATCTGCCACGGCTTCCCCTGCTTGGCGAGCGGAAAGCAGCGTTTGCAACTCTTGTAACTCTTTGGGCATGTGTTACAGTGCTGCCATGACGAAACACGGACAGACGCGGAAAACGGTGAGGCGCAAAGTGAAACCCCGCCGTGTGGCTCTCCCGTGGGCGTGAGACGCCCACGTCGGCGACTGCCTTGCGAGCGGCTGGTATGTGGACCCAAACGAAGTCTTGGCCGACGCCGTGCGCTCCCTTCAAGGAAAGAACCGCAACCTTGTCCCGTCTAATTTCCCCGCTCCTTTATGACTGACTCCCGCACTCGCTGCCATCGCCCCGCCGCTGATTATCGGCACGGTTGCCGTTGCCGGGCTGGTCTGGCTTTTCAGTGACGACGACAAGCCCAAGCCCGCCACAGCCACGCCGGAGGGCAACCGCCCGCCCGCGCCGAATCCACCGGCCAAGCAGGAACGCGGCTTTTGGGATTCGTCCTGGAATGACGGCTGGTTCACCAAAGAGGAAGCGAAGTCGGACATGGCCCGCTGCCACGGACGCAACCGCAGCCGGCACCCCGTACCACCTGCGCCCGTCCCGACGATGTGGACATGGATGTCGAGGGGTTTCCGAGCTTTAGCAGGGGGGTTGCATCGAAGTCGCCACGGGCTAGCGGATCGGCGCGCTGTTTGTGGCGTTGGGAGACGGCTCAATTCGCTCCAAAGCTGCCGCGGCTTGGCGCCAATACTGGTGTGTCTTCGTCGCGAGTTCTCGGAGGGCAGGCACGGCCGGCTTCGCATTCGGGCCGATCTCCGCCAACGCAAGGATTGCACCCCGGCAATGAACGGTTTCGCTTAATTGGGCGATGATCGAGTCCAGCACCTCGGGTTCGGGCTCGGCGATCCGGCAAATTGCAGTGGCAAGATGACGTTTCGCATCCGGATCAGTCTCAGTTCCCCACCGCCGCTTCAACGTGGGGAGGGCGTTGGTTGCCTCCGAACCCAGGTTGCCCAAGGCGCGGCACGCGTTGAAAAGCAACCCTTGCCACCGGCAACATCGCCCACAATCTCGATCAGAGCCGGCAGCGCTGGTTTGGCGCCCATTCCGAGCCGCTGAAGCGATTGAAAGGCCAGCGTGCGCTCGACCCAGCCCTCGTTCTTCAACTGAGCCACCAGAAAGGGCACGACGGCCTCTCCGCCTTCGCCGACGTAGCCCAACAAGCCGAGCGCCACGCGTCGCCGTCGGTGATCCGCGGACGCGAGCGCATTGGTCAACTGGGGCAACAGGAGCGACGCCGGAGGACGGATGACGCCGATGGCCGCCGCCGCTTCAAGATTGACGTATTTGGCGGGCACGAACGGCGGAAACTGAAACGGCTTGGGCAGCGAGGCCAGAGCCATGAGCACGTTGGTAAGGCGGCCAGGATCGCGGTGTTCGGCGAAACACTCCTTCAGCAGGAACGGCAGCGCGTTAGTGCCGAGCGCACCGAGCGCGGCCACGGCCTCTGCTTGCCGGGCGTCATCCCAGCGACTGGAGAATTGGCCGGAGCGGCAGTACTGCGTAAACCACGCGCTGACCCGCCGGCCTTGGTAACGCGGCTCGGATGGATCACGCCACGCGTATAGCAGCCAGCCAATGCCGGCGATCAACAGCAGCCCGCCCAGAATTTGCCACCACTTTCTCACGTTCTCGCCATTCAAGAGACCGCACCCGTATCCTCAGACCATTGGCGCTCGGTTTGGTCACGAGCCGCCTTGTCGCGCGGCCACGCCGCCACCCGGTAGCGCAGAGTTGCACTCTGCCGTATCGCAGAATTGTATTCTGCGGCGCACGACTGGAACCTCACCGCCCCAGTGCTGACCACACCCCGCCGACTGCAAGCCGGCGATACAGCAGATTGAACATCTGCGCTACGGCCTGACTTGGCTCGCCGGCTCACCCCGCAACCTCTCCGCCGCCGCTTCCACCTCGCGCATCACGCGCAACAGATTCAGCCCCGCGATCTTCTTCAACTCGTTCTTGGTGTAGCCCCGCCGCGCCAGTTCCGCCAGAAGCGCCGGGAACTTGGATACATCCTCCAGGCCCTCCACCCAACCGTGAAACCCGTCGAAGTCCGAGCCGATGCCCACGTGCTCCACGCCCATGGTCTTCCGCAGGTGATCCACGTGATCCGCCACGTCGTGAACCGTGGGCACGGCAGTGTCCGGATGCGCCTTGCGCCACTGGCTCATCTCGGCTTCCGCCTTGGCCGTGTCGTTCGGATACAGCCCCGCGAGCCGCGCTTTCTCGGCCATCGCGGCCCGGAAGGCGTCGCGCGCGGGGTTCGTCACGTAGCCCGGCAGGAAACAGACCATCACGATGCCGCGCTTCCGCGCTGTCTCGCGGAGAATGTCATCCGGCACGTTGCGCTCGTGGTCACAAATCGCGCGGGCGGACGAATGTGAGAAGATCACGGGCGCCCGGCTCACGCGCAACGCCGCGCGCATCGTGTCGTCGCTCACGTGCGCCAAGTCCACCATCATCCCGAGGCGATTCAACTCGCGCACCACGTCCTCGCCAAATGGCGTGAGCCCGCGGTGCTGCGGCTTATCGCCCGCGGCATCCGCCCAGTCGGTGTTCTTGGTATGCGTCAGCGTCAGGTAACGCACGCCGAGTTGTTGCATCGTGCGCAGCACCGCGAGTGAGTTGCCGATGGAATGCCCGCCTTCGATGCCGATGAGCGACGCGATCTTCCCGCGACGATGAATCCGCTCCACGTCGTCCGCCGTCAGCGCCAACTCGAATGTGTCGGCGTAGCGTTCCACCATGCGATGCACGAGGTCCATCTGCTCCAGGGTCATGTGAACGGCTTCGGCCGGTGGGAGCTTGGGCGGCACATACACGGCCCAGAACTGCCCGCCCACGCCGCCCGCGCGCATTCGCGGGATATCCGTGACCCATGGGTCCGGGAGCTGGCTCGTGTCGCCTCGCAGGTCCACGGCGGAAAGGTCGTTGCGCAGCGCGCGGAACTGCCAGGGCAGGTCGTTGTGACCATCCAACAGCGGCGCTTCGCGCAGTACCTCACGCACGAGGGCGAGGTGTTCCGCGCTAGGGGACAGAGGAGACGCGGGCTTCTCGGCGGCGGTGGCCGCGACGGCAATCAGGCTCATGAGGATGATACGAGGTTTAACGGGGCTCATGCGTTTCGGGTCGCCACAGACGCCGTGATGGCACGACCGACCTCAGCGACGTGGGATCATTTCCTCACGGGCCGGGTTTTGCAAGAACGCACGCAACTCCGAGCGCTCGTGTTTCAGCAGGCGCGCCTCCGCGTCCAGTCGCGCTCAGGCAATCGTGGGGTCCAAAGTCAAAGGGCCGGCAGCGTCACGCGATG
>CAZJTM010000121.1:0-9479 GCA_964548925.1 uncultured Verrucomicrobiota bacterium | reverse complement strand
TTTGTCTCGGGATCAGGCCAGCGATTTGACCTTCGCGACGATCGCGTCGGCGTTGATGCCAAATTTGGCGAGCAGTTCGTCGGCCTTGCCGGAGCGTGGCAGTTCCCGCACCGCCAGCTTGTGAACCTTGATGCCGTCCACGCTGAGTTCGCCTGCCACCGCGTCGCCCAAACCGCCTTCGGGATAGTGATCCTCGACAGTGATGACGGTGTTGCCGGTCTTCCGGGCGGCCGCCTTGATGACCTCTTTGCCAAGCGGCTTGATGCTGTAGGCGTCAATGACCGTGATCCCGACGCCTTCCTTCGCGAGCGCATCGGCGGCCTTGAGCGCCTCATGCAGCGTCACACCCGCCGCAACGACCGTCACTTTGTCGGCGGCCGACTGCCGCAGCACTTTCGCGCCGCCCACCGGGAATTGTTCGTCGTTGCTGTAAAGCACGGGCGTCTTGGGCCGCGAGGTGCGCAAGTAGCAGATGCCTTTGATCGTGGCCATCTGCTCGACAAGTTTCTCCGTGCTGACCGCGTCCGACGGATAGAACACTGTGGAGCCGGCGATGGGCCGCATCATGGCGAGGTCTTCCAAGCCCATTTGAGAGGGGCCGTCCTCGCCAATGCTCACGCCGACGTGCGAGCCGGCGAGCTTCAGGTTCGCCTGCGAAATGCCCGCGACGCGGATCTGATCATAGGCGCGGCTCAGGAAGCAGGCGAAGGTGGAAGCGAACGGCACCTTGCCCCGGGTGGCAAACCCCACCGCCACCGCCACGAGGTTCTGCTCAGCGATGAAGCACTCGGTGAAACGCTCCGGAAACTTCTTGTAGAACTTGTCCGCGAAGGTTGAGTTCTTCGTGTCGCCATCCATGGCCACCACCCGCGGGTCCACTTCGCCGATTCGCGCGAGGGCCACGCCGTAGGCCTCGCGGGTCGCCACAGCGTCGCCAAGTTTGTAATTCAGCGCCGGATAGGCGGCGGGGGCTTCGTTCTTGGGCGGCGGGAGTTCCAAGGGGGCTGGGATCGGGACTCCGGCGGCAGAGCGGGCGCTGGGTTGGAGTTCGGCGATGGCCTTGGCCGCCTCGTCTTTGTTGAGCGGCTTGCCGTGCCAGCCGTCCATGTCTTGAAGAAACGAAACGCCGCCGCCCTTGTAGGTTTTCGCGAGGATGCAGAGCGGTTTGTCGTCGAGCCCGATGCCGCTCAGGACTTCGAGGATTTCCTCGACATCGTGACCGTCAATATCCTCAACGCGCCAGCCGAAGCCTTCAAAGCGTTTGCGGTAGGTGGCGAGATCATGCCCGAACGCCGTGGCCTGGCTCTGGCCGAGCCGGTTCACATCCACGATCGCAACAAGCGTGTTGAGCTTCTGCACGCCGGCCAGCGAGGCGGCTTCCCATACCGCGCCCTCGGCAATTTCGCCGTCGCCCAGCAGGACGTAGGTGTTGTAACTCAGCTTGTCGAGGCGCGCGGCGAGCGCCATGCCGACCCCGATGCCCAGGCCCTGGCCGAGCGAGCCAGTTGCCACGTCGGCGAACGCCAAACGTGGCGTCGGATGTCCTTCCAGGTCGCTGCCAATGGTGCGGAGCTTCAGCAAATCTTCCGCCGGGAACAGCCCCGCCTCCGCCCACGCGGCATACAAGATGGGCGCCGCGTGGCCCTTGGAGAGAATGAACCGATCGTTGTTGTAGTGCCGGGGGTTCTTCGGATCGTAGCGCATGTGGCCGAAGAACAGCGCGGCCATCACCTCGGCGGCGGAAAGGCAGGAGGTCGGATGGCCGCTGCCGGCGGCGGTGGTGGAGGCAATCGAGTGAATCCGCAATTGGTTTGCGATTCCCTTCAGAAGTTCGACATCAATCTCAATCATGTGTGAGCGGAGGTTAAGACAGCCCAAGCCGGAGGGAAAGCCGGAAAATCGGCCGCGCGTGGCTTTCGCGGCTTTCAGTTGCTTCGCCCCTGGAACTGGCGCGCCCAAGCCCCGCGACAGGGATAAAGCCACACCGACCGCCCCACGATCCGACGAACCTCGGCGCGGCTCACTTTCACCCGGAGCGTCGCATCCAGCACTCGCGCGGTGCGCAAGCGCTCCAGCGTGCGAACACCGATCAGGATGGGCCATGCGCAGGCCAAGCGCACCCGCACCTGACCACGCGGCAGGATGTTCGTATAGGCCCATCCCGCAGCCAAATGGGCCTGGGCCTGGTCAAGATACCCGTCGAAGAGCGGTCGCAGTTTTAGTTCGTTGGCCGGATGCAACAGGTCCGCCGGCTGTAAACCCACGCTCGCGAGTTTTTCCGCCGGCAGATAGCACCGTCCCTGGCGCAAGTCGGCGGGCAAGTCGCGCAAGATGTTGACCAGTTGCAGGCCCTTGCCAAAACGCACCCCGTCGGCCAACAGCCGCGCGTCGTCCAGCGGTGTGTTTGGGAACAAATGCGTCCGGCACATCCGCGTCCAAAACTCGCCCACGCAACCCGCGACGCGATAGGTGTAGTCCTCCAACTCCGCGTCCGTTTGCAGCGCCAGAATCCGTTCAGCCGACGCGTCCGCAAACCGCTGCAAGTCCAACTCCTGTCCGCCCGTGATGGTTGCCAGGACCGTGCGGACCTGCTGCGCGTCGCCGGGAGAAAGCGCCCCCAGGATCGCCAGGCTTTCCTCACACCGATCCAGCAAGACGCGCTCGGCGGGCAAGCCTTGATGGCGTGCCAGGTCGCCGAAGTCCAGCCGCCCGCCTTCCTCGCCAAGCATGCGTTGCCGCAACTGCCGCAAGGCCTGAAGGCGCGTCGCCACCGGCACGATTTTCGTGTCCGCAATGGTGTCCGCCGTGCGTGCGAGCAGGTAGGCGAGGCCGATTTGCGCCCGCACCGCCGCCGGCAACACACGCAAGGTCAGATAGAACGAACGGGACACGTCCCGCAGCAAGCGGGTAAGCAATTCGGATTGGGTTTGCGGGCACGCGGCCACGCGGGACTATTGCCAAAGCGGAGCGCAGAAAGCCAGCCGGGTTTTTCACGGCGCAGGCCGATGGGGCGGCTTGAGCCCTGACGATGCCGACCGGGTCAAACGGAGCAGACGCCAACGCTCTCCACTCAGCACCGGAGCAACAATACTCGGTCATTGAGTGAACTTGCTCGCGCGCTGAACAGGAGGTCAATCCGAACCGTGAATTCCGAGCGTTTGATCGGACGTTAACTCCTGGCCGCAGCGGAACGCCGACTTCCTCTGCTGCAAGTGCTGGCAGGGCCGCGTCGGGCCAGCAAGACCACCGCCGAAGGGCAGGGCAATCACAACCCCCGGGCAATAGATTCAGCGATTACCCAACCGAGCGGCCAGAGATTCACACTGCGCCGGCTCAACCGTGGTCGCCCGCCAAATCCTTGGGAAATGCCCCCCTCACAGGACTGGCTGCCGGGGAAAGGACTGGTGATATTCACCGCCTCGCCTTTACTCCGCGGACAAGCCGACACACATTACGCCCGTTTGCGAACGACGACATGACCATGAACCTCCGCCCCCGCGCCGCAGCCGTTGCCCTCCTGCTTCTCATCCCCGCCGTTGCCCAACTCCAAGCCCACGTCGGCCCGCATCCCTCCGTCCACGATACCGTGGCGGGGGTGATCGAACGCATGAAGCGCACCCTGACGACCAACGAGCTCGCCAGCCTCACGGTGCCGAAAGTCGAACAGTTCCTCACGCCGCAGGAGCGCGAGGTCCTCGGCACCGAGCACATTTCTTTTCGCGTCAACGTGCCGGTGCGGGTCTCGGTCCTGCGCGATGTGAGCTTGAAGGACGAGCCGTTCTGGCTGCGCGAGCGCAGCTTTCAGACGAATGGCGTCACCGTGAAGGAGGGGAGCGCGGTGTTCGATGTGTGGGAGAAGGACTTCGAGGCGGGGCAGATCGGTCTGGGCATCCATTCTTTGAGTGGCGGCGGCAATCATTACTTCGTGCTGCTCGCGCCGAAAATGCCCGGCGAGAAAGTCATTGTCAGCGAACTCTACCCCGGCCAATTGCGCGTGACGGAGTTTCGCGCCGGCGTTGAACCCTACGTGGATCAGGACGCGACGTTGAAGTCCATCCCCTCGGAGTTGGAAGGCCGAACCTTGATCTGCACGGACACCGATCGCGAGGAGGATGCCCGGCTCGTCAACCTCTTCCGCTGGACCCGCCATCCCGCGACCGCGAAGCCCGACCAGATCGTGCTGACCTGGAGCGAGGACCCGCGCACCACACAGACGATTCAGTGGCGCACCAGCCCGAAGATTAAACGCGGCTACGTGCAGTTCCAGCGGAAGGCGGATTTCAACCGCTTCAATCCGCGGAAGCCACAACAGGTCGCCGCCGAGACGGCGAAGCTGGAAACGAGCACCCTGCTTAATGATGCGGGAGTGCATCGGCACACGGCGGTCTTGCGTGGATTAGAGCCGGGCACGACCTACGTCTATGCCGTCGGCGATGGGAGCGTGGCGGGCTGGACGGAGCTTCGTGAATTCACCACCGCGCCAGCGGGCCCGCAGCCCTTTTCGTTCATCTACATGGGCGATGCCCAGAACGGGCTGGACCGCTGGGGCACGCTGGTTCACAACGCCTTTCGCTCCCGGCCGGACGCGGCGTTCTACATCATGGCGGGCGACCTTGTGAACCGCGGCGCCGAGCGCGACGATTGGGATGGCTTCTTTCACAACGCCGCCGGGATTTACGATCGCCGGCCCGTCGTGCCCGCCATCGGCAACCACGAATGCCAGGGCGGCAAGCCGGCGCTGTACCTGAAGCAGTTCGCCCTGCCGCGCAACGGCCCCCGCGAGATCGAGCCGGAGCGCGCCTACTCGTTCGAGTATGGCAACGCGCTCTTTGTGATCTTGGACTCAAATTTGGAGCCCAAGAAGCAAACGCGCTGGTTGGAGGAACAGCTCTCGCAAACAAAGGCGACGTGGAAGTTCGTGGTCTATCATCATCCGGCGTATTCTTCCGGCGGCAACCGGGACAACCGCAAACTGCGCGAGGCGTGGACGCCGCTGTTCGACAAATACCACGTGGACCTGGCGCTCCAAGGCCACGACCACGCCTACTTGCGCACTTACCCGCTCAACGCCAGCCAGCGGGTTGCCAGCCCGAAGGAAGGCACGGTGTATGTCATCTCGGTTTCCGGCACGAAGATGTATGCCCAAGGGAAGCACGACTACACCGAGTTCGGCATGACGAACGTAGCGACTTACCAGGTGCTGGACATCCAAATCAGCGGCAATCGCCTCGTCTATCGCGCTTACGACATTGACGGCAAACTGCGGGATGAACTGGTGATCGAGAAGTAGGGCGAGTCTGGCAGGAACACCATCCCCCTCATTGGCTCGCACTCAAGCGAACTGTGATCCGCTGGCCTGGATACACCGGTTGCTGTCTTTCTGTAACGTCACACAGCACTTGAAGTGTTCGCGTGTCTATTCGCGCCGAAGTGTCAGGATCAAAGAGGCGCTTTGGGCCGAAGGCAGGTAAAACCGTTCGCACACGCAACCGGCCTGCTTCTTTCTCCATCCCGAAAACTGTGAAACTCCCCTCCATCCGGCACTTGATGCGGTACACGTCGGTTTCGTTTACCTCCACGCGCACCTGGAGTTGGTTCGTGTCCGCAAGGCGCAAGATGGGAGTTGGGTAATGCAACAACACCCCGTCGCCTGTGTGCCGGTGAATCTGGAGAACCGTACCCGAAAACGGCGCACGCACCTCGCGGAGTTCATAGTTCGCCTTGGCGGCTTCGACTTCGCCGCGAGCGACGGCCAGTTCTTCTGGCAATGGCCTGCGCTTCATCGCCTCGAACTGCTTTTGTAAACTGGCCACTTGCTTCTTCAGAGGGTTCACGCGCTGCTGGCGCGCCTCCAGGGCGTCATCCGACACGACCTGCTGCGCCTTCAACTTCCGCGTCCGCTCCAATTCGCTTTCGGCAAAGGTGAGTTCAGCCGCTACCGCATCTCGCTGCGCAGCGATGGCTGCGATTTCTTCCGTGCCGACTCCCGCTTGCACCCGTTCCAAGCGCGCGTTGGCCAGGTCAAGCTGGGCTTTTTCACGCCGCGCGTCCACGATGGCCAGCAGCGCCCCAGCTTCAACTGGGTCGCCTTCTTTAAGAGCAACGGTTTCCAGACTGCCCTCCATCTGTGCAAACACCTCAACTTCACCACCTACCGGTTCAATGCGCCCCACACAAACTATCGCGGACAAAGCGCCGGCAGTCTCTGCTGCGTGAGTGAGATTGCTGCCGGGTTGGTCTTTGGCTCCGTCGGTTGGCCGCCCGAAGAATAGCGCCAACACCGGCCCGCAACGCGACAGCATCTTCACCAAAGGCCCGGCCGCCGTGCTCGACCGCCCCACCAGCGAAATCGCCAGCGGCAGCAAACTCGGCCTTGACGCGACGAAGAAACTGCCGGGCGAAGGTTTCAAGCACCCTTGGCCGCCGTTCCTCAAGATGGATGAAAGTGTGAAGGCGAAGGTGGAAAAGCTCGCTGGTGCATCTTGCACTTTCCCTGCCTGAGCATCATGATGCTTGCATGAGAACCACATTGACGCTCGACCCGGATGTCGCGGCGAAGGCCAAGCAAGGCGCCGCCAAGCTGGGCAAGCCGCTCAAAGAGGTTGTGAACGCCGCCTTGCGTGCGGGGCTGGATGCAGTGCTGGCGCCACCGGCCTCCAAGGCCTACCGCACGCAACCGCGCCCGCTGGGCCTGCGGGAGGGCTTCAGCTACGATAGCATCGCCGACCTGCTCGCCCGGGCCGAGGGAGAGGATCACCAATGATCCTCGTGGACGCCAATATCCTCCTCTACGCGGAGGACAGCCTTTCCGCGCATCACGAGGCGGCGCGGGAATGGTGGGATGCCCAGTTGAGCGGCACGGCGCCCGTCTGCCTGTGTTGGCCGGTGCTGACCGCCTTTCTCCGCATCGGCACCAACGCGCGACTACATCGCCGGCCCCTGACGCTCAAAGAAGCGGTCGAACGCGTGCAAAGCTGGATTGACCAGCCGTGTGTGCGGGTGCTCACGCCGACCGACCAGCACTGGAGACTGTTTCAGCAAATGTTGCGGGCGGGTAATGCCACCGCAAACCTCGTCTCCGACGCGCACTTGGCCGCCCTTGCCCTGGAGCACAACTGCGTGTTGCACTCGACCGACACCGACTTCGCCCGGTTTCGCGGCTTGAAATGGCGCAACCCGCTGAGGGCATGATCGCAGCAAACCTCCAAGTCACCAGCCAAACCGCCTGCCCCGTGAGGGAAGGCCTTGATGCACACTAAGTGGCGCACAGCGGGATTACCTCGCGGGGCGAGGCAGCGCACTCGGGATTGACGCGACGAAGAAATTGCCGGGCGAAGGCTTCAAACGCCCCTGGCCGCCGCTCATCAAGATGGATGAAAGCGTGAGGGCGAAGGTGGAGAGACTTCTCAATCCGTAGCAGCCGACGCGAGCGGGCGCGATCGAGTCCAAGCCCGATAGAAAAAAGCCCAGCGCAAGTGAAGTGAAACGAGCGTCGCCCTGGGTCAACGAAAAAGATAAATTCAAGCCCTGAAGTGGCGAACGATGACGCGCGAAGAAGCCAAACAACACATTGAACGAATCCGCCAGAAGGAGTTTTGGTTGGACGATTCTTCACGCAAGCCCAGCGAAAATCCGCTGATGGCGAAGCTGCGGCGTGCGCTGAATCAACTCGCCACCGGAATCTTTGAGCACGCTCACCATTACGTTTTTGAGCTGACCCAGAACGCGGACGACAATCGCTACACGGAGAAAGCCGAGCGGTTTTTGAAGTTCGTCCTGCTTGAGGATGACCCGACGGACACGCCCGGAAGCAGGGGTTGTCTCTGCGTGCTGAACGACGAAACAGGATTTGAGAAGAACCACGTCGAGAGTTTGTGCGACATCGGAAACTCCACGAAACAGGGCGACCGCGCGGGCTACATTGGTGAGAAGGGCATCGGGTTCAAGTCGGTCTTCCTCATTTCTGATCGTCCGCACATCATTTCCAACGGCTACTCCTTTCATTTCCGGCGCGACGATTGCGACGCTGGCCTTGGCTACATCGTTCCACATTGGAACAAGCAAGTCCCTGCTGTCGCCGAGAACAGCGCGACGGCAATTCTGCTTCCGCTGCGAAACGTGACAGGCGTCGATGTTGCCAAGCAACTTACCGACATAGAGCCAGAGTGCATCCTGTTCTTGCGGAAGTTGCGCCGCATTGAACTGGTTGCTTTTCACGCTGGACTAAACCGCGCTATGCACAGAAGCGCCACGAGAGGATTCGTTGACCTCGAATTCGACGGCGCACGGGCCAGCTACTTCGTTCATCAGTCGCCACACGCCTGTTCCCACATTCACGAACCGCTCAGGGAAGGCATCAGTTCAACGTCCGTCACGGTCGCGCTTCCGCTAACCGCGCCCGAAGCAACAGACGGACGTGTGTTTGCATTCCTTCCCACCGAGGCGCGAACAGGACTTCCGTTCCTCATCAATGCCGACTTTCTCCTACCCGCCAGTCGCGAGCGAATATTCGACACTCCGGAGTGGAACAAACAGTTGGTGAGGTTTGCCGCAGGAACGTTCGTCGAGGCGTTCGATAAGTTGCGAAGCAGCGCCAAACACCGAACGCTCGCTTACGGCTTCATCCCGACGAAAACCGATTTGCTACCGGGGACGAGTCTGTTTGCGCCTCTTGTGGACGTGGTGCAAGCCGCATTGAAAGTGAAACCGTGCGTCCTCACCGAGGCTGGTGATTTCGTTCTGCCTACCGAGGCTCGTTTCGCTGGACCGCTCTCACGACGCCTGCTTTCGGAAGCTCCGCCAGGACTGGTGAACTGGCGACTCGTCCATCCAGATTTGGAGAATCACCGCAAACGACTTGAACCGCTTGGCGTCAAGAGCCTCACGATTGCCCAAGTCCTCGAGATTTGCGCCGACACCGACTGGTTGCGTGACCGCGATGCAGCATGGTGGGAAACCTTGTTTGAATTGCTGTCACGCAATGATGTTTCAGCAGAAATCGTGGCGTCGTTTCCGTTGCTCCGTTGTCAAGATGGTGTCTGTCGCTGCCCATCGGAGGAACGCGTGTTCATCCAGGCGGAAGGAAAACAAACGCCGCTGGAGCTTCCGACTGAGTGGCCTGCCGCACACATCTTCGATATAGAGCTTCAACGTCAGCTCGAGAAGAGACCAAATGTTTGGGCATGGCTGGTGGAAGTGGCGGGGCTGCAAGTTTTCTCAGTGCAGGCTTACATTGCTGATAGCCTGCTTGAGTGGATGCGGAGTCTCGATGGTGAAGATGCTGTTTCCCATTTGCTTCCTGCGACGCACTTCATCGCTTCGAACCTCAAGCATCTTAGCGGCGAGACCATAGAGGCACTGGCAGCAGGTCTGCCTTGGGTTCTGGCCGACGGCAGCGTGCTGAATCCCGATGAGCGAAATGACATGGATCTGCATATCCCCTTCCCTCTAGTCTCTGATAGCGTTACTCTGTCGGCATG
>CAZJTM010000120.1:14914-18992 GCA_964548925.1 uncultured Verrucomicrobiota bacterium | reverse complement strand
CCAATTGGTTCTGCCGGCGGGACGCACGGCAGCACGCTCGTGAGTGAATCGTCCTTACGCGCGATTTACAGGTCGTGAAGGCTCCCTCAACACAGCAGCGGTGCGGGCGCGAACCCGCGCCATTTGCTCTCGTATGACCCAACCAGACCCCAACGAACGCTTCGCCAACGAAGCGGCGGCCAGCCTCGCGGAGGGGACCTTCGTCCGCCTGGTCCTCTCGCTCGCGGTCACACCCGACGATGCGCCGCGCAAGATCCTCGGGCGCTGTGTCTCGCTGAAGGGGACGCCGCATCTCTCGCTGACGTTCCGCCACGACACGCGGGACACGACCAAGAACCTCCCGCTGGCTGAGAGCGCCGCGTGGCTGCGCGAACAACTGCGCCACAACGTCCGCAGCGCCTTGCTCGGCACCACCAAGGCCGACTGGCAGATCATCGCCTCTCCTTCCGGCCCGCCGCGCCTCATCAGCCACAAACCCACCCGCAAGCAAGCCCCGCCGCGCGAGCACGACCGGAAACACGCCGGCATCCTGGCCCGCCCGGCCGATGACTGGCTGATCGGTCTCGGCGTGCTGGATCGGGACGGCAAACCGCGCGCCTCGATGGCCGACAAACACCGCCAGATCAATCGTTATCTGGAGTTGCTCACCCACTTGGCGAAGGAATGCGGGTGGATCCAAGGAGCTTCCAACGCACGTGCTTCCGGCGTCCCGCCGGGGGTACCATTATTGTCCAGTTCTGACGCTCCCATCCCACCGGTGAAACAATGGTCCTGCCGGCGGGACGCCGGCAGCACGCTGACGCTGGCGGACATGGGGTGCGGGAAGGGCTACCTCACGTTTGGCGCGTGGCATCTGTTCCGCAGGGTGTGGAAACAACCCGTGCGCGTTATTGGTGTGGAAGCCCGGCCGGAACTGGTGGCCAGCGCCAACCGGCTCGCCACGCGAATCCGGGCCGATGGGATCGAGTTCATTTCCGGGAGCATCGCGTCCGCAGAGCTTCCTCGCGTGGACGCGCTCATCGCCTTGCATGCCTGTAACACCGCCACAGACGACGCCATCCGCCGCGGCATCGAACTCGGCGCGAAGCTCATCATCGTGGCGCCGTGCTGCCACAAGGAATTACGGCCACAACTGGCCCGGCCGGAGCCGCTCGCCCCGTTGCTGCGTCACGGCGTCATGGAAGAGCGCCTGGCCGAATGGCTGACCGACGGCTTGCGCGCGTTGTTCCTGGAATGGGCCGGCTATCGCACGAAGCTGATGGAGTTCGTGGCCTCTGAGCACACGCCCAAAAACCTGATGCTCGCAGCCCTCCGCGAGCGCGAGCCGTTCGCAGACGCCACCGCCCGAAAACGCATTGAAGACCTGAGAGCTTGGTTTAGCATCCAACATCACGCGTTGGACGGCCTGCTGGCGACCAACTCTCCCGAGCCCGAGCGCAAGGCGAATGATCCGTCGCGTCCCGCCGGCTCCACGCCCGATGATGGACTGGAACGACATTGATTGGAGGGCGCTGCAACGGCTGCGCGCCGCGTTTCTCGCGGGGACGGCGGGTACGGGCGACTATTGGCAAAGCGAAACCGACCTCGCCAGTTACGACCTCACCTTCGCCCAGCGGATTGGCTGGAAATGGGATTACGTGCTGGCCGAGTTGGCGCGCCGCGGCTGGACGCCCCCGCGAGGGGAATTGCTCGACTGGGGCTGTGGCAGCGGCATCGCGGGCCGGGCTTTCCTGGACCACTTCGGCACCGCATCCGTCACCACGCTCCGGCTTTGGGACCGCTCGCCGCTCGCGATGTCGTTCGCGGCGCAACGCGCGCGGCGGAAGTATCCCGGCCTGGAAGTCGGCACGGGTTTGGCGGAGCAGCCCGCCACCCTGCTCATCAGCCATGTCCTCTCGGAACTAACGTCCGCGCAGACTCAGGCGCTGGCCGAACTGGCCGGGCAAGCCACGGCGGTCATCTGGGTTGAACCCGGCACGTACGAAGTCAGCCTTACGCTCATTGCCATCCGCGAGCGGTTGCGCGACCGCGTGAACATTGTCGCACCCTGCACGCACCCGCAGCGGTGCGGGATTCTGGCGCCCGAGAACGAGCGACATTGGTGTCATCACTTTGCCGCGCCGCCACCGGAGGTTTTCCTGGACGGCCACTGGGCCCGGTTTGCCGAGGCGCTGGGCGTGGACTTGCGCGACTTGCCGCTGAGTTTTCTGGTGCTGGACCACCGCCCCGCCCCGACGCTACCCGCCGGGGCGACGCGGATTCTCGGTCATCCGCGCGTTTACAAGCCGCACGCGCTCCTGCTGGGTTGCGATGCCAGCGGCGTGCGGGAACGGCGGCTGACCCAACGCGCCTTGCCGGAGGAGCACAAGCGCCTGAAGAAACGGATTTGCGACCCCCTCCAGGTCTGGCGCTGCACGGGCGATGAGATTGTCGAGACGCGTCCTCTTTGAACCGTGATTGAACGAAGGGCGAGCCGCCCTGGACCAATGAGCGTGGGATGATTGGGTTGAACATGAAGACATTTTGCGGCAAGCCGACAAAGCCCCGGACGCTGGTCTGGGGAGTCCTGACCTTGGCTGTGTTGTTCGGAGGATGCTGGTGGCTGTGCCGGCACCACCGCCCGGCTCATTCTGAGGCGACTTCCCCGCGGCAGGGCGCCGGGCGAATTCAGGAGATTGCGACCGAGCGCACGGCGACGACGAAATCACGGGAGGCGAGGCCGCTCCTCAAGGGACGGGTGGAACTGCGCCCGGTGCGGAGCAAGAACCTGCTCGGCGGTTTCAGCGTGATGGTGAGCAACCCGCCGGTATCCGTCCCCGAGGATTGATCGCAATCGGCGACCGGCCCGCAGACATGTGCGGTGAAAGTTCAACAGTGGTGGGCGTAATTCAACGCGCCGCGTCCGCACGGATCATCCGCACGCCGAACACGCAGGCGATTTCCTTGCCTTGGGCCGCTTGGAACTTCACCGCCACCTTCTGTTTGTCCTTCACCAAGTCGGCGGGCACGGCATACTCCACGTCGAAGAAACGCAGCGGGCCGCGGCGCTCGACGGTCTGCTCGCCGATTTTCACGCCGTCCAGCAAGATTTCAAACGCGCGCTCCTGCCACTCGTCGCTGTTGTAGGTCACCACCAGCGCCAGGGGACGCGCGGCGTCCACCGGCAGATCAAACGAGAACCACTTCCGGCCGCGACGCCCGGCGCGGCCCATCAGGCGATCGGGCGACGTGTCCTCGCCCTGCATGTTCGCGTCGCGCTCGGCCTGCATTTCGCCGGGCTGGACGAATCCCACCGTGGCGGCCTCCAGCTTCCGCTGTTTTTCGCGCACGGCGGCAATCTCGGCGGCGCGTTTGTCCCACTCCGCCGGCGTAAACAAGTCCCAATAGACCGCATAGGTGCGGCGATGCAACCGGTAGAACGGGACGAAATCCACGTCGCGATCCCGGCCCACGCCCTCGGTGCGAAAGCAGCCGGGTTTGCCTGCCACCGGCCTGAGCCAGTCGGCCACAGGCCGTTCGGCGGCCACGAACACGGGCACATCCTCCATCGTCATCGCGCCGCGCCCCCGCTTGCCCGGGCCCTCCTCGGGTTCAGACCCAAGATCGCCCGCCAGCACCAGCGGCCCCCACATCAGCGCCACGCGACGCGGGTTGTCCGGAATCGGCTCCAACCGGAGCGTCTTCGGCAAGGTGATGGCGATGGTGTCGCCATTCTTCCACGTGCGCTTGAGTTCGACGTACGACCCCGCTTTGGCCACCGGCGCAGGCACGCCGCGACGTCCCCAGCCTTCACGCGGCGCGGCAAGAAGTTCCGGCGCTACCGCTTCGCCGTTCACAGTCACGTTGAAGTTCGTCCCCACCCAATACGGCCGGCGCAAGGCGAGCGTAAATTCCTTTGGCGACGCGACCGAGAGCTTGAGCGTGGCCGAGTCACCTTCCGGGAAATCGGTCTGCATCTCCAGCTTCACGCCGGCGGCAGCCCATTCCGCAGTCGAAGGCGCGTAGAGATTCACCCAAAGTCTGTCGCCGGACTCGTAGTAGATGCCGTGGTTGTGGAGCGCGTGGCTCTCCATGCTCG
>CAZJTM010000120.1:0-14904 GCA_964548925.1 uncultured Verrucomicrobiota bacterium | reverse complement strand
CTCGAAGCGGTGCAGCAGGAGAAACCGCCGTCGAGCATGTTGCGCTCGTATTCCTTCTGCACCCCACGCCCCACCGGCACCATGTAGCAAGCCCAGCCGTCGGTCGGGTCTTGCGAGGCCAGGATGTGATTGAACAACGCGCGTTCGTGGAAGTCGGCGTAGTGCGCGTCGTGCCGGAGCGCGAACAGCGTCCGCGTCATCTTGAGCATGTTATAGACGTTGCAGGTCTCGGCGGTGCGGCCATCCACCCGCTCGTCCAACTTGTCGGGCTCGCCGAAATACTCGTCCTTGCCGTGACCGCCGGTGGCGTAGCTGTGATGCTGCACCACGCGATCCCAGAAGAAGCTCGCGGCCCAACCATCGCCCGGATCGCCCACGTAAGCGTGGCGGGCGAGCGAGCCAATCATCTTCGGCACTTGCGTGTTGCCGTGCTGGCCGCCGAGACGATCCTGATGGCGCTTCAGCGGATCGGTGAAGGCGTGATGCTCGAATTTGTAGGAAAGCTCCAACCAACGTTTGTCGCCGGTATCGGCGTAAAGGTCGGCGAAGATTTCGTTCATGCCGCCGAACTCGGTGTTCAACATGCGCTGGACTTGCGCGTCCGTCATCCTGGCCAGCAGCCGCTCGGCCCATTCGGAGTATTTGATCTCCAGTTCCAGGGCCGTCTGGTTGCCCGTGAAGCGATAGGCATCGCGCAAGCCGGCGTAGGTCTTGTGCAACGTGTACCACGGCGACCACATGCCGTTCAGATCGAACCCGCCGGAGCGGATGTCGCCGCTGGCCACGCGTTGGAAGATCGTTTCGCCGTCCACGCCCTTGTCATCGGTGATCGCGCCGAGGTAACCGTTGCCGCGCTTGTCCTGGACCTCCTTCAGCTCCCTGACCATGTAATCCGCGCGCTCCTTGAACTTGGGATCGCCCGTGGCGGCATACATCAAACTCACCGCCGAGAGATAATGCCCGCCGATGTGGCCGGTGAGTTGTTTGCCATTCACTGAATCCCAGCCGCCGTAACCCTTCGCCTTCGGTTCGAGCCCGGCGCGAATGCGATAGCCTGCCAACATGCGATCCGGTTCAAGGGCGAGCAGATACTTCGCGTCGAGGTCCTGCGAATGCTTGAGCGGTCCGCCGGTCAGGCGCACCGCCGTCTGCGGCAGTGGCCGCGCCACGTCGGGAATGACGTTGGTGATGGGGGCAGCGTGAAGGGAAAACACCGCGCAACAGGCGGTTGCCAGTGCGGACCAGACTGCGGCCCGGGTTGCGTGACGAGACAGGTTGTGCGGCAGAATTGGTTTCATGCGCGGGGTCGTGGTGGACGAAACCGACCGCGCTGTCAAGTTGGAGGCAGTTCGCATCCGCCCATTCAACCCTTGTCCCCCGCCTTGGGAAATACGTGGAATCCACATTCACCCTTTGGAATTCAACGAGCCCCGGGGCGAAGTCGGGGATTCGCCAACTCCCGCCGGCGGTGGAACTGAACAACCGCCGCCGACAGAGACGGGAATGCGCGCCGGACGTGCTCGAATTGCCGTCCCGCGTTGGACCGCGGAGCGGACGCGGCAGTTCGCCCGATCTTTCTGCCGGACGCCGGACTTGTCAATTGCTCTCCCCTGACGGCGTCCCTGCGGAGTCGGTGCTCTTGCTGACAGCTCCCGAGGCGACTTGTTCAGGAAACGCAAACGTCAGCGCGAACTTGGCGTTGGCACGCACGCCGGCGTCCGGGTCGTTGACGCAGCGGAGGATGTCGGCTCTCGCCGCGCTAGCAAAAGCTCTTTGCATGATGAGCATGTTCAAGGCGTTCGCGCGGATTCCCGGTTCATGGTCCTTGAGCAACCCCCGCAGAAGCACCACCGCCGCGTGCGGCTCGCGGTTGTTTCGGCCGAGGGCCTCAACCATCTCGAACCGCTGGGCGTTGTTCGTTCCGATCGCTGCGACCATGCGGCTGGCGCTCGCCTGGACATTGCTTCCGAGAGCCAAAAGGACTTCGGCATCCTGAAGCCAGTTGGTGAGATTCCGCGTTTCGGCTGGCGGAAGAACCGGAGAATGTGTCCAGTCCTGACGGATCTGGATCAGGGCGGCCTTGGCCCTTGCCGCGCAAAAGGAATTCGAGTCGGCACTCGCGGCAATCAGGGCCGGGACAGCCGCCTTGGCCGTTGGACCGATCGCCCCAAGTGCGTTGGCCGCATAACCACGCTCCACATCCACTGAAAGACACCTGTCGCGCACCGAGGGGCGGATCGAGGGCAAATGCCGCCCGACCCAGTTCAACGAGTTTCTCAGCCGCCCATCGCGCGGCTCAAGAGCAGCCATGAGAGCGGGAACAGCCCGGCTGTCCATCGCGCGAAGGGCTGCAACCGCCGCTCGACGCTGGTCGGCATCACCTTGGTTCAGTTGCTTGACCCAAAAGGACAGCGTTCGCCCCTCATGAACCGGCTCCCGCGAATGGAGAATGCAAAAGCACGCGCAGCCCGCCGCGAGTGCCAGCGAACCAAGCAGAATTGCGGCGCGATGCCGTTGAAATCCGGAGGCCAAGTTCGGTTTCATGCTTCGAACTGCACTTACGCCCAACGGTAAGATTGGGCAAGGTTGTATGCACCGGAGCATGCACGACCGGGTTTCGTAACTGCCTCGGTCCTCATGGCTTGAAGAAAGCGAACCGACGGACTTTGGGCAAGAATTTCCGAGAGGCGGTCGAGAGACGTCGCATTGGACAATCCCCGACCAGGTATCAGGTGACACGCGGTTGCTGTACGCTGGCATTTGGACGTTACCACCGTGCCTCGCAAACCACGATTGCTTTTTCATCTCGCTGCGGCACCTTGCCCCCGTGCCGCTCCCGGAAAGGGCGGCCCCGGCTCATGCACATCCAAGTCCAACAACTCTACGCCAGTCCGACCGTGACGGTGCGCGATTGCCAGTGCCGCGCGCATCGGCATGGTTGGGGCGCGGAGGAGACTTCGACCACGCACCAGCTTGTCTTCATGCGCGCCGGCGTGTTTGCGTGGCGACTGGGCCGGACCGAGGTCGTGGCGGACCGAACCACGCCCTGTTCTTCAACCAACACGAGGCCTATCGCGTCGCGCACCCGGCCGATTGCGGCGATGACTGCACGGTGTTTGACGTCGCGCCCGGGCTTGTGCAGGAAGTGGTCGCCGCCTGCCTGCCGCGCCTGGAGGAAGCGCCGGAGCGGCCGTTTGAATTCACCCACGCCCTCAGCAGCCAGCCGCTCCATCTGCTCTACCAGCGTCTGCGGCAGCGGTTGCGCGCCGGCGCGAACGACCCGCTCACAACGGACGAACTCGCGCTCGACCTGCTCGCCACCGCCGTGCATCAAGCCTATCGCTCGCGAGAGGTCACTCTGCCGCGAAGGCGTCGGGATACCGCAGAAGCGCATCGGCAACTGGTCGTGGCCACGCAGCTCGCCCTGGCTCAGGGCTTCGCGGAGAGACTCGGCCTGCCCGAACTCGCGCGGCGGGTTCACAGTTCTCCCTTTCATCTCGCCCGGCTCTTCCGCGCCAAGACCGGCCTGGCCATCCACCAGTACCGCCAGCGGCTTCGCCTCCGCACCGCCCTCGATCGCGTGGCCGCGGGCGAGGAGAACCCGACCCAACTGGCGCTCGAACTCGGCTTCTCCAGCCACAGCCATCTGAGCGACACCTTCAAGTCGGCCTTTGGGCTGCCACCCTCCGAATGCCGCCGGCGCGCCACCGGCCGTTGGCTGCGTCAAATGAGCAAGAATCTCGAAGTCGGCGACGGCCTTGTTGCGCAGTGTTCACGCGTTCGAGAGCATGGGTTACCCCGATAGATGAAACTGAAAACGAACGCATGAAAACTGACAAGTGTCCGGTGTGTGATGGGGAGATCAAAAGTGCTGGGTAATCGCCTGCGACTCCGCCGCATCGCCGTGGAGTCGTTGATCGGAAACTGAGGCAAGCGGCCTCTGGACGATTCAACGGGCTTTGCCTCCGTCGTCCGCCTTGTCAGTGGTTGAGCTTGGGGTTCACTTGCGGTTCAACCCTTGACCACCGGCACTTTGCGGACGCGGGCGGTGAAATCGTCCACCTCCTCCACGGACTCGCAGCCCACGTTCAGCACGTCCACGCAGCCGAGGTCCAACACGTATTTGACGGACGCATCGCGGCGCTCGTCGTCGCCACGCAGCCGGCCTTCGCCCATGATCTTCATGCCGACGACGCCTTTCCCCGCGGCGTGCAGTTGCTGGAGCACCGGCACGACTTGCTCGACCGGGCCATCCATGCTCATGCCGAAGGGGTTGATGCGGGCGTGAACCGAATCCACCCACGGCTCCGTGACCGCCGCCTGAAGCGCTTCCAGGGAATGGCAGGAAACGCCATGCGCGCGGATCAGGCCTTTGTCCTTGAGCTTCGCCAGAATGTCCATCTGCTTGCGCAATTCCTCCGGCCACTTGGCCGACACCACACAATGGAGCAGCACCAAGTCCACGTAATCCGTGCCCAACTCGCGGAGGAAACGCGCGACCACCACATCGGCATCCGGGCGTTCCTTCTCGGGCAGTCCGCCCTCGCGCCACCAGATTTTGGTCACGATCTCGAACCGGTCGCGCCGGATGCCCTGAAGCGCCGGAATGACGTAGGAGTGGGTGCCATAGAGGTCCGCCAGATCAAACATGCGCGTGCCGCGGTCGTGCGACTCGCGGATCAGCGCCTCGAACTTCTGCTTGCCCATGCGGGTGTGGTTCGACTGGCGTTGCCCGCCGCGCATCCCGGTGCCCAGACAGAACCGCGAGGTCTTGATCTTCGTCCGGCCCAACGTCACGGTGCCGAAGGGGTCAAAGTTTTTCGGGGGCTCCTGCGCCGTGCGCGGGGCGGAACAACCGGCGACAATGGCGCCCGCCGCCCAAGCGGAGCGAAGCAGGAATTCACGACGTTTCATGCGCAGGGGATGTGAAGTGCGCGGGGTGAGGCGGATCGGCTCTGTGGTTGAGTGCGGCTTCATTTGTTGGTGACAACGGTTGCCACAGTTTCTCCCGAACTGCAACCCGGAGCTTTGCCGGCCCGGCGGTTTTCACGTCGGCTTTCAGGGGCGCTGGGCGTGGAAGGCATTTCCGGTTGCCCCGTCCGCTTGGCCAAGCATGCTCCGATGACGGAGCGAGACGCTCACCTTCTCCCCAGCAACTCCAACACCGCCGCCGCCATTGCGGTCACGCCGGTTTTGAGCGTGGGCTCGGGATCAGCGACGAACAGGGAGGAGTGCAGGCCGGGCAACGGTTGGCCGGTGCGCTGGCTTTCCGCATATTTGGCGGGAGACACGGCGCCAAGGCTGAACATGAAACTGGGCACGCGCGGTTCGGTCCGGCCATAGCGGCTGAAATCCTCTCCTCCCATGCTGGGTTTGCGCTCGACGACGTTGGTGCCGCCGAAGGTCGCTCGAAACACGCCCACGAGCCGTTCGGTCAGGGCCGGGTCGTTATAGACCGCAGGCGTGCCTTCGGCGTCAATCCGCACGACGGGCAGGCGGTCTTCGGGCATCCCGGCCGCGATGGCCTGCCCGCGCGCGACGCGGGGGATGGCCGCCAGCAGTTGTTCTCGCACCTCGTCGGCATACGAGCGCACGGTCAGTTGCAGCCTCACTTCGTCGGGAATGATGTTGTGTTTCGTGCCGCCGTGAATCGAGCCGACCGTGACCACCGCCGGATCCCCGGGCTTGATCTCGCGGCTGACGATGGTCTGGAGCGCCAACACGATCTGCGAAGCCAGCACGACCGGATCCTTTGTCTGGTCCGGATGCGCCCCATGACCGCCGACGCCCCGGACCGTGATGTCCACCGAGTCCACATTGGCGGCGGAGTAGCCGGGGGTGTAGCCAATGACGCCCGCTGGCAAGTCCGCGCTGTCATGCAAGGCAATACAGAAATCCGGCCGGGGAAACCGTGTGAACAGGCCGTTGTCGAGCATCTTCTTCGCGCCGTCGCCGGCTTCCTCGGCGGGTTGGGCCACCATAACGAGCGTGCCTTGCCAGCGGTCCTTGAGTTGGGCCAGCACCTGCGCCGTGCCGATGAAACAGGTCATGTGGACGTCGTGGCCGCAGGCATGCATGACGGAAACCTCGTTGCCGGCGCGGTCTTTCGTGGTCACGGTGCTGGCGTAGGGCAGGCCGGTTTGTTCCCGGACGGGCAGGCCGTCCATGTCCGCGCGCACGAGAACGGTCGGCCCGCTGCCGTTCCTGAGCAGGCCGACCACGCCGTGTCCGCCGACGTTTGTGGTGACTTCGTAACCCGCTTGCTTGAGTTCTTCCGCCATGCGAGCGGAGGTTTTCACCTCGCAGAGCGAGAGTTCCGGGTTGGCGTGCAAGTTCTTGAAAAGCTCGAACAGCGCCGGATAGCGCGGGTCGAGTTGCGTCTTGATGGTCGCGCGGATTGCAGCAGCATCCTGAGCAATAGCCACCTGAGAGATGGGACTCGCGGCGAGGAGAAGGGCGACAAAGCAACTGAACTTCATGGCCGGCATGTTGTCCCGGTTTGCTGAATGCCGCAATCGCACAATCTGCCCGGCAAACCGGGCCTCAGCAGCCGCATGAACGCCGGCAGGAGCGGGGCCGATTGCGATTCGCCTTCCGAGCAGCGGCGCCAACGATGGTTTGCATCACCTGCAAATCTGAGCGTTCCCGCCACCCGATGTGTTTCCAGAACGCCTCGCCGGCGGCGTGGTCCGCGAAGAGAAAGAGGTTGCACTTCTGAATGCCGAGCTGCCGCAAGCCCGCGAGGCAGGCTTCCACCAACCCCCTGCCCAGCCCGCGTCCGCGATGGCTTCGGGCGACCGCCAGATGATGCAGGTAGCCGCGCCGACCGTCGTGTCCGCAAAGCACCGCGCCGACGATCACGTCGGCATCCAGAGCCACGAGACTCAGGCCGGGATTTCGCGCAAGAAAACTCGCGATCGCTGGACGCGTGTCCGATTCGTTCAGGCCCACGCCTTCCGTGGCTTGCCACAGCCGAAGCACCGCGTCGTAGTCGGCGATGGTCATGGAGCGGAGCTTGCAGGCGGCGGGTTTCATGAAGGTTCGGTCAGAGCCTCGGAAGGTGACATCTGCTCAGGCTGGATCGGCGGATCAAACGTCGCGCCAGCGTCTGGAGTGCGTGCGGTTGACCGCCGCTTTCGTTTGCCCGCGAGCCACGCACGGACCAGAAGAAGGCCCCGCCACCCAAAGCGGTGCTCAAGCACGCGCACTCCAGACGCTGACGCGACGCTTGAAGTGCCACGATAACTCATCCGTCTTGCAGCGACGAAAGCCGATCGCGGAGTGTTCATCGGTGTGGCAGGACGAAGTCCATCTCGAAAACCTCGTAGTCGGAGTGGTTCATGCCCAGCCGCTCATAGGTTCGGCGGGCGCGCTCATTCTCGGCGTGCATATAGAGGCGCAGGCCAGCCACTCCTGGATTGCCGCGGGCCAACCCCTCCAGGTGCTTGAACAAGGCGGGGAACACACCCCGGCCGCGGAACTCCGGCTTCACAAACACGCTCTGAATCCACCACAAGTTGCCGTTCCGCCAATCGCTCCATTCGTAGGTGATCATGAGTTGCCCAACCACCACGCCCTCGATTTCCGCGACGAAGTAAATGCCTTTGACCGGGTCGGCAAGAATCGCCGCGACCCCGGCATTCACGGTTTCGGGATCCAAACGCAACTGCTCGGTTTCCGCCGCGAGCCGCAGGTTAAACTCGGCAATGACCTGCGCGTCGGCCAAGCTGGCTTGGCGAATCGTCATGTTTGGCCGGGACAATACGCGAAGGGAGTGTCGCAACGCAAACTTCGCCCAACACCACGCCCCCCACCCCAACAGGGTAGAGACAAGGGATTAACCTTGCCCCTCCCTCCGAACCGGGAGGGCGGATTCCACGCATCCGGCTCTCCAGTCCGTGGGTTCGTCGTTTTACGATGGTCCGCATCCTTGCCCCGCAATGCCGCTGACCACAGGCAAAGCTGGCCGCGCGCGACGCGGGCAACCCAGCCGACCGGGCGCACGGGCGCGGTCTGCCCGCGGGCCGCCGCCCGGGAGCGCGGCCCAGCCCTGGCCCGACAAAACAATTGACCAATTTGCGCTTTCGCTCTTGATCTGCCGCGCCGCTTCAGGCGAAATGCTACGGTCGTTTGAGGGTTATGGACTTGGTGGACATTCTGAGCAAAGACCAGATCGTCACAGAGCTGCGCGCCGCCAACCGGTGGGAAGCCATTGACGAACTGATCGGCGTCCTCGTGGACACGGGCAAGATCAAGCCCGAGCACCGCGATGCCGTCTCGGCGGTCGTGCGCAAGCGCGAGAATTCCATGAGCACGGGCATCGGGTTTGGGATCGGCATTCCCCACGCCTCCACCGACCTGATCCAGGAGGTCGTCGGCGCGCTCGGCCGTTCGCAGGCGGGCGTCAATTTCGAGGCGCTCGACAACCAGCCCGTGAAGCTCGTCATGCTCTTTCTCGTCCCCCAAGGCCAGTTTCAGAAACATCTCCACACCCTGGCGAACATCGCCAAGCTGCTGCACAAGGCGGAATTTCGGAAAGCCCTCGAACAAGCCCCGGATGCCGAAACCATGCTCGCCATCATCAAGGAGAGCACGGGGAGGAAGTGAAGGCGCGCAAACCGTGGAATCGTTGAATCGTTGAACCGTGGAATCGCCGAGCCGGCTCAACGATTCGACGATTCAACCGTGTAACGAACCACCCCCACCATGCTCCCGCACAAGACCATTGAACGCCGCCTCCACATCGCCGTCCGCGCCGTCCTCCCGGACGCCGACCTCACTGGCGTGTGCGTGCGGCCCTGTCCCGATCCCAAGTTCGGCGATTACCAAACCTCCGCCCTGATGGGGCTGGCGAAACAGCGGAAGCTGAACCCCCGCCAGGTCGCCGCCGACGTGCTGTCCCGGCTGGAGGTGGCGGACGTTTGCGAGACGATCGAAATTGCCGGCGCCGGCTTTCTGAACTTCCGCCTCAAGGCCGACGCGCTCGCCCGCGCCGTGTCCGATGCGCTGCGGGAGGAGACCTGTTTTCTCGAGCGCGTCGCCCCGCCGCGAACGGTCGTGGTGGACTTCAGTTCCCCGAACGTCGCCAAGCCCATGCACGTCGGCCACATCCGCTCCACGATTCTGGGCGACTGTCTCGCGCGCACGCTGCGGCTGCTGGGCCACCGCGTGATCACGGACAATCACATTGGCGATTGGGGCACCCAGTTCGGCATGTTGCTCGTCGGGTGGAAACGCGAACTCGACCGCACCGCCCTGCAGACCGACCCCATCGCCGAGATGGAGCGGCTCTACAAGAAAATCAGTGCCGAGTGCAAAACGAACCCCGCCACCCTGGAAGCTGCGCGTCAGGAACTCGTCAAACTTCAGGCCGGAGACGCCGAGAACCTCGCCCTTTGGCGCGAGATGATTGCCCTGTCCCAAACGCAGTTCGACACGATTTACCGCCGGCTCGGCGTGCGGTTCGATCACACGCTGGGCGAGAGTTTCTATAACCCGCGTCTCCCAGCGCTGGTGGCCGACCTGGTCGCCAAAGGCATCGCCCGCGAAAGCGACGGCGCGCAGGTGATCTTCTTTGACGATCCCGCCGACGCGGGCCCCCTGAAAGCCACGCCCGCGCTGGTGCGGAAGAGCGATGGCGGGTTCAACTACACGACCACCGACCTCGCCACACTGGCTTACCGGCTCGCGACCTGGCGGCCGGATGAAATCATCTACGTGACCGACGGACGCCAGCAACTGCACTTCCAGCAAGTTTTTGCCGCGTTCCGCAAGTGGCAACGTGCTTCCTCCCAACGGGCTTCCGGCGTCCCGCCGGAAGATCATTCTCCAGCAGGCTCTGCAAGCAAGCTGGCCACAACGCGCTCTGAGATGAAACTGGCGCACGTCTGGTTCGGCTCGATCCTCGGCGACGATGGCAAGCCATTCAAGACGCGGAGCGGTGAAACGGTGAAGCTGGCGGACCTCCTGGACGAAGCCGAGGAACGCGCCCTCAAGGTTGTCACCGAGAAAAACCCGGAACTGCCCGAAAGCGAGCGGAGAGCAATCGCCCGCGTTGTCGGTCTCGGCGCTGTTAAATACGCCGACCTGCTGCCGAACCGCCAGAGCGATTACGTGTTCAGTTGGGACAAGATGTTGTCACTCTCCGGGAACACGGCGCCCTACCTGCAATACGCCTACGCGCGCATCCAGAGCATCTTCCGCAAGGGCGGGATTGAGGCATCCGAAGTCCGGAACCCGAAATCCGAAATCCGCTTGGCAGCGCCCGAAGAGATCACGCTGGCCCGGCATCTCGTCAACTTCGGCTTTGTGTTGGAGACGGTGGCGGAGGAATACCGGCCCAACTATCTCTGCAATTACCTATACGACCTCGCCGGTCATTTCACGCGGTTCTACGAGCACTGCCCCGTCCTGAAAGCCGCCGCGCCCGAGCGCGGCAGCCGTCTCGCACTCTGCGAGGCTACCGGCCAGGTGCTGAAGCAGGGCCTTGAGGTACTGGGAATCGAAACGCTGGAACAGATGTGAGGCCGACAGGCTCTGGATTCAGCGGTGTCAGTGCTGGATCGGATGAAAAGGAGTTGGTGCCCCCATCCCGAATTGAATGGGAATGCGCGGTGTGGGGAGCCAATGGTCTCAGTGCCGAAATGCACAATTCGTGAGGCGATTACCCGAGAGCCAGTTTCAAATCTCCGCAGCCGCCGATGTGAGTCGGCGCAAACTGAAAGACATGGTGCGGACTCGCGGCGGCGGCGACGGCCAAGTCCCCGTCGCCTCCCAACGCCATCCCACTGGCGCTCCGCCACGCACCAAACCCATCCGCTGCCTACGACCTGATGGCGACAGCGACTGACTCCGTCACGCCCCAGAAACAACTGCCCAGCCCAGGGAGCGCTTGCAAGAAGTTCCTTCAGCAAAATGCCGGGCGGTGCGGCATCTCGGACTTCTCGCTTCCTTCCACCGGGGTAATCGCCTTTCGCGGGGAGCGGGAAGACCCTTTCAAACGGGGAGAAAAAATCGCCGGATGCTGCACCGGGTTTGGGCGTGCCGCGGCGACTTTCGTCACTCTGACATGGCTCGATACAGCCGCGACGGTGCGCTCGCAAGGTCGGTTTCGACGAATTCAGCCTTGCCGTCCGTTAGAACCAGGTTGGCGTGCGGCGACCAGTCGGCGCAGTTGGTCGTGGATTCCAGCCGGCAGGACTGGCCGGAAAGGCCCGTGAGCGTCACACGTGGACCTTGCGCCGAAAGCGAGATGTTCATCGCCGGTGCCACCACGAGCCGATAGACCGTGCCGAACACCCCAATGCCGACGCCGCCGCTCCGAGTCGTGCCGAGCAACGCTCCGTCGCCAACGGTCAGGCCCGCCACCGGCCCTGAACCATCCGTCTGTGACGCAAACGGGAAATTGTGCAACACTGCGAAATCGCTCCCGTCCGGGCGCAATCGAAAGACGGTGCCCCCTTTGTCGTCGCCCGCTCCCTCGGTCGTGCCGTAAATCAGCCCATCGCTTGCTTGAACCAGTTGACACCACGGTTGCGCGCCGCCGGGGAAGGCGTGCAGCACGGTGTAGTCGAGTCCGTTGGTCCCGAGCCGGAACACCACGCCGCCGCCGTTGGTCGGACCACCGGAATAAGTCGTTCCATAGAGCCTGCCATCGCTTCCCTGCATCAAGGCGCCCCGAGGCCAGTAGCCCTTGCCGGATTCAAACGTGTGCAGAATCTGGTAGCTGCTGCCGTCCGTGTTAAGGCGAAACACCGTACCCAAGAGAGTGCTGCCGCCCTGGCCGGTCACGCCATACAGCGCCCCATCGTGGCCTTGGAGCAGACCCGCATAAGGCAGCGCCCCATCAACGAAGTTCCCCATAAAATTGTGCAGCACGGCGTAGTCGTTGCCGTCAGAGCTGATCTTGAAGACGGTTCCCTGATTCGTGATCCCGCCGTAGAGCGTCGTGCCATAAAGCCAGCCGTCCCGGCCTTGAATCAGGCCCGCCCGTGGATGCGAGGCATCGGGCGTGTCGGTGAAGTGGCGCAGAATCTGGTAGCCGCTGCCGTCGGTGCCGATCCTGAAAACCGTGCCCGCGTTCGAGATGCCGCCGTAGTAGGTCGTGCCGTACAGCATGCCATCCACCGCCTGAACCAGGCCGGCGAAGATCGAACTTCCATCCGTGCCGTTGCCAAAGCTCCGCAAGCGGGCATAACCGCTGCCGTTGGGGTTGATCCCGAACACCGTTCCCCCGGCCCGGCTGCCGCCGCCCCACGTCGTGCCGTAGAGCCTTCCATCACCCGCCAGCACAAGGCCGGAATACACGGATGCCCCGTCGGACGTGGCCGCGCCCTTGAAGGTGTAAAGCACTCTCTCGCTGGCGGACTGCGCCCGGGCCGGGCCGGTGCAGATCAAGACGAAGAGCGCGAGTACAGTGCCGAGCCGCTGCGCGTGCGAACGTGATTTGTGCAGGAAAGTCGTGGTCGAAAAGCCGGTGCTCGTCACAGCCTGAGTCTGACAACTTGCCACCAGGAATCAAGCCGGCGAACCCGGTTACGCCACCGTCTCCAGTGGCCTCCGGAAACCAAACATCCCTTTCAACCAGGTCCACATGGCGCGCAACCCCACCTCGCGCGTGCCGGCCAGCTCGTAAGCCTTCACCAACTCGGCCTCGTGCCCGCGATAACGCGGCGGCAGATGCACGATGGTTCGGGTGTCGTCGCCTTGCACGAGCAGCAGTTCGGAGTAAAACGCGCCACAGCCGGCCTCGTATTGGCCCTCGGGCAGTTCCACTGAACGCCGTGGCAAAATCAGCCACGGACGATAGTTCAGCACCAAGCGGCCCTTTTCATTCTTCACCAGCTTGCCGTAGGTGCGCACCGGCGCCTTGTTCAGCTTCCGGGCCAAGAAGACCTTGTTCGCCGTCGGGTCCACCGCGAAGCGTTTGCGACGGAGCGTGAGGTAATCCCAGATAAACACCGTGCCGAAATGCGTCAGCCGGAACGACCACCCAGCGAGGCAGTAGCAGATGAAAATGATGATCAACGCCCACGCCGCGCCCAGCCACGGGTTGACGTAAGCCGTCGCCGGCACAGTGGCGAAGATTGCCAGGCGCGCCGATTTCAGCGCCGTATCCACGGTCGTGAACGGGCTCAGAATGATTAGCACGTTGATGGCGTTGCCCACGAACCAAACGATGACAAACGCGATGATACCGATCGGCACCATGAGGGCGTTATAGAGCCACGACAGGTCCGCGGCGGCGAAACCCAGCGAGCTGAGCGTGGCCGTTTGGGTCGCGGTGTCGCCGAACACCGTGACCACGAACGGCACGAACGCCCCCGCCGCCACAAGCCCGCTGACCTTGTTCTCCACCGCCTCGGCGATGTCGAACGGCTTCTTGAGCGCCGTCGGCGCCGCCGTGCCGAAGATGTCCTTGGCGGCGACGAGGCCGACGAGCAGCAGGGCGGGAATCCAGAAGGTCGGTTGCGCGAACCAAGGGAGGTTGGCGCGTTTCTCGGCGGGCGTGCGGAAGTAATGCACCGCGCCATAGGCGCTCGTCCCCAGCAGCGGCGAGATGGCGACGCCGGTGATGGTGGAAATGGCTTGCGCAAACTCGGCTCCCGGCGCCTGGCTCTTGCTGACTGGAGAGTCCGCCGCCCGGCCCGGTGACGGAGCAAGCAGCATCCCCGCCGCGATCATGAGAAGGAAGAAGTAGCGCGTCTTCATGGGGCAAGAGTTGCGCACCCGCCCCCGGCTGTAAAGCGGGTTCCCGTCTGCCAGCCGGGATTCCCGGCGCTGGCACATCGAATTATGGTTTCGCAACCTCAAAGCCTCGATGGGCATGGAAAGTTGCGCTGCAAGAGTCAAGACGCTGTCGCGGAGGTTTCGTCCCAAGTCCATGCCCCGCCGCCGCCGATTTGCCATTCCCCAAACGCATGAAAGCACAGAACCGCAATCGGCTGGCGGAAGCCAGTACCAAAGCGTCTGAACCCCTTCGCTCGGAGGAAACCCTCCCGATGCTGGATCTGATCTTGGGACTCCAGCAGAGCATTGCGACCGTCAGCGTGGCCTTGGGCTTGGAACTCATGAGCCGCGACAGGGAAGCGGAGATCGCGCAGCGCCAGGCCGATGGGGCGAACAAACGCACCCCTGCTGCAGCACGCAGCCCGGTTTCGTCGTCTGCCACAGGCGCAAAGCACCGCTGGTCCGCCTACGGTTGCGCGTCAAGGGCGGCGGCCAAGCCGCGCCGCAGCGTGACCGCCGAGGCCGACCCGCTCTGCAACACGCGCCAGACCGCGTTCGATGCCGCGGGCCGCATCTCGCAGATCATCACGCCCAACGGCCTTCCTTCGCTCCATTTCTACGACGGACGCGGGCACTTGACCCGCTGGCGCGACGCCGAGGGCTTCGACTGGCTTTACGATTACGACGGCAGCAACAACATCACCAACATCACCGACGCGCTCGGCGGCCATTACGTGATGGCATACGGACCGCGCAATGAGCGCTTGCTGGAGCGCAACCAGGACAACTTCGAGTGGCAATACACCTACGACCCGTTGCTGCGCCTCAAAACCCAGCGCGATCCCAATCAAACGCTTCGCACTCGCACTTACGATGGCGACGGGTTTTCCAATCTGGCTGAATACCAGTGGAATCTCGCCCACGGCGGCGCGCTCGATCCGCGCCACAAGTTTTCCACCAGCGCCACGCGCAGCGATTTCGCGCTCGTCACCGGCGCGGGCACGAACCGGTTTTACTACGACCGCACCGACCGGCTCGTGGGCGGGGAATACGATCGCGGCCTGTCGCTCGCCTACGTCTATGACGGCAACGGCAACCTCACCCGTCAGGTCGCCCTGCGGCACGATGCCAACGCCAACGGCCTGCCCGACCTCTGGGAATTCCTCCACGGCCTCA
>CAZJTM010000119.1:0-19001 GCA_964548925.1 uncultured Verrucomicrobiota bacterium | reverse complement strand
ATCGCCACCGAGCCGGTTTCGCGTTCGACCTCCAGCGCGTGAATGCCCGCCACGGGCAAAGTCGCACCCTGGGGATCAAACGGATAATCGTAAGTGACGACCAGCGTGTAGCCGCCCCACGCCTTGTCCTGCAAGCCGATCGTCCAGGTGTCTCCGCTCTGCTCGCGGCGGCGGATGTTCGGGCCGGTGAACTCGACGTTCTTGCAGTGCGCGGGCAGGCGAACGCGGAACTCCTGCACGCCCTGGTTCGCGATGCCATAGCGGATCGTCGCGCTGCCGCCCACCAAGCCGTCGCCAATTGTCACCAGATTGAACACGCTGGCCACGATGCGCGGCGCCAGCCGTTCGCTCGCCAACGCAAGTTGCCAGTCCGGCTGGTCCGCGACGAACGCGAGCAATTCGTCGGAGCGGTCGGCCAGGCGGTTCACGGGCACTTCGCGCAGACCGGACAGGTCGCCAACCTTCAGCCGGATGCCGGCGGACGAGGCGGCTCCAATATGCGCGGTTTCTTTCACGGCGCCGGCCACGCGCAACGGCGCGACGCGAATGGACTCGGGGAACGTCTGAAGCGCCTGCTCCAGTTGCACGTCAAGTTGGCGCGGGCCGAGCAGCCGGCTGGCGAAGTTCACCCACAACTTGCCGTTCGCGACTTTCCAATCTTCCACGCCTTCGCCGCGCACCTCGGCGACCGTCAAACCGGCCTGGGGGTGGAGTTCGAGGGCGTAAAGGCCCGCCTGCTCGACAGTGAGCGAGAGACGGTGAGCGATCATCAGGCGCTTCTCTTCCAAGCGCGTCGTGATGCGGTCCTCGACGCCGAGGCGCGGCGCGACGCGTTGGAGCCGGAGGGCGAGCGTGAAGGGCCGGCTGCTGAAGCGATACGCCGCGAGCGCGCCGCCGGGGGCGTTGACCTGACGCAGGCCGGCCAGCGAATCCGTCTCGGCGACAATGTCTTCCGCGTTCAGCGTGAGCAAACCGGTGTCGCGCTCCACCTCCAACGGCTGCGGCGGAGCGAGTCGCGCGGCGCCGGTGGCGCTGTCGAGCGTTTGCTCCGAGAAGAGGGTCAACTCGGTGTGCCGCTCGGCGGGTTTGATGAATTCAATGGTGAGGATCTGGGCGTCGTTGGATGGAGACAGGATGGATGCCGATGCCGCGGTGACGTGCCAATCGCGAATCTGGTCGCCGACGAGCCGGGTGAGCGCGTGCGAAGCCGGGAGCGCGAGCGTGAGGCGCGGCGCGTTGCCTTGCAGAATGTCGTAGCGAATCCGCGTCGCGTATTTGACGACCGTGGGCGTGACCAGCGCCGTGATGGTTGAGTCTGCCGTGAGCAGGGTCTTGCGGGCGACCTCGGCGACCTTCCCCTGCCAGCGGAGCGACACCGTGCGGTCCGCCCCCAGCAGGCCGCGCACGCGCGACACGCCGTTGGTTTGGGTGGTTTCCACCACCGTGCCGGTCAACAATTGCACCTCCATGCCCCCACCGCCGGCCTGGGCGGTGACGGAGGCAATGGCCGCCGCCGGGCCGACGAACGAAACCTGGTTCCACGGCTCGACGCGCTGAATCCTGGCCACGAAATCCAACTTGCACCGAATGCGCCCGCCGCGCGCGGCCACGAGCATGTAGCGGTTGCCCTCGCGCGTGACGGAGAGAGGGTCGGGCAGTTTGGCCGGGACGAACGCCACCTCGCCCTCCACGACGACGAGCGAGCCGCCGGCTTTCCCGGCGCACTCGGCGTCGAGTTCCACGGTGAACCGCGCGTCCTGCTCGCCGAGGGTGGCGTCGTAGCGCGCCTCGCGCACAAGGATGGCAGGGGCGGGCGGGTTGGTGGGAAGGCTCGGCTGGCTTTGGGCAATGGCCGAGAGGCTGGCGGCGAACACCGCGAAGAGGGCGATTTGGTTCTTCATAATTCCTCCGATGGGTTGGCGATGGTGATCTGGCGCGTTCTGCTTCACGCCGGATTCTGTAGCACAACGGAGGAACTGGATGTGCCACACCGACGTAAAGGAGATGTAAAGGAATTGTGAGGTGAGCAGTCATTCGTCGCAGCTCTCGGTCGGCAGAAGGCCAGGCGGGGCGATGGGAGCGATGCGGTTTGGCCGATAACTTTCTTGTCACCACCTCCGCCTCTGCGGAGTATGATCCCCGCGATGGCGTTCAGAGACTTTCAGGAACGGGAGCAGGGCGTGCAGTTGCTGCAACGCTCGCTGGCGCGCGGGCGCCTGGGCCACGCCTACCTCTTCACCGGCCAGCAACTTGATGAACTGGAGGCACTCGCCCGCACGCTCGCCAAGACATTGAACTGCCAGCACCCCGTCCGCCCCGCGCCCGACGCGCCCGCCACGGACTGTTGCGATGCCTGTCTCGTGTGCCGCAAGATTGACGGCGAAAACCACGGCGACGTGCATTGGGTGCGCCCGGAATCGAAGAGCCGCGTCATCACGATCGAGCAGATTCGCGAACTGAGCCGGGAGGTTTATCTCAAGCCCAACGAGGCCGAGTTCAAGGTCGCGGTGGTGGTGGCGGCGGACCGCCTGAATCCGCAGGCGGCAAACGCGTTCCTCAAAACCTTGGAAGAACCGCCTCCGAAGTCCGTGCTCATTCTCCTGACGAGTGATCCCTCGCGCCTGCTCGAAACCATTGTCTCGCGCTGCCTGCGGCTGAGTTTTGGCGGGGCGGGCGTCCGACGCCTGGACGCGGCGATGGCGGATTGGTTGACCCGCTTCAGCGATCTGGCGGCGACGGAACAGAAGAGCCTGCTGAGCCGGTACCGGCTGATGGACGCACTGCTGCGCCGCTTGGCGGAGATGAAGGCGGAGATCGAAAAGCGCCTGAGCGAGCGCTCGCCACTAGAGCGTTACGAAGACGCAGACAAGGACCTGCGCGACAAGTGGGAGGACGAACTCGCCGCAGCCATCGAGGCGGAATATCGGCGGCGGCGGAGCGAGTTGCTGCTGGCGGTGCAGTGGTGGCTGCGCGATGTCTGGCTGCATTGTTTGCGCCCGACGCAAGAGGGCTTGTCGTTCCCGCAACTGGCCGGCACACCGCGCTTGGCGCAGCGGCTCACGCCGCGCCAGGCGATCGAGAATCTGCGCACGATCGAGGCCACGCAACGTCTGCTCCACACGAACGTCCAGGAACCGCTGGCACTCGAAGTCGGCCTGCTCAAGCTGCACCTCTGAACGGCGGCCAACGCGCACGCGCTCCATGAGCTTGAAGTCCCCCCCGCCGAGTGGCCCGGAAGCCGGGCGGTTGGTCAACGGGTTTGTCCGGCTCTTCGGCGTGTTTCTCGGCTTGGCGCTGCTGAAATTCGGCAACGCCGTGATCATGGAGCGGCAAATCACGTGGCCGAAGGACGGTTACGAGTGGGCCATTGCTCAATGGCCCGTTGCGATGGGCTGCGGTTTGTTGGCGATCCTCGCGATTTCCGGCGCCGCGCTGGCCCGGTGGCGGATCGGCAAACATCGCTGGCTGGTCGTGCTGCCATTGGCGTGGCTGGGCTGGCAGCTTCTGGCGGCCACGACGACTGTGGATGGAGTCCTGACGGGGCTGACCTTGCGGCATTTTGCCGCTTGCGTGGTTTGTTTTTACATCGGCTATTTCGCGTTGGGCCGGGCGACTTCGCTGGGCGGACTTTGGGGACTGGTCATCGCCGCGATGCTGTTGGTGATCTTGGTCGGCGTGGACCAACGCTTCCGCGGCCAGGCTGAGACCCAGGCGTTTCTTCTGAAGAACGAACAAAGCCATTGGCGCGATTTGCCGCCCGATCAGGTGACCCAGATGGAACGGGACGGACTGTTGTTCCGCACGCCGGAGGGTTGGACGGTCAACCCGGGATTGCTGAAGAAGGCGGAAAGCCGGCGCATCAGTTCCACGCTCTTCTATCCAAACTCGCTCGCCGGGGCGATCTTGCTCGTGCTGCCACCCTGCCTAGTAACTCTCGCAACGACCCGGCGTCTCACACCCGCAGCCCGCTGGTTCGCCGGGAGTGCCTTTGGGCTGGGCGCGATGGCGTGTCTGTTTTGGTCCGGGTCGAAATCGGGCTGGCTTCTGGCCTTGGTGCTGGCCGTGATAACGCTCCTGCGATCGCCACTCAACCGGCAGATCAAGACCGGCATCGTGATCGCTGTGCTGGTATTCGGCATGGCGGGGTTCGCTGCCCGATACGCCGGTTTCTTTCAACGCGGCGCGACGAGCGTTGTGGCTCGGTTTGACTACTGGCGGGCGGCTTGGCAGACGGCGGCATCCCATCCCATGCTTGGCACCGGGCCGGGCACGTTTTCCCGGGCCTACCAAGGAATCAAGAAGCCCGAGTCCGAGATGGCGCGCCTGACGCACAACGATTATCTCCAGCAGGCGTCCGACTCGGGGTGGCCGGGTTTCCTGCTGTATTGCGGGTTAATTCTCGGCGGGTTGCTGATTTCCGGCAAATTGCTTTGGGCCTCGGGCTCTTGGGAGCAATACGCGGTTTGGCTGGGAACATTGGGCTGGGCGCTGCAAGGGATGGTCGAGTTCGGACTCTACATTCCCGCGCTGGCTTGGACGGCTTTTACCATGCTGGGCTGGCTTGTGGCGGGGGCCGCAAACGATTCGACACTCCGTCGCAACGCGACTAGACTGCCGACCCAAACATGAAGACCCTGTTCCTCAATGGACCGAATTTGAACTTGCTTGGCCAGCGTGAACCGGAGGTGTATGGCCGCACCACTTTGGCAGACATCGAAGCTCTGGTCCGGAATCGTGCAGAGCAACTGCGTGTGGAAGTGGAGTTCCGCCAGTCAAACGTGGAGGGAGAATTGGTGGCTTGGATTCAAGAGGCCAAGGGCAAGTTTGACTCAATCGTCCTCAACGCCGCCGCCTACACTCATACCAGCATTGCTCTGCGCGACGCCATCAGCGCTGTCGGTATGCCAGTCATTGAAATCCACCTCTCGAACATCCACGCCCGGGAGGAGTTTCGTCACAAGTCTGTAATCGCGCCGGTTTGCCGGGGGCAGATCTGCGGTTTTGGAGCTTTCTCCTATGTGTTGGGGCTTGAAGCGGCCATTAGCGTTACCGAACGTCGTGTCTGACAGCGCCGTCTAAAGGTCCGGACGGGCCATACAAGGAAGTCCTGCCGAGGATCACGCCTTGACCCAACTGGGTGCTGGCTCTAAACTCCCGCGAATCACGGAGCGCTAGAGCGAAGTGCAAGTTCGGCTTCCGCGCTTTGCTTCTGAGAAAAGACCTCAGCCAAGTGGTTGAGGCAAGATGGCACGAATTGTGGACCTGAAAGACATAAAGGCAATCATTGACCTGATGAAGAAGAACTCCGTCTCGGAGTTTGAACTGGAGCGGCAGGATTTCAAGATCCGGCTCAAGCGCGGTGCCAACGGGGGAAGCGCGGCGACTGCGGGCGAGGAACCGGCGGTCATCTACCCGGTGCCACAGGCTGCGCTCCCCCAAGCCGCCGCACCGGCACCCCCTGTTGCGGCTTTGACCACCCCGGTTCCAGCGGCCGAGCCCCAGGCGGAGGTGAAATCGCCGATGATAGGGACGTTTTATCGCTGTCCCTCGCCGGAGTCTGCTCCGTATGTCGAAGTCGGCACCGAGGTTGGTCCGGACACCGTGGTTTGTCTCATCGAAGCCATGAAGGTGATGAACGAGATCAAGGCCGAGGCGAAAGGTGTCATTACCGAGGCACTGGTGGAGAATGCCAAGCCCGTGGAATTCGGCCAACCGCTGTTCCGTCTCCGCCCGACGTGAGTTGAACGCGGAACGGCACGCGGACGGGAAACGGAAGTCCCGCAACGCGAGTCAGAAGCCCCATCCAACCGCATGTTTGAAAAGATTCTGGTGGCCAACCGAGGCGAAATCGCCGTCCGGATCATTCGTGCCTGCAAGGAACTGAACATCCGCACGGTGGCGGTCTATTCCGAGGCGGACGCCAACTCCATGCACGTGCAGATGGCCGACGAAGCCATCTGCATCGGCCGGGCGCCGGCCAGCGAGAGCTACCTGCGGATTGACCGGATTGTCAGCGCGGCGGAGATCGCCGACGTGGACGCGATCCATCCCGGTTACGGGTTCCTGTCAGAGAACGCCCATTTCGCCGACGTTTGCGATAGCTGCAACATCCGGTTCATTGGCCCAAGCTCCCAGGCGATGACGGCTTTGGAGGACAAGGCTGTGAGCCGCGCCCTGGCCAAAAAGGCCGGCGTGCCGGTCCCGCCCGGCTCGGAGGGCATCGTGGAGAATGAGCAGGACGCCCTCACGATTTCCAAACGCATCGGCTATCCGGTGATGATCAAGGCCGTTGCCGGCGGCGGCGGGCGGGGCATGCGCGTCGCCCACAACGACGTGTCGCTCGTCAAGGGCTACCACACCGCGCGCACGGAGGCGGAAAAGGCGTTCGGCAACTCCGGCGTTTACATCGAGAAGTTCATCGAGAACCCGCGCCACATTGAATTCCAGATCCTCGCCGACCAGAAAGGTCACGTCATTCACCTGGGCGAGCGGGATTGCTCCATTCAGCGCCGCAACCAGAAAGTCATCGAGGAGACGCCGTCGCCGCTCATTGAAGGCAAGTTCAAGAGCTTGCGCAAAGACATGGGCAAGGCCGCCGTGAAGATCGCCGAACTGGCCCATTACACGAACGCCGGCACCGTCGAGTTCCTGGTGGATGAGAAAGGGAAGTTCTACTTCCTGGAAGTTAACAAGCGCATTCAGGTCGAGCACCCGATCACCGAGGAAGTCACCGGGGTTGACCTCGTTCGGGCACAGATCATGATCGCGATGGGGGAGCCGCTGAAGTTGTCGCAGAGCGACATTCAGTTCAAAGGCCACGCCATCGAGTGCCGCATCAACGCCGAAGACCCGTTCGACGATTTCCGCCCCAGCCCGGGCCGCGTGGAGATGTATTACCAGCCCGGCGGGCGCGGCACGCGCGTGGACAGCCACGTCTATGCCGGCTACACGATCCCGCCGCACTACGATTCGATGATCGGCAAGCTGATCACCTACGGCAAGGACCGCAGTGAAGCAATGGACCGGATGAGCCGAGCGCTCGCTGAATACATGATTACCGGTCCCAAGACGACCATTTCCTTCCAACAGGCGATCCTGCAGGACCCAAACTTCCGCCGCGGTGTTTACAACACCAGCTTCATCGAGCAACTGCTGACCGGCGCCCGCCGGGAGTTGATCGAGGAAAAAGCCTGATCCGGCCTGCATTCCGCGCGGGCTGCTGATGGGGCCGGCTTTGCCGGTGTTGCTGGGCTGCCGCACGCGGGGCGATGTTTGTTTGCCAAAACGGCCGGGCTCGCCCAGACTCCGCTCTCAGATGTCCTGATCGGTAACAACCAGATTGACCTTGTTCACACTCAACCCCATGAAACCAGTCCATCGCCCCTTCGTGCTCACACTCGCCGCCGCGAGCCTCGCGGCATTCACCCTCATCGCCGCCGAAGCACCCTTCAACGGGATCGGCAGCAGCATCGGCAATCTCTACAAACTCTCGGACGCCAAGTCGCGCTCCATCTCGCCCGAGAACTTCACCGGCGAAAAAGGCAAGGCTGCCATGTCCACCGACGGTCCGGCCAAGGCCGCCGCGCGGGATCTCGGCCAAGGTTGGAAGGTGTCGCCCTACGTCCGCATTCCCGCCAAGCAGACCTTCACCCTCGCCGAGATTGACGGTCCGGGCTGCATCCAACACATCTGGCTCACGCCTGCGCCCCTCGACCGGACGCGTTGGATGATCCTCCGTTTCTACTGGGACGGCGAAACCGAACCCTCCGTGGAAGTGCCGCTGGGCGACTTCTTCGCCTGCGGTTGGGCGCGTTATTGCCAGATCAACTCGCTCGCGGTTTGTGTGAACCCCGGTAGCGCCTTCAACTCCTACTGGCAAATGCCTTTCCGCAAAAAGGCCAAGGTGACCATCGAGAATCTCGACGAGGCCCAGATCACGATTTACTACCAGATTGACTACACGCTGACGACCGTGCCGGACGACGCCGCGTATTTCCACGCCCAGTTCCGCCGCGAAGACCCGCTCAAGCAGGCTGGGCTTTACACGATCCTCGACGGAGTGCAGGGCAAGGGCCATTACGTGGGCACCTACATGGCGTGGGAAGTCCACAGCACCGGGTGGTGGGGCGAAGGCGAAATCAAGTTCTACATGGACGGCGACAAGGAGTTCCCCACCATCTGCGGCACGGGCACGGAGGACTACTTCTGCGGGAGCTACAACTTCGACACCGCCGGCCCCGACGGCAAGCGCCGCTATACGGAATTCTCCGGTCCTTACACGGGCATGCCCCAAGTCATCCGGCCCGACGGTCTCTATGACGCGCAGCAACGCTTCGGCCTTTACCGCTGGCATATCACCGACCCGGTGCGCTTTGACAAAGACCTGAAGGTGACGATCCAGGCGCTGGGCTGGATGTCCGGTGGCCGCTACCTGCCGCTCAAGGACGACATCGCCTCGGTCGCCTACTGGTATCAAACCGAACCGCATGCCGCGTTCCCGAAGCTGCCCAGCAAAGACGAATTGGAATTGAAGTAGCCCAACGCGACGGAACCGCAACCGCTGCGGAATGCAGACTGAACGCGGAGACGCCGAGCACATGGAGAAACGCGGAGAAGCCTCGGCTCTGCGAAACTCTGGGGCCTCGGCGACTCTGCGTTGTGCTGCCTAGACAACAATCAGCTTCGTGTTCAAGTGCAGATGGGGGCGAAGTGTCTGCCGTGATGGCAAAATAGAGGCGCAAGTTGCCAAGAACCGGTTGGCCGCACCATGCTGGTTGCTGCGAACTGTTATCCTCAAAGCGCCCAGCGTTAAGATCGAAGCGGCAAGGTCGCCGTTTCACAATGGGCGGCGGATAGCACACACAATCGAATGGCGGAAGCCGGTTGGCAAAGGCTGATTGTCGGCGGCATCAAAATCGCGTTCCCCGTTCTGCACTGCGTCAGAAGCCTATGAGCACACGGTTCGCATCCCAATACTCCAGGGTATCCCCACATTCCACCACATTTACCGCGCCATCCTCGCTTCGGATGCGGCCACGCGCCCGCGCCCAGTGGTTGGGCGTGATGGTGGCGGCAAGCCTCGGTTGGCTGGCCGCCCAGAGTGAAGCCACGCCCGCAGTAGGTATTTCGCAGCCTGCGGATGGCGCAAGGTTCATAGCCGGCGCGTCCATTCCGCTGATGGCGGTCGTCACGAACGACGGCGCGGTGATCACGGGCCTGGATTTCCTGGCCAACGGCAGCTTGCTCGGGCCCGGGCAACCGGATCCGCATGGCGAGTGGGATTACGCTGATGGCAGCCACCTGAGCGTGATGCGCGGCATGTTTGGCGAGAGCATGGACTATAGCGCCTCGGGCTTCGCGGAGTTTTTCATGTTAGAAGGCCAGTATGTCACTCCGGGCGTCTTCGTTGGCGAATTCTTCAGCCATGGTGGCGGCAGCTTCATCAGCGGGCCCGTGACCGTCACGTTGACTTTCGCCGCGGACGGAAAACTAAACGCCGTGCTGGACGGCGCCGCCCCGCTGGGCAAGCGGACGTTATCCGCCGGGGTGCGCTTCGGGGAGGAGACTCCTTACACCTTCACCTGGCCGACGGTCGCCGCGGGCAGTTACACGCTGGAGGCGGTCGCCAAATACGGCGCCTCACAAACCGTGGCTTCCACGCCGGTCCATATCACCGTGGTCGGCGGCAAGCCGCACGGCTCGGCGTTTGTCCAAAACCTGACTGCGACAGCCACGCATGGCAGCGAATGGAACGATCAGGAGCAGCAGCTTGGCCTCTCGTGGAATGGTCCGATTGTGGCCTGGCACGCCTCCACCAAGGGCACGAACGACATTAACACCAACCGCATTTACGTCGCGCGCTCGACCGACAACGGTGCGACCTTCCAGCCGTGGACGCTCGTCAAAGCGCAGGATGACGCCACGTTCACCTTCAGCCCGCAATGGATGGCGGTGGATGGCAGTACCGTGCATCTCATCACGATTTCCCACGCCTCCGCGGATGACGGCCAGCGGTTGGAGTATTACCGCTCCACAGATGGCGGGGAGACGTTCGAGCCGCTGCAACTGCTCGGCCATACGGCATTTGGCGAGAACTTCAATCACGCCTTGATCGCCGCCAGTGAGGGCAAGGCGACCATCGCCGTCTCTTTCTCCAGGTTGGAGCATCCCAACACCATCAAGTTTCTCCGCTCCACGGACGCCGGCGCGACCTGGCAGGGGTACGCCATGTTCACCAACTCGGTGGCTTCGATTGACCTTGCCGAGCTGCATCAGTCGGGCAACGACGTCACCCTGACTTGGGACAGCGGCGAGGCGAGTGGTTTCTGGTTCGACGGCACCGCACACATCGCTTGTTCCAGTGACGCAGGCGCGACCTTCACCATCACGCCTCTGGAAGACCGCCCGGTGGGCTTCGCTGGAGGCAACCACATGGATAAACCCCGCGCCGCTCGCGAGGGCACAAATGTCGTCGCTCTGTTCATTCGTGAGAACATCACCGGCACGCCCACGTTTGGCGAACTGTTCCTGCGGCGCTCAACCGATGCCGGGGTGACCTTTGGCGGGCCGGTTAATCTCGCGCCGGCGATGAACAATCCCGACCAGGAAGTCCCGGCGGACGGACAGTTTGACGTGACGCTCGACGGCACGAATGTCTGCGTGGTCTTCGGCACGACCGACAACCAGCTTTACCTCACGCGCTCGGTGAATGGTGGCGCGTCCTTCTCCGCCCCGGTGTTGCTGGCGGACCGTTACTTCAATCAGGGCAATCCGGCGGGCTTTGCCTATCCGCGGCTGATCCAAGAGCCAAACGCGCCCGCCAAGATGCATCTGTTCTGGGGCGGCGCCTGGTATGCACGGTCCACGAACTCGGGCGTGACCTGGACACCGCCTGTCAACCTGATGATCCGATACTCGGGCTGGCTGCTCGTGCCGACGCCGCAGCTCGCGGCGGATTTCAGCGGCGGCTTCCACTGGGCTCAGTCTGGTTTCTGGAACACGTCCACGGATAAAGACTGGGATGTGCTGTATCGTCGCTTCGCCCAGGCCGCAGCCCCCGCCGGCAGCCTCAACTTCGCCGCCCAATTCGCCCAGGATGGCTCGAAGTATGTGCGCTTTGACAACCTGCAAATTCCCGGGGTGCCCGCGCTCGACTTCACCAACGCCCTCTCGATTGAATGCTGGGTGAAGCTCGATCCGGCGACCCTCAACGCGGACCTGGTGGCGCGCGACGCGGCGAGCGTGGTGAACTATTCCATCTTCCGCCTGGCCGCGGTGGAGGACGGCTCTGGCAACCGCTGGTTCCAGGCTGAAGTTGCTCCCGCTGGTGTAAACACCCAGGCTCAGGACAAGCAGCGACTGATCCAGCCCGGCGTCTGGTACCACCTCGCGATGACGTTCGACGCCACACTGCCTGTCGACAATCTCAAGCTTTACCTCAACGGGGACTTGCTTGGAGTTGGCACTTGCACCGATCCCCTGCCGGTCAGCCGGCTGCCCATCATGGTCAGCCGCTTCCTCGACGGCGCGGTGGACGACCTGCGGTTCTGGAATCGCGCCCTGACGGCGCAGGAAATCCGCGACCGCTTCACCGGGCCGCTCGCTGGTAACGAACCCGGCCTCGCCGCCTACTACACCTTCAACGGCACCTGGGCCGAATCCACCGGCAAGGGTCTGCCCGCCGTGCCGATGTACCAGGAATCATTCGGAAACGGCGCGGACGTGCAACCGCTGCTTCATGTCGAGTTGGCCGGAAGCGAGATCAAGCTGAGTTGGGTGACTTTTGGCAGCGCCTACGCTCCGCAGTTCACCAGCGATTTGGGCAATCCGAACTGGCAGCCCGTGTCGGGGACGCCGCAACTGATCAACGGCCGTTACACGGTGACGCTGCCCAAGTCCGCCGGGCCGATGTTCTTCCGCGTGGCCCGTTAGGGGCATTCTGCCTCTGGCACTTGCGCTGGGCGGGTGGCAAGCATTGCCCCCGCCCATTCTCTCGCAGACGGCGACCTCTGAACCTGAAAACGGCAGTTGAACAACGAAGGCGCGAAGGCTCGAAGTTCTGCGAGAGCCAAGGCGACGAGATTGGCGGCACACCTTCCGTCCGGAAACGGAGCGCCGACATTCGTGTCGGCCTTGGAGCGTTCCCTTGCCGGGGGGGACAAGAATATTCGCGCTCCTCTGCCCCAAGGTCTCAACTGCTCGCGGCCACACTCTGCCCAGCCGGCCTGCTGCGAGACGAAACCATTCCGCTCCTCCGGCGGCGGGCCAGCCTGCGCCGGTTGTTGAGTTCCAGCTTTATGCACAGACATCGAATCATGCATCCCCTGAAACAAACACTCCTTCTCGCTCTCGCGTTGACGCTGCCCCTGGCAGGTGCGAAGGCCATCACCTTCACCAACAACACTGCCATCGGCGTCGGCAACACGACGTACGACGGCCAGGAGATCACCGTGAGCGGCTGCACGCTCACGGTGGACGGGCCGCACAGCTTCGCCTCGCTGCTGCTGACCGATGGCGCTGTGCTCACGCACTCCGGGGCGCCGAACGGTGAGTCCGACCGCCGGTTGAATCTGGCCATCGCAGGGAATCTGACAGTGGACGGCGCCAGCCGCATTGATGTCTCAGCGTTGGGTTCTCTGGTCGGGCCCGGCGCGGGCGTCACCACCGGCTACGACGGTGGGGGTGGAAGCCACGGCGGCATGGGCACCACGAGCGGTTCAGGCGGCGCCAGCGGATTGCCCTACGGCTCAATCACGGCGCCCACGGACTTGGGCAGTGGCGGCGGTGGCGCCGCTTTTTATGGAATGCCCAACGGAGCGGCGGGCGGTGGCGCCATCCGCATTTCGGTAGCCGGGGTTTTGTCGGTGAATGGCACGATCACCGCGAACGGAGGCAGCACGGATTACCGGGCCGGGGCCGGTTCGGGCGGCAGCGTCTATCTGACCGCGTTCAGGCTTGCCGGTAGCGGCAGCATCCGGGCGGATGGCGGAAACGCCACGGGCGCTTCAGGCAGCGCCGCCGGCGGCGGTGGCAGGATCGCGCTGTACTACGACAACAACGTTTTCAGCGGAACTCTTTCGGCGGGCGGCGGGGCAGTCGGCGGCACCGCTCCGACGCGTTGGGGCGGTGCGGGAACGATCTTCACCAAAGCCGCCGCTGCCAGCCACGGCTCGTTGCTCGTGGACAACAACGAAGGCATCACCAACGCGTGGACTCGACTCAAGGCCACCGATTTCAATCCGGTTGTGCCCTTCCATCTTGACGCAACCAGGGGCGCGCGCGTGTATTTGGAAACCCCGATCAGTGTGGGCGACTTGCTCGTGCGCTCCAACAGCCAGATCAGTTTGAACCCACAGCAGACCGGCTTTCACGTCACGGCCAGCGGGAACGTGACCATTGACCAAGGCGCGATGGTTACGGCGGACAGCTTGGGCTACGTCGCCGGTCCGGGCGCCGGCGCCACCACGCCGTACGATGGGGCGGGCGGGAGTTACGGAGGCATAGGCGCGCTCAGTGGCAACGCCGGAGCGGGCGGCCCGGCGTATGGCTCCATCACCGCTCCAACCGATCCAGGCAGTGGCGGCGGCGGCGCAGCGTGGTATGGCATGCCCAACGGCGCCCCCGGCGGTGGCGCCTTGCGGTTCACGGTGGCCGGGGTCTTGACGGTGAATGGCGCAATTACCGCGAATGGAGGCAACGCGGATTACCGGGCCGGCGCCGGCTCGGGCGGCAGCATCTATCTCACGACCGACACCTTGACCGGCGGCGGACGCATCAGCGCCAACGGCGGCGATGCCACTGGCGCTTACGGCAGTGCTGCGGGCGGCGGCGGCCGAGTGGCGCTCCACTACGGCCACGACAGTTTTGTGGGAACCGTTTCCGCCTGTGGCGGAGGCATCGGCGGCCCCGCAGCAACTCGCTGGGGCGGGGCGGGAACGATTTATCGGAAAACGGCCGCGGCCAGCATCGGGACCACAATCATCGACAACCGTAGCGCCACCAACAGCGCGGTGACCCCGCTCGCGGCCACCTTCTGGCCAGCCGGAGTGCTTTACAACCTGCTCATCACCAACGGCGCGTTAGTGCATCCGCAGCAGCCACTCACCTTCGACAACGTCGCCGTGACCGCCGGCAGCCAGATCGGCCACGAGGCCGGCCAAAGCGGATTCCACCTGGTCGCCCTGGGAGATTTCTATCTGAGCAGCAACTCGGTCATCAACGCCGACGGCAAAGGCTACGGCTCGCTCAGCGGTCCCGGCGCGGGCATTAGCGGTCCCTTAGCCGGGGGCGGCGGCGGCTACGGAGGTCGCGGGGGATGGACGGGGAACGCGGACTACGGGAAGGGCGGCGGCGCCTATGGTTCCGAGAGCGCGCCCGTGGACTTGGGCAGCGGCGGCGGCGGCGCTGCCTGGTATGGCAACGTGGGCAACGTGGGAGGCGGCGCGATCCGCCTCACCGTGGGTGGAACACTCACCCTCGACGGCAGCGTGCGTGCCAATGGCGTCAGCTCTGGAGGACGCGAAGGCGCCGGCGCCGGCGGAAGCATCTATCTCACGGCCCAAACCCTCAGCGGGTCCGGGGCAATCCTGGCGGTCGGTGGCAACGGCAGCGCGCCGCATAACAGCGGCGCCGGTGCCGGCGGGCGCATCGCCCTCTACTCTGACTCCAACTCGTTCTCCGGCACCAACTCGGTCCGCAGTGGAGCGCCCATCTCTGGGGAAGCCGGCAGCCTCTACCAAGCCGCCACTCCGGCGCCGGCCGTGGTGCGGTATTCTCCCAGCGGCACGCTGATCGCAGTGGTTGATCACGTGGACGTGGTCTTCAACACGGTCATCGCTGGCGGAAGCTTGACCTCGGCGGACATCACGTTCCTCACGCCCACCGGCGCGATCGCATCGGCCAACCTGACTCTGGCCTCGACGGACGGCGCGACTTGGCGGATCGGCTTTCCGCCCCAGACCGCGCCGGGCCTCTACCGCCTGACGGTCGGGGCGGATGTCGCCAGCCTTTACGGCGTGCCCGCGACCGAACCGGTCACCGCGAGCTTCACAATCCAGGAGCCGATTCTAGCTGGCTTCGTGCGCGACACGAACAACGTCGCCGTCGCAAGCGTAACCGTGGCCACGGCGGACGGGGTGCGTTCGACCGCCACCGACAACGACGGTGTCTATGCGCTGGCGGTACCGCCGGGTTTCACCGGGAACCTGGTTGCCTCGAAGCTGGGCTGGGAGTTCACGCCCAGCGCCCTGGGCTTCACCAACGTGACCGCCAACGCCTCCAACCAGAACTTCCTGGCCGTTTCGGTCTCAATCCCCACCCTGCCAACCCTCACCAGTCCGACCAGCGCCACAGGTCAGGTGCGTGTCGCCTTCTCTTACCAGATCACGGCGTCGAACAACCCGACCAGTTTCGGCGCGGCCAACCTGCCGGTGGGACTTCAACTGGATTCCGCCAGCGGCTTGCTCAGCGGCGTTCCATTGGTCAGCGGCAGTTTCAACGTCCCCCTGTCGGCCACCAACGCCTTCGGCAGCGCCAGCACCAACCTGCTGCTTCAAATCGCTCCGCCGATTCCGCTAGCCGCCTCCGCGGTCCTCCAACCCTCCGGCGGCCTGAACGACGGCACCGACGATGGCAGCGCGACCCGCGGCAAAGACCGCTCGCAATGGTCCGATCCCAGCGGGAGTTCCCCCGTGCTCTATCTGCTCAACAGCCCGTGCAACGTGGGTCTGCAACCCGCCTACCTGCAATTTGCAGCGAACCCTCAGCCCACCCAGGACATCGCCAGGGCGGAGGTCCAGGTCTATTGCAAGATGTTCTTCAACGGTGCGGGTTGGCCTTGGACTGCCATGCCCTACCAGATCAGCCTGCGCCGCGTCACCGCCTCATGGAATGAACTGACCCTCCCCGCCAGCGTCGCCCCGACGCCGGTCGCCTCACGCACCGTGACCGCCGTGGGCGGCGGCACGGCGGGCTTCGTCGACTTCGAGGGCTGGCTCACGTTTGACATCACCGCGCTCTACCGCGACTGGGCCAGCGGCGCCGCGGCCAACTACGGCGTGCAACTCGCCATTGACACGACCTATTGCGCCAACGGCAACGAGTTCTGGGTGTATTCCTCCGACCACGCCACGGCCTCGCTGCGCCCGAAACTGGTGGTCGAAACCGCCCTCCAGCCCAGGCTGACCATTGCCACGGACGCGAACAACGCATCCATTGGCTGGAACACCATCAGCAACGCGATCTACCAGCTCCAAACCTCGGATGCGCTTCACGGCTGGACGAATCGGGGCGACCCGTTCCTCGGCCGCGGCGGGGTGACGAACCTGGTCGTGCCGATGAATATTCCGACCCGATTCTTCCGCGTCGGTGTGCAGTAGATGCCGGTTGCCTGATGCACCGGAAAGCCCCGTGGTCCTAAGCGACACGACTCAAAACACTGAACTATGAAACCGCTCCGCTTCGTTCTGCTCGCCCTCGCGTTTGGATTGGCGGTGGCGGCGGCGGGTACGGCGGTTCGGGTGGCAATTCCTCCAGCGGCCACAAGGGAGGTATTGCTTATGGGACTTTGGCTGAACCGACCGACTGGGGTTCGGCGGGCGGCGCGGCTTCGCAGACGCAAGGCAGCGCGGGCGGTGGCGCGATACGATTGATCGTCGGCGACACGCTGCTTGTCAACGGGCAGATTACCGCCAACGGCAGCAACGGCGTCGCGGGCTCGTACGGCTCAGGCGGCGGTGGTTCAGGCGGGAGCATCTGGATCACAACGCGGACCCTTGAGGGCAGCGGGACCATCAACGCCAACGGCGGTGCTGGAGGCGACGGTCCGCGGGGCAAAGGCGGCGGTGGCGGTGGCGGGAGGGTGGCGGTCTATCTCGAAACCAACCTCTTCACCGGCGTCCTCACAACAGTCGCCGGTTGGGGCTATCAAAGCGGCACCAATGGCACACATTACCGTTTCCTCAATCCGCCGCGGCTGGCTCTGTCGAAGATTGGAACGAGTCTGGGCGTGGCCTGGGCTTCAGAGTCGTGGGTGACCTACCAACTCCTGTCCGCGACGAACCTCGACGGCGCGTGGATCGAAGTCACCCCCTGGCTTAACGGCACGGGTGGCTTGATGCAGACCAACCTGCCATCCAGCGACTGCAGCACGGAGTTCTTCCGGTTGCGCTGGATCGAGCCCTGATGCGGGACGTGCGGGGCGAATGCCGCCGACTGACCACCTGACGGATGGGCGCAAGTTGGCACGTTGCCGGACCGCGACCGGGCCCTTGGTCGCAGCGTTCCGTTCCCAGAGTCGTGGCGCGTGCGGAAACCGCTCGCGTTTCAGTTCCCGCTGCGCCCAGGGACTGGTCGTGCCCCGATGGTCGGTCGGTGATGGTTGGCCGGTGGACCTTCTCCCGCCAACGCTCAGATTGCCAAACCCGGCGCCAGCGCGTTACTCTCCGCGACATGGGCACGCTCTACTACGGCGACAACCTCGACATCCTGCGCCGCCATCTTAAGGACGAGTCCGTGGACCTCGTCTATCTCGATCCCCCCTTCAACTCCGCGCAGAACTACAACGCCTTCTTTCAGGAAAAAGACGGCAGCGCCGCCGCCAGCCAGATCCGCGCCTTCGAGGACACCTGGCATTGGGACATCGAAACCAAGAAAGCCTACGACGCCGTCACCGAGCAGCCCGGCAAGGTCTCCGACGTGATGCAGGCGTTCTACACGTTTCTCGGCGGCAACGACATGATGGCCTACCTCACCATGATGGCCCCGCGGCTGGTCGAACTGCGCCGCGTCCTCAAACCCACCGGCTCACTCTACCTCCATTGCGACCCGACCGCCTCGCATTACCTCAAGCTGCTGTGTGATGCGATTCTGCACAAAGACAACTTCCGCAGCGAAATCATTTGGAAACGAACCAGCGCCCACTCAGGCGCAAAGCGGTTTGGGCCGGTCAGTGACTCTATTCTGTTCTACACGCGAAGCGACGACTACATCTGGAACGAACAGTATTCGCCGTTTAGTGAGCAATATCTCGATGAGTTTTATACCCATCGTGATTCGGATGGTCGCCGCTGGCGTCGCTCTGATTTAACTGGGGCAGGAACGCGAAAAGGGGAAAGTGGAATGCCTTGGAGAGGAATTGATGTGACCGCAAAAGGCCGGCATTGGGCAGTTCCGGGTGATGCGTGTGAAAGGCTCGGAATCACCACGGGCACGGTCCAAGACAAGCTCGACGCGCTCGACAAAGCTGGCCGAATTCATTGGCCACAAAAGAAGGACGGCGTGCCGATGTTTAAGCGTTACGCCGATGAGCAGCCCGGTGTTCCGCTGCAATCTGTCTGGGATGACATTCCTCCACTTCACAATCTCTCTGCCGAACGCCTCGGTTACCCGACGCAAAAGCCGGTGGCGTTGCTGGAGCGGATCATCCAAGCCAGCAGCAATCCCGGCGACGTGGTGCTCGACCCGTTCTGCGGCTGCGGCACGACGATTGACGCCGCCGAGAAACTTGGCCGCGACTGGATCGGCATAGACGTGACGCAACTGGCCATTTCCCTCATCAAGAACCGCCTGCAAGACACCTATGGCAGCCGGATGAAGTTTGTGAGCGGCTCCGCACGTTCCAGCGCGGGCGAAAGCGGCCTCCCTCTCCCTCAGGGAGAGGGAATGAGGGTGAGGGAGAAGCGCCACGAAGAACCGGCCACCGTTCCCCCTCACCCCGGCCCTCTCCCGCCGGGAGAGGGAGAATCGTCCACCGCTCCGTCCGCGAGCGATGCCGCAGTTTCCCTCGTCCGCATCATCGGCGAGCCGACCACGCCCAACGAAGCCGCCACGCTGGCCGAGGAGGACAAATTCCAATTCCAATGGTGGGCGCTCGGTCTCGTCGGCGCGCGGCCCGTCGAGCAAAAGAAAGGCGCGGACCACGGCATTGACGGCAAGATTCTCTTCCGCGACGACCCGAAAGCCGCCAAGCCGGAGCAAATCATCATTCAAGTCAAAGGTGGCAA
>CAZJTM010000118.1:0-19121 GCA_964548925.1 uncultured Verrucomicrobiota bacterium | reverse complement strand
AAGACCGCGCGCGCGTCCGCCAGTCCGATCTCCTTTCCCGCCGCGCCGATGGCCGTGCCGGAAGCGAGCGATTCCAAGCAGCCGCGGCTTCCGCAATAGCAAGCCGGGCCGTCCGGCGCCACCAGCAAGTGGCCCAGCTCGGGGTGTTCGCCATTCACGCCGCGATAGATGTTGCCAAAAACAATGGCCGCGCCGCCCACGCCAGTCCCGAGCGTGAGCATTACCACCGGATCAAGACTGCGTCCCGCTCCGGAGAAACACTCGCCCAACGCCGCGGCATCCGCGTCGTTCTCAAGCACCACTGTTACCCCAAACCGCTCCCGCAAGGGCGTGACGATGTCGCAACGATCCCAGCCCTCCAGCGTGTAGGGGTTGTTGATCAAGCCGCGCAGCGGATCCACCGGCCCGGCACAACCGACGCCAATGCCCGCGATCTGCCCTGGTCGCGCGCCGCTCTGCGCCAACAATTCGTTGATGGCCCGGCCAAGCCGGTCCACAGCCCGCGCGAAACCCTGGCCCGCTTCCGTGGCCAGCGAAGTCCGGGCAAGAATCGGGCCTGCTGCGTCCACGAGGGCGACGGCCATCTTCGTGCCGCCGATGTCAATCCCCACGGCTAGGGTCGTCGCGTTCATGGGAGCGCCTCCTTCGGCAGGCGTGCCGCGGCCGCGCGGTCGCAGAAGATCGTGACCGCCGGGTGCAGCCACAGGAACGACGCCGGGAATTGCGTCGTGATCTCGCGGGTGAAGAAGCGCCGCAGCGGCTCGGCTTTATGGGTTCCGCTGACCAGCAAGACGATCCTGCGCGATTGCAGCAAGTCGGCCATGCCGAGGGTCAGGCCATACTGCGGCCGGCTGCGAGCCGACTTGAGCATCGCGTGACGGAGGGAGGTTTCCGAAAGGCTGGCCACGTGCGGACCGGGCTGGAGCGCTTCCGCCGGTTCGTTCAAACCCAAGTGCCCGTTGAGGCCCAAGCCCAGCAGGCAGACATCAATTGGCCCGTTGGCCGCCAACCAGCCAGCAACGCGACGGCATTCAGCGGCGGGATCGGCGGGCCGGCTTTGCCAGCCAAAGAAACGCTCCGGGCGGACGCGTAGGGGTTCGATAACTTTCGTGCGAAGGTCGGCTTCGCAGGAGGCCGGATCGTCCATTGCGAGCCCGCCCCATTCATCGAGTTTCAGCCAACGCGCGCGATCGAACAACCCCGGCTGTCGGCGTGCTTGTGCGACCAGCAGTTCGTAAGTGCGCGCGGGGGAGACGCCCGTGGGCAGGCAGAACAGCGCATCCGGCTTGCGCCCGACCGCCTCCACCAGAAACGCGGCGGCCGCCTGGCTCATCGTCTCGTAGTCCGGCAAGACTTGCAGCGCGGGTGAGTACGGTGACGGATTCATGAGAGATCAGAGGGTCAGGAACCTCAGCACCTGCACTTCGTCCTTCCACTGGAGCAGGAAGTGGTTGCCGTGGTAGCCAGTGTTCCGCGGCCAGCGTTCCTGGTAGTAATGCCAGAGTTCCTTGCCGTTGGCGGGATTGAGCCGGTAGAGGTTGAAGTGCGTGCCGGTGCCATACAACCCGGACGACGAGCGCGCCGCATAGACGAACGGGCCGGTAAGAACACACTCGTCGGTCATGTTCGAGATCTTCCACAACACCTGGCCCGTGGCCGGGTCCACTTTCATGATCACCGGGCGGACTTTCTCGAAGATGTTGATCTGTTTCGGGAAATCAATTGCCTCGGTGCTGGCGGTGGTGGTGGTGACGTAGAGCTTGCCCTGGTCGTCGAACTGGACGCGCGAGATGCCCACGCTGGTCAACCGCCAGCGCGCCTGGCCGGTCGCCAGCTCGAAACAGGTCAGCATGCCTTGGTCGAAGACGTAGAGCGCGTCCGCGGTTTCCACGCAAGGGAAGCGCTTCTCATCCCGCAACCCCAGCGCCAGACTGCGGGGCATGTTGAAGACATTCGTGGCGGCCCAACGCAGCTTGTTAGCCTTGTCGAGCACGATGACCTGCTTGGCGCCGAACACCACGTCCACCGTCTTGAGCGGGAAGAAACTGGGCGGGCCGATGACTTCTCCGCTCCACTCGGGCGCGGCCGTGCCCAGGAGCCGGCGCAGTGTCACCTGAAAGCGGCTCACGTCCTCCTCGATCTTGTCGCCGCCGCCGGACCGGGCCATGTCGTTCATCAACTCCTGCACGGCATCAAGACTCTGGCCCGCCGAGAGCCGGCCGCTGTCCATGATGGATTTCTCGGGCTTGGGTTTCATGGCGGAGCGCCAGACGGTCCTGCGCTCGAGCAGCCGCGTCCGGTAGGCGACCACATTCGCGCCGGCGGGCAGGTAGTCGTCGCGTGGTTGGATCGCTTGCAATTCCGGCACGTCCTCCTCGTCCACACCCAAGGCCGCAGCGGCGGCACGCGTCTCGGCGGCGGAGCGGGCCGCCGCCGCGTTGGCATTCGCCGCCGGGGCAACCTGTTCCGACTTCACCGTGCCCGAGGGCAAGGCGATCCAGGTGACCGTGCGAAGTCCCTGATCATCCCCGGAAACCGCCACGATGCCTGTCTCGCTGTGCGCCAGGCTGGACAACGGCGGCCGTAGCGGAATCTCCTGCTTGCGCGTGCCGGTCTGGCGATCATAAGCCGCCAGACGGTCGGGAAACCTGAGCCAGATGTTGCCGCCACTGATCGTCAGCAGACTGGGCGCATCGTACGACCGGAAATCCCAATCATCATCCTCCTCGTCTGCCGTGGCGGCGGATTCGGCCCGACCGATGGCGGAACGCGCGGCCGCTGCGGCAAGTTGGCCGGCGGCGATCTCCGGTGTGGCGGCAGTGGATTTCTTCGCGGCTTTGGCAGGTGCGGGGACAGGCGTGGTGCCGGATGCGGAGACACCCGTCCCGGCTTCGAGCGGTGTGGTCCAGAGATCCCTGCCTTGGGCAACATCATGCAGGACCAGTTGCCGCTCTTTGATCGCGAGAACTTCCGTCGAGCCGAGCAACTCGTAAATCGTCCCGCGTTCGCCGCGGGGAATTGGCGCGGACCAGACCACGCGTGGTTTCGTGCCGAAGAACGTCCACCAAATCCAGCCCGCAAAGAGCAAGCCCAACACGGCGCAGACCGCGCTCATCACCCACCGCGCCCGCGCCCGCGCGGCTTCGGCAATGACACTGCGCTGTTGCGCGTACCGCGGCAACTCCAGCTTCTCGCGTTCGGCCTTGCCACGGCAAAACACGGAGCAGACGTAGCCGAACATCTCCATGCACTTGGGGCAAATCGGCCTGCCGCAAACGCGGCAATGCTCGGTCACCGGCTCGGTGGGATGGTGGGAGCAGAACTCCGGAGCCGCCTCCGTCTCCGGCGTGTCAGCGGCGGCGGTTTCGGCCGCGCTGGCGGGACGAATGCGGAGTGAATGTCCTTCCGACGCCGGGGGAGGAGCGGGGGCGAGCGGCACCGGCGGAGCCGAATTGGCTGGCTTCGGCGCGGTGGCGCGGATGCGAACACGCGTCGGTTCCGCCGGCGTCACCCCGCCCGCGGCGGGAGCGAGTTGCTGGGCAATGGCGGCGTTGGCCAGTTCGGTGGCGTCGCCGCCGCATTCCGGACAGGCCACGGCCATCGGCATGCGACCTTGCACCGGCTCCACGTCGAAGGCGAATTTCGTTCCGCACGGACAGAGGATTTTGATCAGCATGGTCAGGGCTTGGGGTTGAGCAGGAGGACGTGGGGAGGCAACGGCAGGTTGAACTTGGATTTCGCGGGGCTGGCTTGAATGGCGCCGTCGCAGAACAGGAGGTTCCCGCCGTACTGGTGATGGTTGTTACCGGGCTTCTTCCCATCCGGGGAAAAGAGCGCGTCGCCCGTGGCCTTGGCGGCGGTGTTGACCTGCGCGTCCGACAGGAGCGGCTGGCCCGCGCCTTCGCTGAGTCTCCGGCCCATGTAGTAGGCGTAGCTGATCTTGCGGTTCGCAAAGGGCGTGGCGTCGGGCAACGCCCGATCACCGCTGCCGGGGCAGATGAAGAACTCCGTGCCGGTCGTGTAACGGGGAATCAGCAGGCTGAGCGGCGCTTCGCTGGTGGCGGCATTGGTCACGGCCGGGAGAACATCGGCGTGATCGAGGGCGTGCGTTTGCAGCGCGGTGTAGATGTTGCGGAGATTGCGGCCGCACCGCTCTTTCATTTTGGTCTGATGCGCCCGGGCGCCGGGCGAAAACAGCGTGACGTAAAGGACCAACATCATCGCCACCACGACGAGCAACTCGATCAAGCTGAACCCGTGGCGACGGCCACAAGGAATTTGTGGCGTCCGGCGGGACGCGCGGGATCGTGGCGGCTGGCCTGGCACGGGGCGGGTGTAGCAAAGCGGCGACGCGTGCGCAACCATCGCTTTGAACCCGGGAGCCGGATTCAGACTCCCAAGAATCGCGCGGGGCGTTTGGGGGGCTGGCGGTCGAGGAGGGTGTCAGCCAAATCGCGGGCGGACCGGACATAACTGTTGCGGTACCGAGGCGGGGACGCCTAGGATAATTGCCTGATGGCCAACACGGCTGCCATATCACGACTGCAGTTGATCTACGGGCTCTGCCTGCCGCTGGCGGTGCTGTTGGGGTTTTTCCTGGCGGACCCGCACCAGCAGAGCACCGTGGCGGTCGTGGGCATGGTGCTGGCGGTGTTGTGCTCGCCGTTGCTGATCAAGTGGCATCACCCGCTGCTGGTGTTGAGTTGGAATGCCTCGGTGGCGCCAGCGTTCCTGCCGGGCAGTCCCTCGCTGTGGATGTTGCTGGCGGTGCCGGCGTTGGTCCTGGCGCTGGCCGCCCGTTCCACGGACGCGAATCGGAGGTTTGTGGCCCCAGCCATGATCGTTTGGCCATTGGCGGTGTTGATGGGAATTGTCGGGCTGACGGCGATGCTGACCGGCGGCGTGGGACTGCGAGCGCTCGGTTCGATGCAGGTCGGGGGCAAGGCGTACCTATACATCGGGCTGGCAGTGGCGGGGTTTCTGGTGCTGATCAGCCGCGGCATCCCCGCGGAACGGAGTGGCCTCTACACGGCCATGTTCTTCCTTCCGGGTCTGACGGCGGTGATGGGCAATCTGATTTATTTTCTGGGCCCGAAGGCGTACGGCTTGTTTGAGTTCTTCCCAGCGACGTGGGCGGTCGGACAGGCGGTGGCCACGGAGCGGGTTGGCGCCCAAGCGGGCAGCGCGCGCATCGGCGGATTCACGGAGGCTTCGGTGTTGTTTCTCTGCTTCCTGCTGGCCCGCCACGGGGTGCGAGGGCTGCTCGATCTCACCCGGCCTTGGAGACTGTGCCTGCTGCTGGCGGCGCTGGTGGGCGTTTTGTATGCCGGCTATCGCTCGGCGCTCATTCTCTTTGGATTGGTGCTCGTGCTGGTGTTCTTCCTCGAAGGGTTGCATCGAACGCGGCTGCTGGCCGGAGCGTTGCTTGCGGCCTGCTTGTTCGGTCTGGCTGTGTTGGAATTTCTCCCCAGCATGCCGTATGTCGTGCAGCGATCACTGGCCTTTCTGCCGCTCGAGGTGGACCCGTCGGTGCGTGCCGACGTTCGAGATTCCACGCGATGGCGGGTGGAAATGTGGCGCGACGTCGTTGCGGAAGTGCCTCAGTATGTTCTCGTCGGCAAGGGCTACGCCATCAACCCCCGCGAATTGGACGTGGCCATTCAGGGGCGTGGGCGCGGACAGATGCCGCTGTGGTCGGTGGCGGCGGTTGCCGGCAATTACCATAACGGGCCGCTCTCCGTGCTGATGCCCTTGGGGGGGATTGGGGTGCTGGCGTTTGGCTGGCTGCTCTTCGCGGGGTTCAAAGTGCTTCAGCGACATTGCCGGTATGGCGATCCCCAGTTGCGGTTGATTAACCGACTTCTGCTGGGCTATTACCTCGCCCGGGTGATTCTTTTCGTGGCCGTGTTCGGCTGTTTCCATCTGGATTTGGTGGTGTTTCTCGGGCTCATCGGATTCGGTTTGAGCCTGAACGCATCGCTTTGGCACCAACCGGCCTTCGCCGCGGGACAGGAGCGACTCCCGCAAGTCCAACCCCCTGGCCTTGGCCAACTACCCATGAGCACGATCCCATGACAGATCCACGATCCGCAGTTCGCAGCATCTTGATCTACGTGATATGCCTGCCGCTGGCACTCGTCTTGGGTTGGCAGTTGACCGGCCTGACCAGTTGGCAGCGTGATTCCATCCTGACGGTTGGCATTGTGCTGGGAGTACTGCTCTTTCCGATCCTGCTCCGGTGGCACCATCCGCTGCTGGTGCTGTCTTGGAATACCATCGTGGTGATCCCAGCCATTCTTCCGGGCCGACCGCAGGTGCGCCTTTGTTTGACGGCCGCGAGCTTCCTGATTTCCTACTTGATGTATGCGCTGGACCGGCGGCACAAGCCTCTCAGCGTGCCCTTGGTTGCTCGACCGCTGTTGGCGTTCGCCTTGGTGGTTGTGGTCACCATGTTGTTGAGAGGCGGGGCAGGCTTTGGCGCCTTGGGCAGTTCGGTGGGTGGGGCGGGGCGCTATGTCATCGTGCTGGGGGCGATTGCGGGTTTCTTCGCGCTGAGCGCCCGCCAGATTCCGCTGGAAAAGGCGAATCTTTACATTGGCTTGTACCTTCTGGGCGGATTGACACTTGCCATCAGCAGCCTCATGCCTTACACGCCGCACTTTCTTCAGTTCATCTTCATGTTCTTTCCGGTGGAGCGTCTGACGGGCAACGAAGGATTCTCCTTCGCCCAAGGCCAGACGCGGCCTTACGGCGTGGCGGTGGCCTGCATGGCCTGTTTGCTTTACCTGCTGGCCCGATGGGGCGTTCGAGGCATCTTCCAGACAAGCAAGCCCTGGCGCATCGCGCTGTTCCTGCTTCTGTGGGCCGGAATCATGCTCGGCGGCTACCGCTCTTTTATTCTGTTGGGGCTGGGCATCTTGGTGGTGCAGTTCTACCTGGAAGGGTTGTTCACCATGCGCGTTCTGCCGGGACTGCTGGTCATCGTGACGCTGTTCGTGGCGGCACTGCCCCTCGTCAATCGGTTGCCCTACCAAATGCAGCGATCCCTGGCCTTCCTGCCGGTGTCTGTCACGCAGGAGGTCGCGGTGGACACGCGGGCTTCCACCCAGTGGCGCCTCGAGATTTGGAAGCGCACGATCGCGGAAGTGCCCCAATACCTGCTGCTGGGCAAGGGATACGCGCTGGACATCAACGACATCTTGCACGCGATGGACCGCGACCGGATGGGCAACCGCGAAGTCGGCGAGTCCGCCCAGTTGGCCGGTGATTACCACAATGGACCGCTCTCGATCATCATTCCGTTTGGCGCCTTTGGCATGGCGGCGATGATCTGGTTCTGGGTCGCAAGCTGGCGCTTGTTGCTCCACAACTGCCGTTATGGGCACCCAGAGTTGAAGGTGATCAATACGTTCCTGCTGGCGATGTTCGTCACCCGCGTCGCGCAGTTCATCGTCATCTTTGGCGCCCTCGCCACCGACCTGGCCTATTTCGTCGGGATCGTCGGCATGAGCGTGGCGCTGAACGGCGGGCTGGCGCGGGCGCAACAAACCGTGCCGGAAGTCGAGCCCACGCCGCCGCCGCAGCGCGTGCGCGGACTGCGTTCCCCGTTGCCCCCACCCGCCCCATTCCGGACCTGAGACGCGCCGCGTCACGCTCCCTGCCGGATGGCCAAAGCGTCGTCTCGTATGAATCGCCCCGCGTTTGCAGTTCCGGCCATCGCCACTTTGAGCCAGGCACAGCGGCTGGAGACAAGACTCTTGACACACCCGCGCCACGATTCACAGAGACAAGGCGCGACCGATGTCCTGTCCCCGCGCTTTCCATGAATCTTGGATGCCTCCCCAAGGATTCGAAGTGTCCCAAGATGATTTCGATCAAGTCCTTGAACGCTTTGAATTCCTGGCGGGGGCAACTTGGTTCAGGGTTTCCAGGCGCGATTCTCAAGTCGTCGGGACTCCCCACAAGACTCAAATCCGGACAGGACGATACTGTGTTGCATCTGCAACACGGAATTGTCCATGGGGTTCAGGCTTTCAAAGCGCGAATCAGACTTCGTCGAGTTCGTCCCATGAATCTCGTTGTGGAAGAGGGATTGAGAAAAGTGTCTGCATGGAGGCAATTTCAAAATCCTTTGGCAGCGGACGTCAATCCGCTCAATCTGGCCGGAATATGGAGCGGACTCACGTCCGCTGCCACAGTTTTGGAAGAGGCTACATGAACTGGCGTCTCTTTCGTCCCATACCCTGGCTGGATACACGCGCCGCGTTCGTTGCGGGCACGCCGCCGGGTGGGGCGTTGCTGGACCTCGGTTCGTCCGACGGCGAGACGCTCGGGCATTTCGCCGAGTTGCGACCGGACTTGCGCTTGTTTGCGGCGGACCTGGCGGGCCGTCCAGAACGCTACCCGCGCGGTTGCGAATTCGCGCGCGTGGATTTGGAGCAACAGCCGTTGCCGTGGGCCGATGGCGCGATGGACGCGATCACCTGCATGCACTTGGTGGAACACTTGCGGGACTTGACCTTGCTGTTTCACGAAGTCGCCCGGCTGCTCAAGCCGGGCGGGCGCGTCTATTTTGAGACGCCGCACCCGAAGTCGCTTTCCCTGCCGAGGCTGCGAACTCCAGCGTCCGAGACTCGCGCTGGACGACCTCGTGGGTTTGACTTCACGCTGAATTTTCACGACGACCCCACGCACGTTGCCATCGTGCCTGTGGAGAGGCTGGACGCAGGATTGCGGGCCAACGGGTTGGAGGTATGCGGCAGCGGCATTTCGCGCAACTGGGTGTTCGCAGCGTTGCATCCCATTTTCATGTTCCTCCCGCCGAGCCGGCAGAAATACACCGCGCAGGTGCATTGGCTTGGCTGGTCGGCCTGGCTCTCCGCGCGGCGTCCGCTGCCAAGTTCCCCCCCGTGAAACCGAAACTCCTCGTCATCGAGCTCTGGGGGTTGGGCGACCTGGTGATTGCCACGCCGTTTCTGCGCGCGGCCAGCGAGCGGTACGATGTGACCCTGCTGGCGAAACCTTACGCGCAGCAATTGCAGATGCGGCTGTGGCCGGGGGTGCGCGTGATGACGTTTGTGGCGCCGTGGACGGCCTTCCGCGGCAAGTATCGGCTTTGGCGCTGGCCGTGGTTGCGCATGGCCCGGCTACGCCGGCAATTGCGGGCGCAACGGTTTCAAGTCGGGCTCTCGGCGCGCTGGGATCCGCGCGATCACGCGTGGCTGCTGCTGGCCGGGGCGGCGATGCGCCTGGGCTTCCCGCGCGTGGGCAGCCAGCGCTTGCTCACGCATCCGCTCGCGCGCCCGGAGCCGACGGCGCACCGCTATGAATACTGGCGGGCTTTGGGGGCCGTGTTAGACCTGCGGCTGCCGGCGCGGGAGGCGATTCTCTTCCCCGCGCACCAACCCGAGGGCCACGTCTTGGTGCATAGCGGGGCCGGGCAGGCGGTGCGGGTGTGGCCGTTGGAGCACTATCGGCAACTGGTGGTGCGGTTGCGCGCGGCGGGGTATCCGGTCCGGGTCGCCTGCGACTTGGACCAACAAGCGTGGTGGCAACACGCCGGCGAAACTGCCCTGGCCGCGCCGCGATCCGTGAACGAGTTGCTCGCGCTGATTGACGGTGCCCGCGCGTTCGTCGGAAACGATTCCGGCCCGGGCCACCTGGCCGCCTTTTGCGGGGTGCCGACCTTCACGATCTTCGGGCCGCAATTGCCCGAGTGGTTTGCGCCGCTGCACCCGCGCACGGTGTGCCTCGAAGGCCGGCCCTGCCCCTACAAGCCGTGCTCGGATTACTGCCGCATGCCGTCGCCGCTGTGCTTGGAGGGGATCGGCATCGAGGAGGTCTGGCTGGCGGTGCGGCGCTTTCTGGGGCGGGAGAATTGAACCGCAAGACGGCAGTGCGGCGGCGAAGGCTCCTTGCCCCGTATTTGCGGTGATCACTTCCACCGCTTCCAGGTCCACCCTGCGCATCTTTGGCAAAAGCCCGCATTGCGCGGTGGGAATCGAGCCACTAGATTCAGCACCGATATGGTGCGCATCTCCTGCCGGCTGATCTTGGCGTGTGTTGTCCCGGGCATCACCTTGGGTCAGAACCTTGTCCCCAATCCATCGTTCGAGGAGGGCACGAATCAGCCGGCGGCATGGGAGTCCGGGTCCAATCCGGGGCGTTGGGAAGTCTTCGGCCATTCCGGCAGTCGCGGCGTGTCGCTGACCGACAACAGCGGCCCTTGGCGGACGGTGGCGGGGATTTCCCTTGAACCCAATCAAACCTACGTGCTTCGTTTCTGGGGCATGGCCACCAATGCCAACGGCGCCGGCGTATCGGCCGAGCTGCAAGGGGTGGGCGGTCGCCGCGTGATTCTCTGTGATCAATGGTTGCCCTACGCGCTCGCCTTGGTCACTCCCACCAACCCCGTCACGCCGAAGGTGTCCCTCAGCCAGCCCAGCGTGAGCGGAACCCAGTTCTTTGACGATGTCGAAGTCACGCCCAGCGTGCCGGTCCACGCGCGCACGGCGGCAGGACCGCTCGGCGTGGGTGAGAGCCTGCGTGCCAACCGATATCTCTTCCAGACGCGCTTTGCCGAATTCTGCGGAAACTACTCCCGCCCGCTGCTCCAACACGCCTCGGCCTTCGGCGGGGATGAATGGGGCGGCTTTTGGGGGCTCGGCGCCTCGGGGTTCATCGTCTATCGGCACGCGCTGGAGGGAACGCCCTTCAGCAACGCGCGGATCAAGGTCACGGTGAGCTACAGTTTCGGTGGCGACCTGGCGCTGGAGGTAAGCGGGAACGGAGGGGACTGGCAGGAGCTCAAACGGGTCAGCACCACGCCTGGCACGCGGGTCGCCCCGCTGGAAGTACTGCTGCCGGCGAACTTGCTGCCCGCCGCGGAGGTGGCCGTCCGGTTGCGCACGACCGGCACGGTGTATCTGAGCGGGTACGAATTCGAAGGGGAGCTGGCCGCCGCCCTGCCGGATGCGGATGGCGAAACGTGGTTCTTCGAGCAACAGATGCAGAGCGACTCGGCGGCCCCGGTGGCCATGGCGAACACGCCCTCCGGCCACGTGCTGACTGTGGCCCTCCGCAACCCGAACCTATCGGCTAGGACGCTGGCCATCACCTGCCGGACGGAGGGCCCGGTCGGGACGCGCGAGAAGCTGCTCGAGGTGACGGTCCCCGCGGGCGCCACGAACGAGGTGGACCTGCCGTTGCCCAGCGCCGGCGCCGGCGAGAACATGGCGCGGGTGGAGATTCGTGATGCCGCACAGAACACCTTGCTCATGAGCGGCGCGCTGCGGTTGATGGTGGCGGCCACGCGTGATGACAGCTTTGGCGCCCGGCTGCCGGGCGCGAATGGGTGCGAACTGTGGTGGTGCGGCGGCACCTACAAGGTGGGGCGCGCCCGCGCCGTCCCCGCGGCCACCAATGCGGTTGTTCAAATCTCCGCCGCCCGCAACGAATACGAGCCGTTCCAACTCGTGCTTCGGCCGGAGACCACCCTCTCGAATGTCAGCGTGACGGTCAGCGATTTCACCCCCGCAGGCCGGCCCGGTCAGTCCGGGATTTCCGCCACGAACTTCGAGATCGCCTTTGTGGAATACGTGAACGTGACCCGGCCCACGGATGGCTCGGGAACGACCGGCCCGCATCCCGACCCGCTGGTGCCTTTGAACGGACCGTTCACCGTGCCGGGGGGAGTCAACCAGCCGCTCTGGTTCACTGTGTTCGTGCCTCCAGACACGCCGACCGGCGATTACGAGGCCACCATCACCCTTCAAGCGGAGACGTTTTCCCTGAGCGCGCCGCTCCGGTTGCACGTCCATGATTTCACCCTGCCGGAGGTCACCCACACGCTGACCGCGTACCACCCCGAGATCCGAAGCGGCTGGCACAACGCGACCAACCTCGCCGAACGCCAGGCGGTGTACGACCTCTACTTGCAGAACTTCCGCCGCCATCGGGTGAGCCCGTACGCGCCGCATTTGTTTTCGCAAGTGGTCTGGTACATCGAGAACGGGCTGGCCGGACACGACTTTACCCGGTTCGACGCGGCGATGACGCGTTACCTGGATGAATTCCAATTCAACGGGTTCAACCTGTTCGGCCTGAAAGCGCCGGGCTTGCCCGAGAAACTGGACGGCGCCGAGCAGTTCACTCCACAGTACGGCGAGAATCTGAAGCTGTTGCTGCAACCCATCATGACGCACCTGCGCGAACGCGGCTGGGCCGATCGGGCGTATTGCTTCTGGTACGATGAGCCGCAGCCATCCGTCTATCCGTTTGTGCAGGCTGGCATGCGGGCGATTCAGGCAGCGGCGCCCGGCCTGCGGCGCGTGTTGACGTTGCAACCGGATCCGGCCCTCTACGGCGACGTGGACCTCTGGCTCTCCCAGGTCGGGCTGTTCCGCTACTACCACTACGAGCAGCGCATGCGGGAACGGCTGGCCGCCGGCGACGGGTTGGGCTGGTACCTGTGCCTGGCGCCCACGGCGCCCCGCCCGAACAACTTCATTGACCACCCCGCCATCAACCATCGCGTCCGCTTCTGGCTGGCCCCGCGCTACGGCATCAGCAGCGATTTCTACTGGAACACCACTTGGTACATGGGACCGAACAACATCGAGCGCAATCCGTGGGAAGACCCCATGAGCATGAGCGGACCGCTGTTCCTGGGCAACGGCGATGGGATGTTGCTGTATCCGCCCGTGAAAACCCCACCCACGAACACGCTTATCGCCGGCCCCATCAACTCGCTCCGCTGGGAACTCCTGCGCGAGGGCTTGGAAGACGGCGAGTATTTCTGGCTGTTGAACGAAGCGTTGGGCCGGGCGGAATTGCGCCTGGGCCCGGCCCATCCCTCCGTGGTGGCGGGACGCGCGGCGCAGGCCGAGATTCTCCGCCGGGCGCCCTCGGTGAGTGGCTTTGAGCGCGACCCGGAGCAACTGCAACTCGCGCGGCAGGCCATCGCCGAAGCCATCGAGGCGTTCGATGACGGCACGCCCATGATCGTCAACCAACCTCGCTCCCGCGCCGCGAAGGCTGGAGAAACCGTGATCCTGCGAGTCGAAGCCCTGGGCTGGCCGACCCCGGTTTATCAGTGGCGGCTGGAAGGAACGAACCTGCCCGGCGCGACCACCGCGCAACTGGTGTTGACCAACTGGGCGGTCACGCAGGCCGGCGCCTATAGCGCGGTGGCGAGCAACGCCCGCGGCTCGGCGACCAGCGCGGTGGCGCAGGTGGAAAACCGTTGGTCGCTTCCGCCCCGCCTGATCGCCAATCCGGCGGACGTCGTGCGTCCCGCCGGCGAAACTGCCATCTTCACGGTCACGGCGGTGAGCGGCGACTACCTGGAATACGTGTGGTTGCGGAATGACGCGCCGTTGGCCGACGGCCCGAGCCTCAGCCCCACCTTGGTGCTCACCAACCTGACCGCCAGCCAGGCCGGCGATTACCGCGTGGTCGTCACGAACGAGCACGGCGCCGTCACCAGCGCGGTGGCCCGCCTGACCGTTGTGACTCCCGTGAAGAACATCTCGCTGATTACGGGAAACGGGCTTTGGCGTTACCACGACTTGGGCACGGACCTGGGCGACGCCTGGCGACAACCGGACTACGATGATTCGAGCTGGAGCAGCGGATACGCAATCCTCGGCTACGGCAATGGCGACGAGGACACGGTGGTGGGCGACGGACAGCTCCCGAACACGGTCTATTTCCGCCGGACTTTTACTCTCGGGGAGGCCGTTGCCCCCATCTCGCTGACGGGCCATCTGTTGCGCGACGATGGCGCGGTGATCTACCTGAACGGCGTTGAGATTTACCGCACCAACATGCCCGACGGCGAGATCACCTTCGACACGTCCGCCCTCGGCTGGGTGGAAGGCGTGGAGGAATGGCGCTACTTCCCCTTCACCACGCCGGCGAATCTCCTCCGCCACGGCACGAACGTGCTGGCGGTAGAGGTGCATCAGCACCATGACGAGGTGTCTGAGGACCGTTACCCCGTCGCCACCTGGCCGCTCAACGAATCGTCCCCACCTTGGGCTGACACCACCGGCACGAACGATTTCCTGGCCGTGGGCACCGAAATCGTCGCCGGGCCCGGCAAATACGGCGGGTGCGTCTCCAACCGGGCCTCATCCGCCAGCTATCTGGTGGCCGCCAGCGCGCCGGGATTCGATTGCTCGGGGCCGTTCACCGTCGGCGGTTGGTTCGCGTTCGGGGCGGGCACGTCCACCCCGGCGATGGGGTTGGAGAAGACCAACGCGTTCAGCCTCTATTACACCGGGACCACCATCAACCGCTACCGCTTCGAGGTGAACGGCGCCACCGTGCAGGACCAGACCAGCGGTACGGCGGTGGGCCAATGGCGCTTCGTCGTGGGCTGGTTCGACGGCACCAATATCAACATCCAAGTGGACAACGGGACCGTCTATTCCGCCACCGCCACCGCGCCCGCGCCGGCGGACAATCCGCTGATCGCGCTCCGGCTGACCCACAGTTCCGGTGGACTCGCCGCGGACGAGTTGTTTTTCTACCGGCGCGTCCTGTCGCCGGCGGAACGCACCACGCTCTATCAGCATGTGGTGAGCACGAATGCCAGCGACCTGGCATTCGATCTCATCCTGTCGGCCACCGTCGGGCAAGTTCCGCAACTGCTTTCGGCCCCGGTGGGGTTGGCCCGGCGGGTGGGGGAAGTCGCCGCGTTCACCGTAGGCGCGTCGAGCGTGCTGCCCTTGACCTACCAGTGGCATTTCGGAGGCGCGCCATTGGCGGGGGCCACCAGCAGCCTGCTCTACCTGGGCGGCGTGACCCTCGACCACGCCGGCGCTTACAGCGTCACGGTGAGCAATGCCGCCGGTGCAATCACCACCACCCCCGTCCAACTCACCGTGATTGCGCCGGAACTGCGCGCCACACTCCAAGCCGGCGGTGGTTCGGGTTGTTCGCTCGAAATCCCGGGCTACGGCGTCCGCAGCACTTTGCTCGTATCCAGCAATCTGGTGGACTGGGAGGAACTGGTTCGCCTCCCGGCGCTGTTCGCGGCGACGAACTACGTGGACGCTGGCGCGTCGAACGCTCCCAGCCGGTTTTATCGCTTGCGCCTCGACCCGTAGCGAGTCCGTCCCCTCGTCGCCGCGCTGGTGAACACCCGGTGGGTCAGCCGCGGGTAGGCGCGCTTGTCAAAGCGCGGTGAAGCGCGGCGGGCCATGCAGTCGCGGACCTGCGCTCACGGCACCGCTGCGTTCCACTCGCCCTTCGTATCGCTCAAGGCAACCAGGCAGTCGTCCGGATCGTGAGGGTTCGTCTGAAGAAACTCCAAGGACACCCCGACAGGAGGATGTGTGTCTGGCCCTGTCCGCCGCCCGCCGGGCTACCAGTCCAGCCGCAACCGGTAAAACCGGCTTGGCGCGTTGAGTGCGCCAGTGTCCACGATGTTCGTCGGCGTCAGCAATGCCGGCAGCCGGACCAGTTCGCTCCAGTCCACCAGATTGCTGGAGACGAGCAAAGTGCTGGGGACGCCATAGCCCGGAACCTCGAACGAGAAGCTTGAACCGTGCTCCAAGGGTAGCACGCGCAGTTCAGGCGTGCCGATGACCGTCAGCGTGGCGGGCGGGGTCGTAACTGTTGCGGTGAGATTGCTCACCGTGACAAAGTAAGAACCGGCGTCTTCAGGCGTGACGAAGGTCACAAACAAGAGGCTGTTGGTCTGTCCCGCGAGCGGGCGCCCGTTGCGGTGCCATTGGTAGCTGAGGCCGCTGACGCTCGCAACATTCACGCTGAACGCCGCTGTCTGCCCCTTGCATCGGACAAGGCTTTCAGGAGCAGTCAGGATCTTCGGCGCCTCGGTCCAAGTGCCCATCAGTTCAAAATCAAAACTGAGGTCACTGGCATTGGTTTCCGTCTGGCCGTGAAACCGTGCGGCGCGTTCGGCGGCGGTCAAGGCCCGCTTGTAGAGGAAGACTTCATCGGCAGCCAGCCCTCCGGAATTGAGCGTCCGCTTTAGGGCGACCAACGGACTGGACGTGGGGCGCGGTGGAGTCGCAGGGGCTGAGTACACCACTCCATTGTCCACTTGGATGTTGATGTTCGTGCCGTCGTACCAACCCACGACAAATCGCCACTGGCCGGCTGTCGTGCCGCTCGTTTGGTCCTGCACATACGTGCCATTCAATTCGAAACGATAGCGATTGAGGCTGGTGCCCGAGTAATAAAGACTGAATTCATACGCTTTTTCCAAGCCGGCCGCCCGGTTGACCGTCGCAGGGCCGAAGGCAAACCATCCACCCACCGTGAAGGGGCCCGAGTAACTCAGCTCAGGCGAATCCGTGGCGGTCAGGTAGCCGGCGGCGGAATAGTCGTTGGTAGCACAGCCGTTCAGTTTGCCAGGGCCGGCCGCCACTCCCACCCCCACGCGCGAAAAATGATTGGTTCCGACGGTGTCATTCCAAGGCGGCTCCGGCTGATCAAACGACCAGAACGCGTCGGGACGCGGGTAGGGATGAACTGAGTTGGGGTATTGATGGACTTCCACCGCGATGACGTTTGCCCCCTGCTTGAGCAGATGGGGCGGGATGGGGAACGAAATGGCCTCTCTCTCCTCGTCACCCTCAATGGCGCGCACAGCAGGAGTGGTGGGAGCGATTGCACCCGCCGGCATGTTTCTCCGAAAGACCTCCGCCCCATTTAGATGAACGACCGCCCCGTCATCACAGATCAGGCGGGCATCCAAATTGGAGATGGGAGCTGTCCCGGTCACTTGGAAAACGCGACGAAAGTAAGCCGTGCGCCCGATGGCTGCGGGTTCCGGGCCGGCACTGAGTATTGTGACCTCGTCGCCCTCGCCATAGCCCAACAAGGCCGGTCCTTCTTTCCATAGAGAGTCATCGTAGCCCAAGCTCGACCAAGCCGCGCCGGGCTCCGCGCCAGAGTCAAGAAAGCGCCATCGGTCCCTCTCGGCGATCAGGGTCGCACCTCCAAGAGCGAGAAGCCAAGGTGGCGGGTTGGTCGTCCTCAGACCCCATCCCGCGATAAGATTGCCGCCGGGGCCGGGCACATAGCGGGCGTAGAGCGTGGATCGCTTGGCGAGGTCTGACGGGATGGGAACGCTGTAAAGGTATTCGGTTGGGGTGGGAAGTGCCGCCGGCTGCCAAGCCTTGCCGTCGGCACTGAATTCAAGACGCGCGGTGGGACTGACCGCCATGGCGAGCAGCAGGAAATGGCTGGCTTGGTTTCGGTGGATGTAACGCGGCAAAGCCCACTCCAACTCCTGCGTGTAGGAGTACCATTCCACGGCATCCTCCCCTACAAAACGGGTCACTTCCGGCGCCGGCTCCCGGGTCTTCAAGCGGTACCAGAAAACTCCCGGCACTTCTTCGAACGCCGCAAGAAACCGTTTGGGATTGTTCCAGTTTGGCGGCGAGACAGCTTCGAAGCTTTCGTCGTTGTAGTGATAATAAACCACGCCGGCAATGCCGTTGCTCAAGCAAAGAAAAGCGCAACCGGAATCATAGGACTTGCCGTTGGTGTTGTTAGGATTGGCAGTACCAATCACCATGGAAGCCACTTTGGTGCGCCAAACATTGTAAACACCCATGGACCTGGCGTGGTAATGCCCGCTGAAGGTCCACCACGGAACCGGCCAACCTCCCAATACTTCTCTCAAGTCGAGGGCCGGTCCCCGGTAGAGCGGGGGAAACCAAAACGGAGGAACGTGCGTGATCACCACAATGGGCTGGTTCGTGGGTGTCTGGGCCACCTCCCGCTTCAGCCAAGCGGTTTGGGCCGCATCCCGGGCGCCGAAGTTGCCGCAGTTCATCAGGAAGAACCTCACGCCGGCCACATCCACGCGTTGCCAGGTGGGCATCATGGGGTAGAGCAATCGGTATGTCTCGGCGTTCGTCTCGAAGTGAAGCGTGTCGTGATTGCCGGGAATCCACAGGATGTTGGTCACCGCAGTGTTGGTGATGGCGGTGATGGCCGCCAGCCAGCAGCGCATTTCGTTCGTGCCAAAGCTCATGCTCCAATCTCGCGGCCTCCATCCTGGAATTGGAGAAAGGGTGGTGCTCGTGTCCCCGGAAACAAAGATCTTGGCGGGCGCCGGGTTCATTGAGTTAATCACCCCCACGAGCCGGGGGTCGAGGTTGGTCGTCACCAGCAAGATACTTGGATCCAAGTTCATGTGTGGATCGCTAAACAGCACCGCCACACTGTTGCCAGGATGATTGGGATTAAATCCCAGCGCCGCGTACGCCTGGTTGAGACTCGCGTAAGATTGAGCGGAGGTTGCCGCCAGCAGCAGAATGCCCCATACCCACTTGAAGGCACACGTTGTGATGCGCTCGGTCGAGGCCGTCAGCCAAACATCTGCACGCCGGACATTGGCCGACCTGCCGGATGCGCCCGTGGTGCAGATTCGCAAGAGTTGATTTGACACGGCTGGGTGCGATTCAAATGACGTCGGACGAAAGCTGCGCGGTGTCAGCCTCACGTCAACCGCCGCGCTGATTCTGCCGCGACCACCTCATCTTGGTCACTTCAGGCTTGCGAGGTCAAGCCGCCTCGACGCGGCTTGCTCTGACCTCCCGGCCCGCCTCCCGCCTCCACGCTCCACAGAAGTCTCAGCGACACCGGCTCACAGCACCTTCGCCGCGAGGCTGGGCTGATGGACTTTTTGGTAAGCCTCCCAGAACCGGCGGCCCATGCGTTCCGGGGAAAGGTATTCGCGCATCCGCCGGTGGGTTTCCTCGCGCACCGCACCCCGTCCAAACTGCGGATGGGCGCACGCCTCGCGCACCGCCCGCAGGCAGGCCTCCACGTTTCCCGCCTCGAACAAAACGCCATTCTCACCGGGCACGACATAATCGGGAATCCCGCCCACCGCGCTCGCCACCACCGGCACCCCGGCCACCACGGCTTCCTTGACCGTGTTGGGGCTGACGTCCAACAGCGTGGGGTAGATCATCAACGTGGCCTCCGCCAATTCCGCCGCCACCTGCTGGGAACTGAGGTTCTGTTTGAATTGAATGCGCTGCCAAAGCTCCGCCGACAACTCCTGCCTTAAGGAATCGTAGAGCGGCCCCCCGCTTCGGCCCACAATCAACAGGTCAAACTCCATCTCTCCC
>CAZJTM010000117.1:0-19184 GCA_964548925.1 uncultured Verrucomicrobiota bacterium | reverse complement strand
CAGTTGTGCCAGCCGGGCCAAATGCGGCTTCGGATCTTTCTCGAACGCCGCTCTGCAATCGTCGCAACAGAAGGCCACGAGCTTGCCCTCGTGCCACAGGGTTTTCGTGCGGTCGGCCAGCTTGTTGGAGACGGGGCAGATGGTGTTGATGGGCACCGCACCGACGGCTGCCGTTGTCGTGGCCGGCGCGCCCAAATGCACTTGGACGTCCTGGCTTGCGATCTTCGCCTGCAATTCCTGAATTTCCGCGCGCCATTTCGCAATCTGTTCCTTGTCCACCCGCGCCTCCTCGAATGCCTTGGCGGCGTCCGGCGTCACCTGCGTCTGCCACAGGTAGATTTGGCGAAGCCTCGGCAGGGACCTCAATGCGGTCAAACCCGCGTCGGTGACCGAGGTGCTGTGCAGATTGAGGTATTCGAGTTCGTTCAAGCCCGACAATGACGCGAGGCCAGCGTCGGTGACCGCTGTGCGTTCGAGGTGGAGGCGAACCAACGCGCGCATCCTGGCGATCTGTGTGAGGCCGGCGTCGGTCACAGCCGTGCCCGCCAGGTCCAGCCAGCGCAGGTTCGCCGCCAGCGGCGCGAGTTTCGCGAGATCGGTATCGCCGAAATTCGTGCCGGCCAGGCTGGCGTTGCATTGCAGCCACGGCTCGCCGGGTGAAAGCGCGGTGATGGAGATGCCCAGCTCGTCAGCCAAGGTTTCGGCAAAGGGCAGAATCTCCGCCAGTGATTTGCGGACCGCCATGGCCGGTGCGGGGACTGACGAGGATGCGATCTTGGAGCGCCCTTCCAGAACTCGCTGAATCTCCGCTGGCAACTTCAGTTCGCCGACGGGTTTGTCGGATGCACCCGTCTCCACCCACCATTTCAACAGCGCGAGGTCGCCAGCGCCGGGCTGCGGTTTGCCCTCCGGCGGCATGTGATCGTCGTGATCGGCGGGTAACAGGACGCGCTGAATCACGCTGCTCGTTTCCAGCTTGCCCGGAACGACCCCCGCTCCATTGTCGCCACCTTTCAAAGCGGCTTGCAGCGAATCGAGTCGCAGCCCGCCTTTCGCCTTTTCCGGCCCGTGGCAGGAGACGCAATACTTGTCGAGCAGCGGTTTGGCGACGTGTTCATAGGCGCGTTGGTCGGTCAACGAGGCTGGCGCGGGGAGGGTCTCCGGCGACCCCGCGCCGCCCCCCAGCAACGTCCGCAGCGGCCCCGGCGCATACCGGGCCAGGTAATCCTTGCCATGCGTCAGCGAGCCGCCAAAATGACTCGCGCCCACCAGCACCACGAAACACAAGCCCAGCCCGAGGCGATACACCCGCTTCAGGTCGAGCCCATGCGCCAGCCCGAGCAGCGTGCAGAGCACTGCAACGGCGACGCCGGTCCAGCGGTGCAGTTGCAACAACTGCTCGTCATAGCCCCCGCCACTGGCCAGCAACCAACCGCAGATGACTGAGGCGATGGACGTCGGCACGGCCAGCAGCAGCACTGGGCCGACGGCGGCGCGCGCGCCTGCAAAGCGAGCGGATCGTCCGAGCAACTCCAAGAAGGCCAACAGGACGATCAATCCGATGGGCAGATGCACCAGCAGCGGATGAAACCGGCCGAGAAATAGGGTGAGGTCGGAGGCGGGAGTCATGATGAGATCCGAAGCTCGAAATCCGAAATCCGAAACAAATCCGAAATCCCAAATCCGAACCAGCGTGCCGGACGGCGGAATGCAGAATCGTGGCACAGATTTCCAAATCTGCCGTATCGCCGGTTGCCAAACCGGCGCTTTGCTCGACAGCCCGAGTCGCTCGTGAAATCCGGTCGGTCCGCAGGTTTGGCAACTTGCGATACAGCCGGCTCGGCGGCCTGCGCTACCTCCGTCGTCGTCGCCGCACGCAATGCCGAGAGCCGAACTCGCCTCGTTGTCGCCGGCATTCCGATAACCCCCAACGCGGGCGGGGCAGGCTTTCGGATTTCGGGCTTCGGGCTTCCTTCGGATTTCGGATTTCGGATTTCGAATTTCACCCTCACGCTAGCACTCCCTTCACCGGATTTGCCTCCTCCACACCGGTCAGGCGTTGATCCAAACCTTGGAAGCTGTAAGTGAGCCGCCGATGGTCAACGCCCATGCAATGCAGGATCGTGGCGTTCAAGTCGCGGATGTGAACCGGGTCGCGCACGATGTTGTAGCTGAAATCATCCGTCTGGCCATACTCGATGCCGCCTTTCACGCCGCCGCCCGCCAGCCACATCGTGTAACAGCGCGGATGGTGGTCACGCCCGTAGTTGGTCTGCGTGAGTTCCCCCTGGCAATAGACTGTGCGGCCAAACTCGCCGCCCCAGACCACCAGCGTGTCCTCCAGCATCCCGCGCTGCTTGAGGTCGAGAATCAGGGCCTTGCACGCCTGATCCACGTCGCGGCATTGCAGCGAAAGGTCGCGGGGCAGGTTTTCGTGCTGATCCCATTCGCGATGGAGAATCTGCACCACACGCACGCCGCGCTCGACCAACCGCCGCGCCAGTAGCGCGCTCGCCGCAAACGTGCCCGGCACGTTGACCTCCGGCCCATAAAGGTCCAGCACTGACTTCGGCTCGCCGGAGATGTTTGTCAGCTCGGGAATCGAGGACTGCATGCGAAACGCCATTTCGTATTGGGCAATGCGCGTTTGGATCTCGGGATCACCCGCGCGCTCAAACGTGAACTGGTTCAACTTGGCCAAACCGTCGAGCATTGTGCGACGGCATTCAGCATCCACACCTTGCGGGTTGTTCAGGAACAACACCGGATCGCCGATGGCGCGGAGGGCCACGCCTTGATGCCGCGAGGGGAGAAACCCCGCGCCCCAGAGCCGCTGGTAAAGTGCCTGCGCGTCGCGCTTGGCCGACCAGCGCGGCGTCATGACGACGAACGCCGGCAGGTTCTGCGATTCGCTGCCCAAGCCGTAGGAAATCCACGCGCCGATGCTGGGCCGGCCGGGCACCTGGTTGCCCGTGAGAATGCAAGTCGCCGCCGGATCGTGATTGATCGCCTCGGTGTGGACGGTCTTGATGACGGCGATGTCATCCACGATTTGCGCCGTGTGCGGCAGCAGTTCACTCACCCAGCGCCCACATTGGCCGTGCTGGGCGAACTTGAAGATCGAAGGCGCAACCGGGAAGCGCTTCTGCCCCGAGGTCATCGTGGTGAGCCGCTGGCCCATGCGAATCGAGTCCGGTAGGTCGCTGTCGAAATGCGGCTGGAGCCCCGGCTTGTAATCCCACAGGTCCAGTTGGGACGGCGCGCCGTTCATGAACAGGTAAATCAGGCGGCGCGCTTTTGGAGCGAAGTGCGGCATGCCGGGCAGCGCGGGATGGGCACGCGAGCGTTTGCCGGCGGCGTTCAACAGTTCCGGGAACAGCAGCCCCGCCAGCGCGATGCGGCCCGCAGCCAGGCCGGTGTTTTTGAAAAACGCGCGCCGGGTCTGGCGCTGGAGGAAGTCATTCAGGGGTTGCATGACGGGGGAAATATCTGAATGCCGAACGCCGAAAGAAACCCGAAATCCGAATTTCGAAGCCTTCGATCTTCGGGCTTCTTTCGGATTTCGGATTTCGGGTTTCGGATTTCAATTCTTGGTCACTACTTCGTCGAGGTTGAGGAGGATGTTCGCCGTCATCGTGTAGGCGGCGAGTTCGGCGGCGGGAACGTCGGTTGGCACGGGCGATTCTCCTACCGCGATGACCTTGCGGGCGGCGTCTTCGTTGACGCGGAACCGGAGGCGCTGAAGTTCGAGCGTTTCGCTGAGCACGGCGCGCTCGTTCTCCGCGGGCGGACGCGAGGCCACGAGCCGGAAACCGTACGCCAAACGGGCCGCGTCGTTGTCCCCGCCCTGCCGCATCATGCGATAACCGAGTTGCCGCGCGGCTTCGAAATACTGCGGATCGTTCATCAGCGCGAGCGCCTGCAACGGCGTGTCCGTGCGCTCGCGCCGGGCGGTGCATTGCTCGCGGGACGGCGCGTCAAAGAGCGTCATGGACGGCGGCGGCGCGGTGCGCTTCCAGAAGGTGTAAAGACTGCGACGGTAGAGCGCGTCCCCTGAGTCTTGCGAATACTTCGCGGTGTTGCTGGTCGTGTAGCCGACGGCTTCCCAGATGCCCGGCGGCTGGTATGGCCGCACGCCGCGCCCGCCCATTTTGGGATTCAGCAGGCCGCTCACATAAAGGGCGCTGTCCCGCAGCACCTCCGCGTCGAGCCGGTGCCGCGGGCCGCGCGCGAGCAAACGGTTCTCCGGGTCCACCTCCAGCAGCCTCGGTGTCACCCGCGAGTCCTGACGATACGTGGCAGAGGTGACAATCATGCGGACAAACCGTTTGACGTCCCAGCCCGTGGCCATGAACTCGGTTGCCAGCCAATCGAGCAGTTCGGGATGCGACGGCCACTCGCCCTTGCTGCCGAAGTCCTCGCTGGTTTTCACGAGGCCCGTGCCGAAGAACTGTTGCCAGAGCCGGTTTACTGTGACGCGCGCCGTCAGCGGATGATTCGTGCTAACCAGCCACCGGGCGAAGGTCAGGCGGTTGGTCCTTTCGTCGGGCGGCAGCGGCGGCAACACGGTGGGCACGCCCGGCGAAACCGGCTCGCCGTGTTTGTCATATTGACCGCGAATCAGCACCCAGGCCGGACGCGGCTGGTCCAGTTCTTTGGCAACCAGCGTGGCCGGGATTTCCTTTTCGAAGGCGGCGCGTTGCTCGTCCAAGGCCTTAAGTTCCTGGCGCAGCGGCGTGAGCGCCGTGTTGGTCCCGGCGAAGACGCTGATCAGAAAATGGTCGCGGAGCGAGACGCGCTCGGCCTCGCTCCGCTGGGCGGGATCTGTCTTCAAAATGGCCTTGATGGCCTCGGGCGCGGTGGATTCGGCGACGAACTTTCGCTCAAAGTTCTCCCAAACGATGAACGACTGGCTGGGGTCTCGTGCCGGGTCGTTCACGGCGAGCTGGCCGGCCTTGTCCCACCACGCCGCACCGTCGAACATCGTGAATGCGAGGCCGCTAATCCTCGTGCCAGGAGGCAGCCCGAGCCGCGCGGCGTCCACCTCCAGCCGCACCCATTTGCCCGTGTCAGGCAACTTGCCGATCTGCACCTTTTCGGTCGTGCCCTTGCGGCCGTACGCGATGGCGTCGGCATCGCCCCAGTTGGCGCGGCGCGACCAGTTGCCGCCGACGTGGAACTGCAACATTACCGCCTTGGGCGGGTCCTTCGGATCCAGATAGACGTGCGCGAAGAACTTGTCGCCGGGGCCGACGGTGAGCGGTTCGGCGCCCTCCGAGAAGAACGCCTGGTGAATACCCTGGCCGGTGCGGTACAATGCGCGTTGGCCACTGAAAACGGGACCATCGCCGGCGTTGACCCATCGGTTCGTCGGCGTGCCCGCGTTGGACTCGACCCTGGCCTTCTCCGGGAAGTCGTCGTCCACCCAGACGATTTCGCGCGGTTCGGGCTTCGGTGTGTTGGTCAGCGTGGCGGGGTCGGTGTAGTTCAGCGAAGCCACCGCCGCGCGGAGTTTCTCTTCGAGACCCGCGCGTTGCGCGGCGAGCGTTAGGAGGCGCGCCTCCTGTTCGGCCGAGGGCAGCGTGATCGTGGGCGGAGGCAACAGCGCGTTTCCGTCCATGGCCTTCTCCGCAATGTTGTTGAAGATTGTGAAGACCTGGTAGAACTCCTTCTGCGTGATGGGATCGAGCTTGTGATCATGGCAGACGGCGCAACCCATCGTGAGGCCGAGCCAGGTGGTGGCGGTGGTTTCCACGCGGTCCACGGCGTAGCGGACCTGGAATTCCTCGTCAATCGCGCCGCCCTCGCTGGTGGTCACGTTGCAGCGGTTGAAGCCGGAAGCGATGAGTTGGTCGCGCGTGGGATTCGGCAGCAGATCGCCCGCGAGCTGCTCGATGGTGAACCGGTCGAAGGGCAGGTTGCGGTTGAACGCGCCAACCACCCAATCGCGGTATGGCCAAATCGAGCGCTCGTTGTCCAGGTGCAACCCGTGGGTGTCCCCATAGCGGGCCACGTCGAGCCAGTAGCGCGCCATGTGCTCGCCGTAGCGGGGCGAAGCGAGCAGGCGATCCACGAGGCGCTCGTAAGCGCCAGGTTGTGAATCGGCGAGGAACGCCTCGGTTTCCTCCGGCGTCGGCGGCAGGCCGGTGAGGTCCAGCGTGACGCGGCGGATCAAGGTTTCCTTGCCGGCTTCCGCAGAGGGTTCCAGTTGACGCGCCTCCAGTGTGGCCAGAATGAACCGGTCCACGTCGTTGTTCGGCCAGTTGGATTTCCGGACCGCCGGCGACGCGCGACGCTTGGGCGGCTCGAATGCCCAGTGCTTCTCGTATTGGGCGCCCTGTTCGATCCAGGCCTTCAGCAGGGCAACTTGCGCGGGCGTGAGTTTCTTGCCGGATTCGCGCGGCGGCATTGGGTCATCGGTGGCGTTGATCCGGCGCCACAGTTCACTGGCTGGGAGGTCGCCGGGCTTGATGGCTTGTCGCCCCTTGCGCACAGCAGTCGCCCCCTCGAAGGTGTCCAGCCGGAGGTCCGCCTTGCGTGTGCTTGAATCGAAGCCGTGGCAGTGGAGGCAGGCGTCGGAGAGAATGGGGCGGATATGCCGGTTGAACTCCACTCTGGGGTGGGCAGATTCGGCCGCTACACCGACGACTGCAAGGCCCGAACAGAACAAAGCGGTGCCGGCAGCCAGTACTGCCGCACTCGCGCAAGTTGAAAGACTTCGGCCGGCCATCGTTCCGCAATCCAGCCCCACTTGGCCGCCGGCCTGCCGGCGGAGCCCTCCAAGAGTAACCCGAGGGCGGGTGAACAGGCTGAATGATGGCAACGATAAGCGTTTATCGGCAGATGGCAAATGCAATTCTGCCGCTTTTCACCTGCGGCGACAATCCCTCGCCCGGCGACCGGTCCCGGGCGCTACGGCAGGATGACTGCGGGCTTGGCCTCGGGCATGGGCTTCATCGTGAGCGGATCTCGCAGCGGGAGTTCGGTGAAGCCCGCCGGGGCGAGGTCCTTCAGTTGTTCCTTGTGATCGGGATGGCCGAGCAGAATGTCGTCTTTCTGTCCAACGGCGAGGATGACCAACTGGTCCGGGTTCAAATACTTCCGCGCCACCCGTTGCACGTCGGCTTTGGTCACGGCGTCCACCCGTGAGCGGAATTGCTTCCAATACTCGGGCTCTTCGGCGTAGCGCCCCGTGAACTCGTCTTGCACAAACACGTTGGCCACCTGCCCCTTGGTCGAGAACCGGCGGGGAAAGGTGTCAATGAACCCGCGCTTGGCTGTGTTCAGTTCTTGGTCGCTGACGGGTTCGCTCGTGATGCGCTGGATTTCTTGCAGGACGATGGAGGTCGCGTAAGCCACCGTGCGCGACTTGGTCTGGAAGGCCGCCCTGAAGGTGAGCGGGTAATACGCCCCGGCCGGGAATGAGGAACCCGCCGAGTAAGCCAGCCCTTCATCGGAACGCACCCGGTTCATAATGCGTGAGGTGAAGCCACCACCGCCAAGGATGTCGTTCATCACCAGGATCGCGAACACATCCGGGTTGTCGCGCTTGATGCCCGGCAGGAGCAGGGAGACGCGGCCTTGATTGACGTCCTTGTTGACGAGGTAAACGCCGGGCTTGGCGAAGGTGGTGTTGGTCGGCACGGGCGGCGGCGTTTGCCCGGCAAACGGCCAGTTGGCGAAGAGCTTCTCCAGCTTGGCTACAAACTCGGCGCGGTCGAAATCGCCATTGGCCGCCACGATGAAGTTTGAGGGCCAGTACCATTGGCGATGGAAGCCAACCAAGTCCGCCGCAGTGAGGGATTCCACCGAGGCCGCAGTGGAATACCGGTTGCCGGAGAAAGGCTCACCGAACGACAGGAAGCCGACTTCGCGCTGCTCGATCGAGGAGGAATCGTCATTCCGTTGCTTCATCGCCTGCAGCATCTGCTGTTTGCGCAACACCACCTTGTCCTCCTGGAACCGCGGGGCGCTGAGCACCTCGCGCAGGAGGGCCAGGCCCTCGTCCACATCTTTGGAGAGGAGGTTGAGGGTCACGGTGCCCAGCGTATCGCTCGTGCCGGACACCAGATTGGCGGCCAGAAAGGCGAGCCGTTCCTCCAATTCCTCGGCCGACTTCGATTGGATACCGCCGCGGGTGAGCAGGTAGCCGGTCAACTTGGCCAAGCCTTCTTTGCCTTCCGGGTCCAAGTAATCGCCCACGCGCACCAACACCGAAATGTTCACGAGCGGCAACTCCCGATCCGGGACGACATAGGCGATCGGCCCGGACGTGAGCGGCACCCGAAACTGGGCGGGCGACGGCGGCTCGTAAGTCAGCGGGGGGAAGGTCAGCTTCTCCGGGCGGTCGGGGATCGCCTCGACACTGGTGGCAACCTGTGCGGCGACCGGCGCAGCGCCGGCACACAGCAGGGCGACCATCAAGCCATGCGCCCCAAGTTTGCCGACGACGGCTCGAATCACGCGCGACCAGAGGGTTTTGAAGCGCGGCGTCGCCATGCGGCTATCTGCCCCAACAAAAGCTTGTTCAAACACCTCCGCGCTCTCACGAGACGCGGCCACGGGAAATTCAGCACGATTCATGACTTCTTTTCCTCCTTCGTGGCTGGCGCTTCCATCTTCGGGGCGGCGGCCTTGCGGGTGTAGGTGGCCACCGAACGAGCCTCCTTGGTGAAATACTGTCTCGCGACGCGCTGCACCTCGGCGGCGGTCACCGCTTGGTACTTTGGTCCGTTTTCGTTGATGGCCCGCCAGTCGCCGTTGCCATCATAGAAGAGGAGCTGCATCAGGATTGATGTGTTGGACGACAGTTTGCGGAATTCGTAGGCGGCGAAGTTGTTTTTCACTTTCTGCAACTCCTGCGCCGGCACTTCCTCCTCCTTCAGCTTTTCAAGTTCCTCGTAGATGGCTTGCTCGACTTCGGCGGGCAGGTGTCCGTCCTTGACCTCCCCGTGGATGGAAAAGCAGCCCGCCCACTTCTGCGAGATTTGGCTGGCGGAAACCTCGGTCGCAATCTCGCGGCCGAGCACGAGCCCTTTGAACAGCCGGCCTGTGCGTTCGGACAAGACCTGAGCCAGAATCTGGAGCGGGAAGGAGTCCTTGTGGCCAAAGGGCACAGTCAGCCAGGTGATGTCCAACTGCGGCTCGGTTTCGGCCTCGGCGTTCATGCGCTTTTCGGCAATCGGCTGGATTTCGAGGGTGACAACATCCGGCGCGGCGCCGCGCCCGGCGGGGATGCGGCCAAAGTATCGTCCCAGCAACGGCAGGATCTCGGTCGCCCGGAAATCGCCCACCAGCACCAGTGTGATGTTCTTGGGCGAATAGTACGTTGCAAAAAACTCATCCGCCTGGGCCTTGGAAATGGCGGGAATGTCCGAAGGCCAGCCGACGACGGGCCAACTGTAGGGATGGGATTGCCAGAAGAGGGCGCTGAAGGTTTCCTCGAACTTGCCCAGCGGCGTGGACTCGGTGCGCAGCCGGCGCTCCTCGAAGACGACGTCGCGCTCGGCGTAGAACTCGCGGAATACCGGACGGTGAATGCGTTCCGACTCCATCCACATCCAGAGTTCAATCTTGTTGGCCGGCACCGTGATGAAGTAAGCGGTCATGTCTTCGCTGGTGAAGGCGTTCATGCCGGACGCGCCGGCGGTGGTGTAAATGCGGTCAAACTCGTTCTTGACCAGCAACTGGCGCTGCTCCTCCACGAACTTTTGGAATTCCTTCTCCAACTCGCGCCAGCGCGGCGTCTTGTTCTCGATCTTCTGGAGGTCGTCAATCTCGCCGCGCCGCCAGGCCGCGCGCATCTTTGCCTCCTCCGCGCGCATCTGGTCGCGCAACCGTTCCTGCTCGGCAATGATCTCCAGGTCGCGTTTGGCGTCCTTCGTGCCGATGGTCGGCGTGCCTTTGAACATCATGTGCTCGAAGAGATGCGTGATGCCGGTGATGCCGGGCCGCTCGTTGGAACTGCCCACGTGCGCCACCCACCCCCCGGCGACGGACGGTTCGTCGTGGCGCTCGACCATGAGGACGCGCATGCCATTGGGGAGTTCGTGCTCAATGACGGGTACTTTCTGGGCGCACAGCGGCGTTGGCAGCGTGGCGAGGAAGGCTAAGACCACCAGCGGCAGGTGAGCGCGCCAAGAGCGAGCCCGTCGCGACCGGCGAATGAGGCGAAGCGATTTCATGTTCTTGCGCCCAGCTTAGAAGAAGACGGCACAAGTGCAATGGGGAACAATCGGCGTCCTTCGAAGCCTTCAGCCCTCTTCCGGGCTCAAGCGCGCAGGCGCCAATCCACGCTGAATGCTTAGCAACCAAGCTGGACTGAGTTCGCCCGCAGCGCCGCTTGCAGGCGGCCTTTCCTTTCGCCACAAGAACGGGATTCTTGGCAAATTGCCGGGAGCGGCGAATCGGGGGCGGGGAAACATGGACTTGGAAAGAAGACGCCGGCGCGGTAGCGGCAACCTGATTCACCGGTCACTGGATGGCCCGGGACCGGAAATCTGCCATCTACAAAAAAAGAGACCGGGCGAACCCGGTCTCCTGTGCGCGTTGGAAGGTTGGCCTATGGCCGAGTCACCCGGAAGAATTTTGCCGGGCCAGTAGCCGGGGTCGCGTACGGCTTGACCGAACCGAGGTTGCTCCACGGCCCAAGGACGCTTTCGGCGGACCAGAGCGTGCCACTCCCCTCCCAGTCTATGGTCACAACGCCACCAGTCAGTGAGATGGTTAACTCCGGCGCGGCCGGACCCGCGAGCAACCCTTCCAGGTCGCGGTAATAAGCACCCGTGGTATTGCCCAACGTCGCGCCGTTGTTGTGCGAGGTTGTTGCCAAACCGACATAAATTTCCGCCGGGTAGGCAGGCACGGGGGCTTCGGAGTAATAGGTCACCCAATCCGTGCCGTTTGTGCCCCAGTAGAACGAGAACAACTCGCCCACCCGGGTCACTCGCAGCCAGCAATTGGGGATTTGCGAAGGCCGTGGCCGCGAGGAATCGGCGATGCTGCCGCTGGCCGCGTCCTTGGTGGCACGCCACTGCATAGTGATCAGGTTTTGCAAGCCATCGGGTGGAGTCCCGGCCACTAAGAAGTTGCGCGAGCCGGCGTCGAGGTCTTCACGGACCATGATACCGGCCTTGGACCACTGGTCGGCGTTTCGGAGGCCCGCCACCCGCACTTTGACGTCGAAGTCGCCCGTGCGCGGCAGATATACGAAGTGCATCCCGTCGGCCGCGTTCCAGATGTCACTGCCACCAGCGTGGACGTAGAAACCGTCTGTGCCAATGGCCTCGGTGAAGCCGGGCATGATCGGGTCGGTGAACACCGGCGGATCGCCCGTGAACGTGCCCACGTCCCGATTGAGCGGCCAAGTAACCACCGTGCTGTTCAGCGTGACGGTATCCATCACGTTTGGTCCGTGACCGCGGTCGGTCACGTTCTTGACCTGAACCGAGAAGTTGCCACTGATCGGGGCGCTGAGGCCCAGCATGACTGCCCGATTGTCGGGTTGCAGCGTGGCGCTGGTGACCGTGACCGCGCCGCCGTTGACGGTGTAGTTGTTCATGTCACTGGCGCTAACGGCGTCCACCCCGGTGAGGTCGGCGAAATACACGCCGATGCGGGTGCCTTGCAGACTGCCGGCGGCGTAAGCCACGGGCTTGGTGCTGTCCACAATGACCTGCACTGCGGCCGAAGTGGCCACGTATCCCAGACCATCAGACACGCGAGCAGTCAATGAATAGATGCCCTCCGGCACGTTTGGCCAGGTGATAGTGTAAGGCGCAGAGGTGGCCGTGCCGAGGAGGTTCGTCCCCAAGAAAAACTCCACGAGAATAACCGGGGTGGTGCCCGTGATCGTCGCCGTGACCGGGATCGTGGCATTAGCGGGGAAAGTCTCGCCGTTGAACGGCGAGGTGATGGCAATGCCGAGCGGGCCGGGCGGCTGCACAATGTAGTCCCAGGTTTCAGGTTCGCCGAGGCTGCCGTTGGCCGTGCAGGGCGCAGGGGCGGCGGTATTCGCCGCGGCGCGGGCGCCGGGTTCAATCACAATCTTGTCAATCAACGTGCCATCCTCGCGCTGCCAAATGATGAAGCGATGCAGGCCAAGAGTGCTGTTGGTAAATGTCAGTGGATCGGTTCCCGCGTTGCGGTCGCTGCGCCATTGCCAGCCGGCGGCGGGGAAACCGCTCAATTGCGATTGGTTGATGTCACTGACCATGCCGACCAGAAGATCATTCGCGGGATTGTCCACTCCAACAGAGTTGTTGAATCCCACGAAGATGGAGTCGTCATTGCCCGCGTCGGCGGGGTTCTGATTCCAACCTCGCACCCAAATGATGTGGGGTCCCGTGCGGGTGAAGTCCACGTGGAACACCAGCTTCGCCCCAGTCACGGAGAGGTTCGGGGAGGTGCCGGCGGTGGTGGTATTGTTGCCACGGCCATTGGGCACAAACATGTAGCCTGTGCCGGAGAAGCCGCCACCCGTCGAGTTCGTGTTGGTGAAGACCCATTCATCAGCGTCAGCAGCGGGCGTGTTCTCTTGGTAGTTCTCGGCTTCCATGATGATGTAGCCATCAGCCCGCTGTTTGAACTGCGGCGCGGCACCGGCGTAGAAATAGTAGTCCGTGCTGTTCGGGAGGATCGTATTGGGATTGCAGGCAAGGTCCTGCACGTTGTTGACCACCACCCGGTAGGTGGTGCCTGGTGTCTGGGTTGCAGTGGAAAGCACCACGGTTCGTTCATCGGCTTGCAGTGCGGCCGAGAAGACAGTGAGTGGAGTATTGCCCGGGCTGGTGAAGATCTTGTAGTTCTCCGGGTTTTGAGATGTGTTCATGTCCACCCACTCGCTGAAGTAGAGCTTCACCTCGTTGGCGGTGAGGTTGATCTTGGGCATGGTATAGTAACCCACGGTCGGGCGCACATTGTCCAAAGGCACCGTGAGCGTGGCGACCGTGGAGTTGACCGTCTCACCATACCCGTTGGAGAGCTGGCAGTAGATTAGGGCGTTGTTGTCCGTGCAATGCGAAACGCGCGGCAGACTCAAGACCGCGTTCGTGGCGTCGGGCACGGGGCTGTTGTTCTTGAACCACTGGTAGAAGTACGGCGTACTCCCGCCGGCGGCGGAGTAGAAGGTCGCCGTGGTGTTTTCGAGCACCGTGGCATTGGTTGGCTGCACCGTGAAACGCAGCGCGCCGTCGTTGACGGCGGTGAAAGAGGCCATGATGCCATTCACCGTGAGTGCGGTGTCATGACTGGTCAGCGCCAAGCCGACTTCCAGCGTGGCCGGCAGCGGGCCTTCCGGGCTGTTGTTCGAGTCGTAGTAGGTCCAGTAAGTCCAGTTCGTGCCGGTGGTGCCGTAGTAAGAGTTGATGACGTTGCCGATGCGCTGCAACCGCAGCCAGGATGGATAGGCAATCGTGGGCCGGGCTGTGACCCCGCCCTGCAAGCCACCGTTCAGCGGGGTGCCGGTCGTGTCCGACGAAGTGCTACTGCCGCCAATGGTCTCGCGCACTTGCGGAGTATAGGTGTTTTGCGCCGGAACCAGCGGCGTGAACAGGGCCGCGTTGTTGCGAGCATTGGCCGCAGTTGAAATGCGGGCCATTGGTCCCATTTTGCACCATTGGTTGACGGTGTCCAGCGAGATGCCCTGCACCTTGTAGTCAAAGTTGCCGGTGACGGTCTTGTGCAGGAAGGCGAATTGGTCGGCAGTGCCCCAGATATCCGAGCCACCGGCGGTCATATAAATACGATCTCCGTCGGCCATGGCGCTGAACGCTTGGGTGTTGTTGATGCGCGTGAGGGCATCGAAGTTGTTGGCCCGGAATTCCTTGGTCTGCGGCGTCATCACGTTTGCCGCTGGCGAGAGGTCTGCAATATTTTGCACGGTCAAGCGCATGAGGTCGGTTTCGGGCATGGCAGCGGTTTGCAGGGTCACATGCGTGGCATCGTTTGGATCCTGCATGGCACCGCTGATCGCCACTGGTGTGCCAGCCGACGTGACCAACGAGTAGTTGCCGAGCGCCGTAGCTGTGGCGGCGGTGACGGGCTCCGAGAAGCGCACGTCAACAACTTGCTTGAACAAGCTGCCCACGGACGCCACGGTGGGCTTGGTCGTATCCGCCGTGACCGTCACCGCGGCGACCACGCTGGTGACACTGCTGAAGTTGTTGGCGACCACCACGCGGAACGTGGCGCCATTATCCACTTGGCGGAGGAACGGCAGGGTGTAGCTCGCCGCCGTGGCCCCGGCGATGGGCTCGTCGTTTTTGTACCACTGATAGCTGTAAGGTCGCGTGCCGTCGGCGGCAACACTCAGAGTGGGGCGCGTGGACTCGGCCGCCGTGACAGTGGTCGGGAGGTCGGTCTTCAGGAACACGTTCCCAAACGTGTTGAACGTGGAAACATACTGGGCGGGGATGATGTAGGGCCGCGTGGCAGCTTCGCTGTTCGCGGGATCGGGTGGGAAGGGCATCCCACCAGTCACCATGCTCGGGGTGTACCAAGCAATCGTCACGCCGTCACCACCGGTGCCGTCGCGATAGACCGCTTCGATGTAGTAACGCTGCCCGGCCACCAAAGCGATATTCGCCGACAACTGATTGGCTTGAGCCCCCAGGTTCCAGCGCCCCGTCGAGCCGTTGTAATTACAGATTTCCCGCTTGGAGGAGCGTTGGGCAGTCGTCCCCAAATACAGGATGCTGTGATCATCGGAGGCAATGGCGAACCGGTAATTGCCGGTTTCGGGCGCCGTGAGATAACCAATGATCTGGCCCATGTAGTGATTCTCCATCGGGATCAGGTTCCACGGATAGCTGTTCGTGGTGATGATCCGTTCGTCCACGAACATGTTGTTAGTGTACGAGGGTGCGACCGAGTTGGTGTTGGACCAGGTGCGAAGCGTGGCCAAATCCGTGGGCAACGTGTCCCAGATGCGGAACGTGATTCCGCCGAGGACCGGCGGGTTGGCGAAGGTGGAGAGGTATTGCGCTGGAATGAGGAACGGCTCGGTGGACGCCTGCACGCTCTGGTTGGCCGTGGGCAGCGGCGCCCCGCTTGGCGTCTGCCAGAAAACGCTGATGCCATCCCCGCCGGTGCCGTCGCGGGAAACGGCTTCGAGGTAATAGGATTTGCCGGCCTCGAGGTAGATCAAAACCGATTGTTGATTGCCCAGTTGCGCCCCGGTATTCCAGCGTCCAGTCGAACCGTTGTAATAGCAAATCTCCCGCTTGGAGGCCGGCTGATCGGTCGTGCCGAGATACAAAATGCTGTGATCGTCCGAGGCAATGGCAAACCTGTAAAAGCCGCTTTCCGGCGGGGTCAAGTACCCGACCATTTGCGACAGGAAATTGTCCCGTGCGGGAACCAGGTTCCATTGATAGCTGGTCGTGGCAATAACCCTTTCCTCAATGAACTTCCCGTTCAGGTAAGACAGGGCGGTAGAACCTGCGTGCGACCAGTGACGCAGCGGATCCAACCCATCGGGCCGGGAGAAGCCCCAGGAACGGAAGGTGATGGCGCCATCGGTGACCAAAAGATTGGTCTGGGTGTTGGCGATGGTGTTCGCTGGCGAAGCCCAGTCTTGAACGCCGCTGATGGTGAGGGTGTTTGCGCGAGTGGCATCCAAGAGTGTGGTCTTGAGCAACACCGCGTGACCGTCATCCTGGAGTTGCGCGCTTTGAACCGTGGCGGTGTTGAGGCTGTAGTTGGCGGTATTGGTTGCCGAGGCAGGCGTGACAGCCTCCGAATACGTCACGAGAATCTGGGTGGGGTTGCTCGGGGTAACGGTGGCACTGACCAGTTGCGGTGCCGTGCTGTCCGTGTAAACGGCGAGTGTGACCGGCCCGTACAGCGTGCCGTTGACGCGGACGTAGTATTCTCCGTTGTCGCTGGGGCGGGCGCGAAACCGGTAGTAGGTCTGCGTCGCGCCGGGAATATCGGTGGTTCCCTTGCGCCACTGCACCGTGTAAGGTGGCGTCAGGTTCAAATTGGCGTACAGCACCGCCTCCATGCCGTCGTAGATGCTGTAGTAATCTCCCGGAGTGGATTCCTGAACCGGGACGACGTAGGGACCATTAACCACTGTGGCGTCGTTCCCATCCAGAGTCGGTTGCAGGTAAAATGTGCGCATGGGGCGTTCGAGCGCGCCACTGGGCAGTTGCCAGCCCAAGCCCACGTGGTCTCCGCCCGTGCCTTCTTTGTGGAGAATCTCCAAATAGTACCGCTTGCCTTTCTCAAGATAGACTGGGGCGGACTGCTGCTCGGGGTACTTGTTCCACTCCCGGGCATTGCTCCACCCGGGCACCGAGCAGAGCAACTGCTTCTTGGTTGCGTTCAGAGGGTCGGCGGCGTCGGTGGTCAGCCAAAGCTCGGTCTGATCGTCGCCGCAGATCCAAAAAGTGTAATTGCCGGTTTCGGGCGGCTCGACATACCCCGGCAGGTAGCTGCCGTAATTGTCCGCGATGTTCAGCGGCGACTCCGCCAAACAAGCGCTCAGCGGGTCCGCCGGAACCAATTGCGTTTCACTAGGCGTGTCCGGAAAGATCACCACGCCGATCGAATTAGTGCCGTAAAGGAGGTTGGTGACCGAAGTGCCCGGCATATCGTAATAGAGATACCGCTTGATCCAACCCGCTTGGCTGGTCAACGTCGAGGCCCAAGCAAGGGCCAGAAGGGTGACGATGGACTTTAGGTGAGAGGTTTTCATAACAGCTTTGGACTTCTGGGTGCGTCTGGTCTGCTTCGCCCACTCACGCCAACCCTTGTATTCTCCCCAGCGATTGGGGAATACGCCAAACCGAATTGGCGAGGACTTGGGCCAACGGGAGCCATTATTGCCCGCGCTTTGAGCACTACAAGAACATTTTGGTGAAATCGCCCTGCCGAGACTCAGGCCATCCATGCCCAGCAAGCCGTGGTTGCGGTGTGCAGCGTGAATGCTCATTTGCCACATCTTGGGTCGCAAGCCGCTCTTCATTTCGATCCGCTCCCCTTTCCTCTGACTCCGCTGATTGCAAGCCAGGGCGATTTCGCTCTCGTGCGACTTGGTCGGGCGACCTCCGCTACGATGCGCCAAGGCAAGGTCGGAATGCTGTTCCAGTGCGCCACCGCCATGGTGGAGCTGGCAGGCCACGCCCGGGCAAGCACGCCCGCGCTTGCGTTTCCGCATCAGCCCAGCAAACCTCGCTGTGTTGAACAGCTTCCGGATCACAGTCTGGGGACGATACGTCGCCGCGGCCATCGCTGGCATGTGCCTAGCCCTCGCCTTTCCGAATCCCGGCGTGGCGGGCCTGGCCTGGCTGGCGCCCGCTCTGATGCTCGCGAGCGCGGTCGGCGCCCGCAGTGGGGAGTCTTTTCGCGTCGGTTATGTTGCCGGATTGGCCCACTACCTGGCGTCACTTTTGTGGCTGCTGCAAATCCCCGTTGCCGGATTCCCGATTCTGGGTTGGGTGGCGCTGAGCGCGTTTCTCGCGCTGTTCCTGGCAACCTGGGTCTGGCTCACCGGCGCGATGCCAGGATCGAGCCTGTTGTGCAGGCTGAGCCAAGAACGCTGGTCCCATCGTTGCCTGTGGGCGCTCACCGGCGCGGCGACCTGGGTGGCGATGGAGATGATCCTGGCGCGTGTCTTCGGCGGCTTTCCTTGGAACTTCATCGGCGCGTCGCAATACCGCTTGCTGCCGCTGATCCAGATCGCCTCGATCACTGGAGTGTATGGCGTGTCGTTTCTCGTGGTCTGGTTCTCCCTCGCGCTGTTCAATGCCGCCGCCGCCCTCTGCCGACAACCGACGAATCGCTACGCCTGGGTGAGTGACATGATCCTGCCGGCCACGGCATTGAGCGTGGTCTTCGCCTCTGGGCTGCGGACGCTCCGCGAGCCGACGGCGACCGACGGCACGCGACCGTTGCGCGTCACGTTCATTCAACCGAGCATTCCGCAGACGTTGATCTGGGACACCAACGAGAACAGCAATCGCTTCCGGCGACTGCTGGACCTCACCGCGCACGCCTTGACCAACGAAACCGATCTCGTGCTCTGGCCTGAAGCCGCCGTGCCCAACATGGTCCGCCACGATGAACCCACCCGCCTTGCCGTCACCGGGCTGGCGCGCTCGAATCGCATCTGGATGATCATTGGCAGCGACGACGCCGCGCTGCGCCCCGGCGGCACCACCGAGGAGGACGTGGATTACTTCAACGCGAGTTTTCTCATCAACCCGGACGGGGAGATTGCGGCCAGCTACCGCAAGAACCATCTGGTGATGTTTGGCGAGTTCGTCCCCCTGGCGCGCTGGCTGCCATTCGTGAAATGGTTCACCCCCATCACCGGGGGGTTCACGCCAGGCACCAAGCCGATCCCCTTTGAACTCGCCGGGAGGCAGGTCAAGACCGCAACTCTGATCTGTTTCGAGGACGTTTTCCCGCATCTGGTGCGCCGCTACGTCGAGGCGGACACGGATTTCCTGGTCAACCTGACCAACGACGGGTGGTTTGGTGAAAGCTCGGCCCAAGTGCAACACGCGGCAACGGCGGTCTTCCGCGCGGTGGAGAACGGGTTGCCCCTGCTCCGCTGCTGCAACAACGGCCTCACCTGTTGGGTGGATGGGCGGGGACGCATCCGCGACGTTCTGCACGACCACGAAGGGCGCATTTACGGCGCCGGCTTCCGCACCATCGAATTGCCCCTGGTGAGCCGCGAAGAGCGGTCACTGACGTTCTATTCCCGACACGGCGACCGATTCGGTTGGGCTTGCGTTGCCTTGGCGGCGCTGCATGCGGCCTGGCGCTGGCGCCGAAACAAAGCTGACGGGCAGCGGACCGCGCAAGACATTTGAGTGGTCCAGAAACGGCGGCAAGGAATCTCTGGAACTCGTTTCGTCAGTTCTGCATTGATCTCTGTGCGAATGGCGTTTGCGACAACCTATAGATTGGCACTCACCATGAGGGAGCCGACGGATAGAGGAGCATTGCAAAGTCTCCCATTCTTATGCGCCGGTTCAGGCGGAGCCTTGCTCGCCCCCTGGTCGGATGCTGCGAGAGTTGGCGGCGCGCTTTGTGTTGCTCATCCTATTCATGATCGCTCCAGTTTTTTCTTGGTCCTGCTTGGACCTCTGCTTTTCACGCGGGCAAGGGTACCTCAGAGTCAACAACCTCCGGCAAAGCCGGAGGCTTGTAAGTTGTGAACCGCCCAAGGC
>CAZJTM010000116.1:0-19459 GCA_964548925.1 uncultured Verrucomicrobiota bacterium | reverse complement strand
GGGCCAGACACCCCACGCCGCCCGGCAGCAAGCCCTCGCCCAAAAACGCTCCGTCATCCGCCCCGTCCCCCAGTGTCCCTGGTGGCCCTACGTCTGGAGCCAACGAACCCGCGTCCGCGTCGGCGACGACGGCAAAGTCCCAGTCGCCGACCAACGCCACGCCCTCAACGCTCCCCCACGCTCCCACGTCATTCGTTGTCTCCGACCCGATGGCGACCTCTATTACCTTCGTCACGCCCCAGATCCAAAGGCCAAACCCATCGTCTTGCTCCATGTCCCGGTCTTTTGACCCAGTCCGGTTTTGATCGCACACAAAATTCCGGTTTTGAAAACTACACGACATCTCTCTGCTTTGGTCTTGACGCTGCATCGCGGCGGTGTAGATTCCGGCGCAAATCCAACCCACAAACAGAGTGAAGTCGTATATGAAAAGAAAAGTCCTAGCTCTCCTCACCGGTTCACTCCTGAGCGCTCTGTCGCTCCCGGCAGCAAACATCGCCTATGTCAGTTACCACGCCGCAGACGACACTCCAACCGCGAATGCGGCGAGTGCCGGCTTCACCAATGCGGCGGACGTCGGCTACACGAAACTCCTGGCCGCCAACGGCCATAAAGTCACGCGCTTCGTCCGGGTCGGTGAAGTGGCGACCTCGAATCCGGACCTGATCACCGCCCTGAACACCAACGACGTGGTCATCATCAGTCGCTGCGTCCCGAGCGGTGATTTCGACAGCGCCACTGAAACCGCGGCGTGGAGCAGTTCAGTGACCGTCCCCTTGATCTCCATGGGCGGCTACATCAACCGGGCTATTCGGTTGGGCTTCCACACCGGCGACACAATTCCAGATGCCAACAGTACCCTTCTGCGTCTGCGAGTTCGCGCCTCGGCCCATCCCATCTTTGCGGGCATCCCGCTGGATGCCACCGGTCTGATGATCAACCCGTATTCTCAGCGGGTCACCTTTACCAATGCCACCACCGGCGCGACGACCCTGCAAAATGGCATTTCCGTCGTCACCAGCCCCGTCATCGGAGGAGGCGCCATCCTGGCAACGATTGGCACCCTGGGAGACGGTGCTTTTGGAGGGATGGTGATCGCTGAGTTCCCGGCGGGCACGACCACTTATCGGGGAGACGTGCTGGCTGCGAAACGGTTGGTGTTCCTGTCCGGCAGCCGGGAATCGGGAATCACGGCTGAAGGTTCGGGGATCTATGATCTCCAGCCGGATGGCGCCACGATGTTGTTGAACGCGGTAAGCTACATGACCACACCTCAGTCCCCGGCGCCCAAATGCTACTCGCCCCTCGTTAGCGCCACGAATCTCGTTCCCGGAGACGCCTGGACCTTCAACGCCGGTGTTCTCGGCGATGCCCCGCTGTCCTATCAGTGGTACAAGAACGGGCAGGCGTTGACGGGGGCCACGGACGCCGGCTTGACGTTCGCCAGCCTCCTCACTTCGGACGCGGGAGATTATCACCTGATCGTGACCAACAATTCTGGCAGTGCGACCAGCACTGTGGGCCGGTTGGAATTCGCCGTCTTCCCGCCAGCCAGCATCACCAACAGCCTCATTTCCTACTGGCCGTTGGACACCGTCCTCGGCACCAAGACCGTGGACGTTGTGAGTGGATATGACTTAACCCTCGTGAACTTAACGGCAGCGGACATCGTTCCGGGGCAGTTCGGCAACGCGTTTCGATTCAACGGAACGAACTCGATTCTGGAGCGCGTGCATAGCACCGGTGATTCGCTGCCGATTTACCAACACCCCAACTTTACCGTCTCCTTCTGGGTGCAGGGGCCGGTTCAATCGGATCGGCGCGTGTTCGCGGAAGGCTCTACCGTAAACAACAACACGATGTTTGATTTGGGTACCCACAGCGGCGGCGCGGATGGCAGCGTGGACATTTTCATCCGCAACGATGCCGGCACCGCAAGTCCCGACCATGCGCATTCAGTCGGAACCGCCTTTGATGGTTATCTCTGGCACAACGTGGTCTATGTGCAGCGGGACGTCGGCGCTGGCAACATGCGGGCGCAACTCTGGATTGACGGCCAGTTGGATCCAGTCGTGTTCACGCCGATTCGCCCCGTGACGGCGAATACCACGGCTCTCGGTGCATTGCGCCGGGCCGCTGTCTCTGCTTGGTATGCGGGGTTGATTGATGAAACAGCGGTTTGGAATCGGGCGCTCTCTCCCGAGGAAATCGCCATCCTGCAGGTGACCCCCATCACCAACGCGCCCTCCCGCTTGTTGCCACTGGCCATCAGTTCGTTCAAAGCTGATCTGCCGGCGGTGGTCACGGGTGGCTCGACGACGCTGCGCTGGGATGTCAGCAAGGACGCCACGCAGGTCACCATTGACCCGCTCGGCGATGTGACGGCGCAAACCAGCGTGGGGGTTGGTTCCGCGGTGATTGCTCCCAACCAGACGACTTCCTACGTGCTGACCGTGAAGCGTGGCACGGACACCCTCTCCGCAACCACGAGTGTGGCGGTGGTTGAAGGCGTCGCCCCGGGCTGGACCGTCCTCGACAACTTCGATCAGGCCCAAGTGGGCAACCTGTTCGACTCCGGTTACTGGAACGATACGTCAGGCACCGGCGGCAAGGTTGTCTCCGTGAACGGCAATAAAGCGTTGCGCACGACCTCCGCAGGCATCAGCTTCCTGAATCTGCGCGGACTGAGCGTGTTGGAAAACCAGGCCCGCACGCTCTTCTTCCGTGTCATTGCGGGCAGCGACACCGCTGCGGGCATCACCAACATCGTTGGCTTGACGGACAAGAGCCAGCGCAGTTACGGCGACGAGTATTCCAACATCGGTCCGGTGCTGTATGTCGCTCCGTTTACCAACGATCTTGTGTTTGCCGAAACCAACGCCTGGTATCTGGGGGCGCGCAACGGCGATCCGGTGCCCGGCAGCAATGACAGCAGTCCCATTGACTACCCGGGTCCGGCGCTCGAATCCGGCGTGGTTTACAACATCTGGATGGACATCACCAACGCGCCGATGGGCGATCCTCATTACGCGAGTGATATGTTCACGGTTTACATTCAGAAAGAAGGCGGCGCCCCGCGCACGGTCCTTTTCCAGGACTACCTGAGTGACCGCGACCTCTACTTCGTGGATGTGGTGCTGGGCGGCATGCTGCCCGCGCTCGACAAACTCGTCGTCATGGGCAACAGCGGCACCCTCAGCGCCACCTTCGACGACTTCTACCTGAGCACCTCCGGTTACAATGCCACGGTGCCGAAGGCGTACACCGTCGCGCTGCCGCCGGGGCCGCTGAATATTGGCTGGTCGGGCAGCCAGCTTGAGATTCGGTGGACCAACGGCACGTTGCAGCAGGCTGAGTTCGTGACCGGCCCGTGGAGCGACGTGTCAGGCAACCCGACATCGCCCTACTTGGTGACGCCCAGCGGAACCAAGTTCTATCGCACCCGTCAGTAACCGGGCGGTATGAACGACTAATCGCGAGGCGGTTGGCAGTGGGCCAGCCGCCTCGTTCTTTTTGTTCTTGGCAGATTTCCGGGAATGGCGAACCGGAGGCGGCGTGTCCGCCTTCAAGACCGGTTCAGGGCGCTCAACACCGCGCGGACGGACGCCAGTTCGATGTTCGTGTCCACGCCCGCACCCCAGCGGGTGCGCCCGTCGGGGTGCTTGATCTGGATGTAAGCAATGGCGCTGGCTTCCTCGCCGGCGCTGAGGGCGTGTTCGGTATAGCCGGCGATCTCAAAGCGGGGCACGCCGGCCTGCGAGAACCCATGCACGAGGGCGGCGAGCGGCCCGTTGCCCTCGCCGGCCAGCGTGATTGGCTGGCCGTCGCGCAGCAGCCGCGCGCGGCACTTCACTGTGCCGTTTCGGCTTTCGGTTTCAAAGCCCTGGAGCTGCCAGGGCAAGGTGCGCTCCACGTATTCGCGCCAGAACATCGCCTTCAGCTCCGCTCCGCTCACCTCACGGCCCAGCCGGTCCACCTCGTCGTTGGCAATAGGCCCGAACTCGCGCTGCAGGTCCTTGGGCAACTCGATGCCGAATTCGCTTTCCAGCAGATAAGCCACGCCGCCCTTGCCCGACTGGCTGTTCACGCGGATGACCTCGCGGTATTCGCGGCCGATGTCCGTCGGGTCAATCGCGAGATACGGTACGTCCCATTGGGTGCGGCCGCCTTTCGCCCATTCCGTGAGCCCTTTCTTGATGGCGTCCTGGTGCGACCCGCTGAACGCCGTGAACACCAGTTCGCCCGCGTAGGGGTGCCGCGGCGGCACGGTCATGCCGGTGCAACGCTCGTAAACCTCCACCAGCGCGTTGAGGTCCGTGAAATCCAGCCCCGGATCTATGCCATGCATGTAGAGGTTCAGCGCCACGGTCACGATATCGAGATTGCCTGTGCGCTCGCCGTTGCCGAACAGCGTGCCTTCAACGCGATCCGCCCCGGCCAGCAAACCCAGTTCGGTTGCCGCCGTTCCGGTGCAACGGTCGTTGTGCGTGTGCAGGCTGATGATCACCGACTCCCGGTTTTTGAGGTTGCGGTCCATCCACTCGATCTGGTCCGCATAAATGTTGGGCGTCGCCACCTGCACCGTGTCGGGCAGGTTCAGGATCATCTTGCGCTCCGGGGTCGGCTGCCAGACATCCATCACCGCCTCGGAGACTTCCTTGGCGAACTCGACCTCCGTGGAGGAGAAACTCTCGGGCGAGTATTGGAGCATGACTTCCGTGCCCTTGAGCCGCGGCAGGCGATCTTGAATGAGCTTGGCGCCCCGCACGGCGACTTGGAGGATTTGCTCCTTGCTCATGCCGAAGACCACGCGGCGCTGGGCCGGCGACGTGGAGTTGTACATGTGGATGATCGCCCGCTTTGCGCCCACGAGGGATTCAAAGGTCCGCTCGATCAGGTCCTCGCGCGCCTGCACCAAGACCTGAAGCCAGACGTCCTCCGGGGCGCGCCGTTCCTCAATGAGGCGGCGATTGAACGTGAACTCGGTGTTCGACGCCGAGGGGAAGCCGACCTCGATCTCCTTGAAGCCGCACTTCACCAGCGTGTGAAACAACTCAAGCTTCTGGCTGACGTTCATCGGGATGGCCAGCGCCTGGTTGCCATCGCGCAGGTCCACGCTGCACCAACGAGGCGGGTGGGTGAGGACGCGGTTGGGCCAGCGGCGATCCGGGAGGTTCACCGTTGGGAACGGGCGGTACTTTTGCGATGGTTGCTTGAGCATGGCGGTTCAGTTTGTTGTTTGTCGCTACCGGGGGCGAGGCAAAACAAAACCCCGCCGCCTGGCGGCAGCGGGGTTCAAAGAATCTCTTTGCGTAACTAGAACCCAACTGCCGCGCCGCACAGCAGCAGCGCCTCGGTCAGCAGCAGATTCCGGTTGCGATTCACGCGCGCAACGTAGCCAGCCCCGCCCGCGCGGTCAAACGGTTTTTCGCATCTCGTCGTGGGTGCGGCACGCGGTTGCCACCGCCCCGCCGCCCACCGGCTTGAATTCGCGCTGGCGGCTCCTAATGTCTGGCCGATGCATGGCGACACACCCATCATTCAACTCTTGTCCGCCGCGGCGGATTCCCGGATGGAGGACCCGCGCTATCTGGCTTTCTTCGAATGCTTCAATGCCCGTCGTTTCTTTGAAGCGCATGAGGTGCTCGAGGAGCTTTGGTTGGAAGTGAAGCACAGTGGTGAGGGTGATTTCTACAAGGGGCTGATCCAGCTTGCGGCGGCATTTCTGCATTGGCAGGAAGGGCGGCCAGGGCCGGCCGCCGCTTTGCTCCGGACGGCGCGCGGTCACTTGGCCAAATACCCGCCGTTGCATCACCGGTTGGAGGTCGTGGGCGTGCTGGGGATCGCGGATGAATGGGTGGCCTATATCGAGGGCGGGTTGCTTGCCGGGCAGGCGCTGTCCCGAGAAGTTCCGCGCTTGGCACTTCGCCGGGAGTGACTTGAAGAACCTGGTCAAGCCGCAACCGCAGGGAGGCAGACGGAATGCAGAGACACCGAGAGCGTGGAGTCTCGTAGAAGCGAGTTTTCTCCGCATTTCTCCGCGTGCTCTGTGTTTTCGCGTTGCGTCTGTCCCATCAAATGGAGAATGGCGGCGCTCTGCCGAGACGCCGCTACGACTGCCGGTGCTGAAAGCTGGATCAGGGGGGCGACGGCGTGAAATAGCCTGACGCGGGGCGCAACACCACCAACAAATCCGGCCCCCGTTTTCGCGAGGTTATGGCGCGGACATGAGCGCGCGAAACTCGGCGTTCTGGCGAACCACATCGAAGCGCCAGTCGTTGGATGCCTCGGCGCGGAGGTCCTTCTGTTTCGGATCGGTTTTGAGTCGGGCCGCGCTCAGGGCGAGGGCCTGACGCAGATTCGGGAGGACTTCCGCCGGCTTGTGAAGCTGGGCCTTCAGCGCCGCCAGATCGTACCAGGCTTCCGGCTGCGTGGGGGCCAGCTTCACCAGTTTCTCCAGCGCGGCTTCGAGCCGGGGATAGTTCCCCACGGAGATGTACGCTTGTGCCAGTGCGAGGATGGCCTGCGCGTCCACCTTGGGATGGTTGAGCACGCCATCGAGCAATTCCACCGCACGGTTCGTCTGGTTCATTCCGAGGTGGGTGGCCGCAAGATTGAGGACTTTCTGGAAGTCGGCGGGGTTGCTGGCCACCTCGGCCTCCAACTGCGGGAGGCTCGCGGGTTGCGGCGGAAAGGCCCCCGTCGCTCCTGCCCCCCGCGCGGAACTCAGCCGATTGACCAGGTCCACCACCTGGGCGTTGTAGGGGTCAAGCTTGCGGCAAGTCTCCGCGATGAGATAGGCGTCTTCGAGGCGGTTGAGCGAAATGAGGAGTTGGCAATAGCGGAAGACCGCTTCCGGGCTGTACGGACAGAAAGCAAACGCCTGCCGGAAGGCGAAGTCGGTTTCTTTGATCATCCGCTCGCGGAGGGCGGTCCAGTGGGCAAGCTGGGCTTGTAGCGCGGCCTGATTCTGGATGGGGCTGCGCCGGAGTTGGTCCTGGAGGGAATAGACATTCCCAGTGGCCTGGCTCACACGCCAGGCGAAGACGCCGCCGATCGAGCTGCGGAGCTTCGAGAAGGCTTTTTGGGCTTGATCGTCGCGGGCGAACTTGAGGTCGCCCTTGAACTCGCTGAAGTCGCGCTTGAGATAGACCTTTTCGACGAACTTGACGATATCCTTCACTGGCGTGTCGTGCGTGATCCAGTTCCCGATGAGGCGCTCGGAATACTTCGACCAGAACTCGTGATCGCGGACCAGCACGTCCTCGGGCAACTCCGGCAACGGGTTGCGGTTGATCTTCATGATGATCCCGAACGGCGTCAGGTAGTCATACATCCAATCGAGCGGGAAGCTCTCCTCGACGAAGAACTCGTTCTCGGGATTTTTGTCGAACATGACCTTCGTGAGCAGGCCGTTGATGGACATGACAGCCACCTGGCCGGAAACCTGAACGCGCTGGTTCGGGCCTTCCCCGACCAGGCGCACGTCTTCGCCGGGCTTGAGCTGCGGCGGATTCATTTTGAGCCGGCGCTGGGCGTCCTCGAGATAGGTCTGGAAACAGCGCTGGGAATCCTCCGGGGTGGCGATGAGGATCTCGCGGTCGGGATAGACGCCGCCGGGACTTTTCGCGATCAAGCCGGGATAGGCCTCCTCAAGCAGCATGCGGTTGAGGCGGATGCGGGTGTGGCTCTGCGGATTCTGGCGAATGAACGCCTTGAGGTAGTCGGACACCGGGACGAGCGCGAACCGCGCGGGTTCGTAGAGCGGCCCCTGCTTGGAGAGTTCTTCAATCTCCTTTTTGAGCGCCTCGAGTCTGCGGGATTGGCGTTCGTTGGGTTGGCTGCCCAGGAACTCGTCTTCGAGGGCTAGTTTCTCATTGCGCTTTCGGGCAATCTGCCTGCCCAGCACGAGTTCGCGCTCCAGCAGGACGTTGAGGTCGGCGGCCAGCGCGCGATTGACGCTCCGCGAATCCGCGGGGTTGGAGAGCAGCTTCTGCGTGGCGGGCTTTAGGTTTTCGAAGAGATACTTCGACAGGGGATCGCCTTGTGCGCGGAGTTTGCCGGCCAAGTCGCCGGTGAAATCCTCCTCCTTGAAGAAAGACGAGCCCGCCCGGCGCTGTTTCTCGATGTAATCGCCGAGCGCGGTAAACGGCTTGTCCAGCAATGTGCCCGCCAACCGGGCCAGAAAATTGGTCTTGTAGTTCTCCTTGGACTCGCGCTCGCTGCGCAGCAACTCCTGGAAAAACGGCGCGTCGTATTGGATTTGGTCGCTCTTGTTGTAGTGCGCGCGAATGTACATGAGGTACGTGCCGTCCGCGAGGGCATTCTGGGTGATGATGTACACGTCCCGTCGGTCGTAGAGCGGGTCGGTGTCCTGCTTGCAGCGGGGCGGGATGAAACTCTCGCAGAAGATCGTATAGGTGGGGCAGAATCGACCGGGGTCCGTGCCCCCGTAAAGGACGGCGTTGCGCGTCATCTCCGGGTAAATGAGCTTGGCCTTCTCCGGGTCCTTCATCATCTCGGCGCGGAGCTTGGGATCATAACTGAGCTTGCCATCCGGCCCGGTGAACGGCGGCGTGAACATGTCATGGCCGAACCAGTACCCGAACATGTGACCGCGCTGCTCGTTGTCGAACCAGTTTTTCATGAAGGAATAGCCCGGCATCAAGGCGAACATGGCCAAGGCGACGGCCAACGGAGCGTGCGTGCGATAGAACAGCAGGCTGGCCATGAAGACAACAACCATGCTCATCAGCAGCAAGCCGGAGAAGACGGGTAATCCATACTGCTGCGGCGCGAAGGCCTGGGCGATGCCACCGAAGAAGCTGCCGAACATGCTCTCCGTCACCGTGGCCAGGGCGATGACGGCCAGCGCCAGGGCGACTGCACCGCCCATGAGCCCCCACCGCCGGAACACCGCGTAATGTGTTGCCATGAATGCCGCGATCAACGTCAGCCCGTAGCCGACCAGCAACGCCACGCAGACGTGCGACGCCGTGAAAAAGACGCGCACCAGTTCCCGCGCGGCGCGATCCGGCGGCGGATTGATCAGGATCATCAGCAGCACGCCCAGGCAAAGGTAGATGGCGGTGATGCCGATGACCCACGCCCGTTCCCGGTTCTGCATGCGCCGCAGAAACAAGAAGGGCACCAACGCAATCAGCACGAACACCCAACTGAATTCGTCCGCCACGCCCTCGACCAGCATGCCGAGCTGCATGACCAGCCGGCCCGGGTCGTTCAGAAAATTCGTCGGGCTGGCCTTCTCATACTGCCCGCGCGTCAGGGCATGCCAGAAGCCTTCCTCCGTGCGCGGATAGCCCCATTGCATGGGTGGGTTGCTCATGCCGGCGATGGGCATGTAAAGGTAAAACGAGACACCGACCAGGAAGCACAGGCCCGCCAGGAGCACCGGCTTCCACTCGGTCAGCATCTTCTGCGTTCTCACAAAGAGCCAGCCGCAGCCGACGATGGACGCCAGCCCCACCAAGTTAAAGATGACGAACATCATGTTCGTTTGTCCCGGCGGACTGTCGAAGTTGGGCAAAAGTCCTCTGGCCTTGGCCAACAGACCAATCAGATAGACCAGGCTGTTGATGAAGAGGAAGTCACGACCCAAGGCTGGGCGGGCGACGATGATGGCCACCTCCAATCCCATGGCCGCCACCAGCAAGGATTGGTGGTTGGTGAAGCAGATGCCGAACATGAAGAACGCCCAGTAGAGATAGCGCTTCTGCTCGGGCGCATACATCCAGCGCAGCAGGAACAGCAGCACTGCCACCAGCGAGAGCACGCTCAACGAATAGACCTCCACGATCACCGCCTGGCTCCACATGAAGCCGTTGAACCCGAGCAAGCCGCCCGCGACGAAGCCGGACACCACGCAGATGGCCGACTCCCACTTGCCAGTCATGGCCTTCAGTTCCTCGATCCCCTCCATGAGCATGCTGCTGCCGCGGGACACAATCAGCCCCAACAACCCGCATGCGACCGCTCCGGCAAAGGCACCACCCAAGGCGACGCGGAAAGCAATGTTGCTGACCGGCAGCAGACTCCAAACCCAGGTGTACATCGTCCAGACCGGGTACCCGGGCGGATGCGGAATGCCGGCGTACATCGAACCCACCGCCAGTTCGCCCGAGTCTTCCAAGCCCAGGTTGGTGGCCAGCGTCCAGCAATAGCCCGCCATGACCACGAGGAACGTGATCCCGAAGGTCAGCCAGTCAATCGGCCGGAACAGTGGGGGAACAGGTGCGATGGGGAGGGGTGCAGCCGCAGGTTTCGCAGACGGCACCGCCGGCGTCGTCGGGCCTTTCGGGTTGGGCGACTTCGTTTTATCCATGTTGTCTTGTCTTCAACTACTCTGAACGCAGAAAAGGCCCTCCACTAGAGGGGAAACCACCGTCCTTTGTCCATTCAAAAGTGTCCCAGCGGTTCTGGTTGCGCTGGAAGCTCCCCGGCAGGTAGGGCGCGTAACTCTGGTTGCTCAGGATCATGGCGACCATGGGCGCGTGCCGGGCGTCCGCCAGAACCGGCGACGGGCCGCGTTGCGCCCAGAGCAGCCCGCCCAGCAGCAGACAGGCGGTCACGGGCGACAACCAGGCCCAAGTCAAAAGCCACGGGGCGGTCGGGCGCGTGCGCGGGAACAACCGCCGCTCAAGACCCGGCGAGGGTGGGCGCGGCGTCCAAGCCCGCAACCGCGCTTCCGTAGCCGCGTTCGTGAGAACGCAGTCCAGAGGCGGGTTCTGGGTCGCAGGACGGAACGCTCCTTCCGTTGGGTTCAGTGAATTCATATTCTTGTCCTTTCAAGCAGGCCCGGAGTTTCTCCAAGCCGTAGCGGTATCGTCCGGCGGCGGTGTGGGGCGAAACGCCCAGCAACTGGCCGATTTCCTCAAAGGTGTGTTCATGCCAGACCTTCAGCACCACCACCTCCCGCTGGGCCGGAGGCAAATCTGCCAGACAGCGCATGGCCGCCCGCTCGGCGGGGGATTCGTCCGGCGCAGGCTCGAACCACCGGGCCGATTCAAACTCCCGCGTCAACCGCCGCCACAAGGAACGCCGGTGGTTGAGCGCGTGATTGCGGAAACTGCGGACGACGTAGCGTGCCGGGGTCTCAGGCGCCACCTCGCGGTGGAGCAGCGCGGCGAAGGTTTCATGCAACACATCCTCCGCCTCGCCATGGGATAGTCCCAGCGCGCGACCGTAGAGAATCAACTCCGCCGCTTTGGCCCGATACAGCCGTTCACACCAATGCGGCGCTGGTCCGATGCCTGCCATTTACCCTCATAGACACCACAAACTCCGGATTTGTATGAAAAAACATTCGGGGGAGGCTCTCCCACAACCTCCGCCGGCTGAGGGCAGCCGGCCTGCAAGTGGTGAAGCACAGCCCGGTTCTTCCAAGCCGCGTGTCCCCAAGCGGCGTTTCCTCCCCATGCCTCCCCGGCGTAGCGGCGCCTCGGGAGAGCGCCGCCAACTGTTGGGGGAGGAAAATGGCGGCGCTCTACCGAGGCGCCGCTACGGTCCAGGGCTTCTAGGCACGAAGCTTTCAGGGAATTCTCACCCGAGGAAGTCGCGTTCGAGAATCTTCGCCAGCCGGTCCACCGCCAGCATGAGCTCGCTGCGGCGTTCGAGGATCGTCTCATCACCCCCGAAGTCCAGCGGTTGCGCCATGATGCGGGAGCAGCGGCGGCTCAGCGGCGTGGTTTCGTCCCGCTCCCCGAGTTGACGCACCCCTTCGCGCACCACGCCCGCCGCGCGGCAAGCCGCCGCGATGCGCTTCAGCGCCGCCGCTTCCGTCAGTTCGCCCGCCCGCAGACGCTGAACCAGACGGCAGTCAAACGACCGGCAGCGCTCCGGGCGGTCGTCGTAGATGCGGCAGAATCTTCCGTCAAAACACGCGCAGGGTTGGCTGAAACACTGCTTGCCGCCCTTGACGAACAGCTTGACACCCAGCGCCCGAAAACGCCCCGGCTCCTCGCTTCGCCGCAGTTCCACGTCCGCGAACAACACGCCGTTGCAGCACAGCCCGCAGGCCGGGCAGAGCGCTGCCACCGCCGCATCAGCAGGGCTTGGCCCCCGGATTCCGGACTTCCGTCTCATCGCCACTCGTGCTTCGGATAGCGCCGCTGCAACTCCTGCTTGAGCTTCGGGTAATGCTCGCGCCAGAAGCTCGCGAGGTCCTGGGTGATCTGCACCGGCTTCATGCCGGGCGTGAGGATATGGACCACCACCGGCACGCGGCCCATGGCGATGCGGGGCGTTTGCGTCACCCCGTAGAGTTCCTGAATGCGCAGCGCGATGTGCGGGGGCGCGTCCGGCGCATAGACGACCTTGGGATGGCGACCGTTGGCGAACTCGAGCCGCTCGGGCGCGTGCTTGGCGAGCAATGCCTGCTGCGGCGCGGAAAGCCAGCCGCGCACGGCCGACTGCACCTCCCGATCCTTGATGCCCTTGTAGGTGAACTCGCCGTGGCACAGTTGCTCCACCACATTGCGTTTTGCTTCGTCCGTGAACGGCGGCAACTCCAATTCCGGACACCATTTCGCCAGCAGGTTCAGCCGGAGGATCCACTGTTCAATGCCGTGATCCCACGACTTGAGTGGCAGCCGCCCGGCCAATACTTCCTCCGCCAGCAACCGGGCGGCGGCCTCCAGCGGCGGCGGCTCGACGCGGCGCGTTTCCAGCGCGAGATCGCGGAAGCGCGCCTGCTCCTCGGCGTAAACCCGGCGCGCGGTCGCGTCGAAGAAGACCCGCGTCTGGCTGTTGATGTCCTCCGGGAACAACTCGCGCAGCCAGTCCGGCTCCACGGCCGTGGCCAGGGTCAGCAGGGTGTTCACCTCCTTGTCCCGGCCTTCGATTTCGCGCACCTCCGCCGCGACGAACAGCTTCGCGTCCTGAGCCACGCTTTCCCGGGTCAAGGTGCCGCGCCGCCCATGCACCAAGTCGCAACGCAGCGTGCCGGAGTCCACACGCCGCGCGAGATGATCCGAAAAGCCGGCCAGGATGCATTTCTGCAATGCGGCGTCATTCAGGTCCCGCGGGCGCGCGTCCAAGCCCTCGCGTTCGGCGATGCGCAGGAACTGCTCGAGCAACGGGGCCACCTGCCGGGCCGTGACGGCGTGGATGCCGAGCTTGCGGCAGGCGTCGAGCCGGTAATCGTTGTTCCGGGCGTAGTTCCAAGCGCGCATCAGAATCCAAAAGTCGCTTGGCGCCTTGTCGCCCAGAAGGTCCTCGCGAAACTCCGCGGTGGCCCGGTCCACGTTGCGCAACAGCAAATCGCGCCCTTGCGTGAGCGCCGCGACGAGCGCCGCTTGATAGACGCATCCTTGCTCCTGTGCCGCCAGCAGCATCCGCGCATACCGCGGGTGCAGGGGGAACGCGAGCATCTTGCGCCCGAGTGGAGTGATGGCCGTAGGACCGGCGTCCCGCCTGTCTCCATCTGAATGCCCTGCTCCGCTTGGCGTCGGTGGCGTGGAACTGGTGGTTGCGTTGATTTCAGAGACAGGCGGGACGCCTGTCCTACGGCGGAGGGCGCCCAAATCCAGCAGCAGTTCTTCCGCATGAGCCAGCGCCTTTTCCTCCGGCGCTTCCAGCCAGCGGAAGGCCCGCAAGTCCTCCACGCCCGCGGCCTTGAGGGTGAGCACCACTTCCGCAAGATCCAGCCGCTTGATTTCCGGCAACTCCTGCTCCGCGCGATCCGCGTGTTCGCGTTCCGACCAGAGTCGCACGCATCGGCCCGGCGCGGTGCGGCCGGCGCGGCCGGCGCGCTGGTCGGCCGAGGCGCGGCTGATTTTTTCAATGAGCAACGTGTTGATGCCGCGATGCGGATCGTAGCGCGGGATGCGGGCGAGCCCGCTGTCAATCACCAGCCGGATGCCGTCAATGGTGAGCGAGGTTTCGGCGACGTTTGTCGCCACGACCACCTTGCGCTGCCCATGCCGCGCCACGGCGGCGTCTTGATCTTTGGGCGGCAGTTCGCCGTGCAGCGGCAGCAAGATGAAACCCTTCGCCTCCGGACGCTGGCGGATGGCGTTGAGCGTTTGGGAAATCTCGAAGCTGCCCGGCATGAAGACGAGCACGTCGCCGGCGTGGCCGCTCCCGATGTGCTCCGCAAACGCGTCGGCCGCCTGTTCCCAGACGGGGCGCTTGTCCACGTAGCTCGGCTCCGCGGCGTATTCGATGTCCACCGGGAACATGCGCCCCTCCGAGGCGAGGACCGCACAGTCGTGGTTGCCTGCCGGCATTCGAGCATCGGACTTGCCGCGTCCCAAGTACCCCGCCAGCAAGTCCAGATCAAGCGTCGCCGACATCACGAGCAGCCGGAGGTCGGCCCGCGATTGCTCCTGCAGGTCCAACGCCCGGGCCAGCGTGATGTCGCCGTAGAGATGGCGCTCGTGAAACTCATCGAAAATCAACGCGGAAACGCCGCGCAGCCGCGGATCGTCAATCAACTGCCTCAGCAATACGCCCTCGGTGACGAAACGGATTCGCGTCGCCGCGCTGGTGACATTCTCAAAACGGATCGTGTATCCCACCTCACGGCCGAGCGGCACGCCGAGTTCCTCCGCCACGCGCGCGGCCAACAAGCGCGCGGCCAGCCGCCGCGGTTGCAGGATGATCACCTGACCGTCTCCCAGCAGGCCATGCTTCAGCAGCATTTGCGGGACTTGGGTGGACTTGCCCGAGCCGGTGGGGGCGGACACGATCAGCCGCCCCTTTGTTCGCAGCGTTGCCACGAGGTCCGCCTCGATGTCATAAATGGGCAGTTGTTCAGGCATTGGGGATGAGGATTGGGGGGAGAATGCCCCGAAGGATTCGCGCCTTGAAGCCTTGAACCGTAGCGGTGTCTTGGCAGAGCGCTGCAGAGTCTTGGGCGAGGAGAATGGCGGCGCTCTTCCGCAACGCCGCTACGCCGAGGTTTACGAGAGGGGCGAGCGTGGACTCCATCTGAATGGACCTGCCTGATCCCGTCGCGCCGGACGGTCTATCTCGATCCTGACAGTCGGTGGAATTCATCCGTTCCGCGGACGAAACTGCCCACGTAGTTTCGTTGGAGCACCCATTCGGCATGGCCGTCGGCAAAGACAATATTCGCGCCTTCGGTGGCGTGGTTGTCCCCTCGGTCGGGAAAGTCTTCGTTTTGCCGGTCCGGGTCCGCGGAGTTTGCGTCATCGGCATCATAGATGACCCACACACTGGAGGGACTCGCGGTCAGTCCGAGATAATTGTACCGGCCGCCGTTTTGGACCTGTTTGTAAGTGTAATTGCCCACCGTGCTCTGTGTCTTGCGGGTGTTGTATCCCGCGGCCGCGGCGTCGTTGTTGCCCCGGAAGAAGCCGGCGACTTCGTAGCTGTGGCCATTCGTGCCGGACCGGCCGGGGGCGTTGTTGAGCAGGTCCGGCACATAGACCGTGTTGCCATGCAGCCGGTCCTGGTAAAGCGTGGGCACGCCGGGCACAAGGCCACCGGTCGCTGGCCCCTGGCCAATCACATTCGGTCGCGGGTTTTCGCGGACGTTGTTCCTGGTGGAGGGGCAGAGAAAAGACTTCAGGTTGGAGACGTATTGCGGGAAGAGCCAGTTCAGGTCGTCGTCCGCGTAATTGATCACGCCGGTGAGCGCCTTCCGGTCGTCGTCGTCCGCGTACATCTGGCTGCCGATGCCCATTTGCTTTTCGTTGCTCAGGCAGCCAATGCGTTGCGCCCGCATTTTGGCGCGCCCCAGCGCCGGCAGCAGCATGGCGGCAAGAATCGCGATGATCGCGATGACGACCAGCAACTCGATGAGGGTAAAGCCGCAACCCCGGCGAACCCGCCGCGCGCGGGTGGCGGGTGAAACAGGGGATCGCTTGGCACGATCAGGTCCAACGACGTTCATGGCCGAAACGGTAGCGGAGGGCGGGGGCGATGGCCAACCGTTTCGGGCCTGGCGCGAACCGGCTTGCCGCCAACGCGGCGCAACTCCCCCAGCTCATCTCAACGGCCCTGCGGGTTCGGTCACGCGCCGCCACTTGATTTCGCGAAACGCGGCGCCAGTCTGCCAGGCCGAGAGTCCCAGCGGCGCGGACAGTTCAATGTCTCCCGGACGCATCGCGATCTTCCTATCGGTCGTGTCCACGTTCACCATCTTTTCCGCGCCGATCCAGGCTTCGATGCGTTTGGCGGTGACCCGCAGGCGAATGCGATACCAGCGCCCTTTCTCAAAGCTCATGAACTTCGTGGTCTCGTTTTCCGAGGCATCGTAGCCGTCGAGACTGGAGATGCCGACCAGTCCGCCGCCCCAGCCGCCGACGATCAGGCTGCAATGCGAGTCCCCCACGGGAACGGTCAACCCGCAGAAGAAATCGGACCCCATCGTCCGCATGGCGTCGAAGGCGATCTCGTAGTTGACCGTGGGAAACTCGTTCGTCCAGTGGATGCCGGTGAACGGGCTGCCCATGGCTAGGAGGATGGCTCCGGACTCGATTTGCACATCACCCCGGCCGGCATACTGAATCTCGCGCCAGTTCCCGAGCGAATGGCCATCGAACATCGGTTGCCAGCCCTCGCCCTCGAACGGGGCGGTCGGCACTGCCGCGGTGGCGGGCAACGCGCTCGCCATCTCGGCGTTTGCCGGTGGCGCGACCGGAGTCGTCGCCAAGGCGCTCGGGGCTGGGGGAGCGACCGCGGACGGGGCTGACGAGTTCTGCTTCGCGCAACCGACGAACACGCCGAGCACCGCGAGACTGCAACCCAGAAGGAACAGCCGCGGCAGGTTCCAGCGGAGCGTCGGGCGGGCGCCGGCTGCGACGTCGTTTGCTCGTGGCATGAGGTGTTGTTTCATTTCGGAAAGACTACACCCTCTCCGGCACGACGAACGGTTTGCGGTATTCGCGCGTGAGCAACGCGTTGGCCTTTCGATTGCCGCTGAATCGCTCGGTTTTGCCGTTCATCTTGAGGTATTCGCCCAACACGGCGGGGGTTTGGCGCAAGTCCACCTTGTTTGCCGCCAGATGGATTTCCATGCGCCCAAGCATCTCGGTCATTTCCTTGTTGTTCCTCACCGCCGCGCGGATGCTGTCAGGTGTGCCGGTCTGGCCGAGGCGATAGGAGATATTGGCCGTGTGGCAGAGCGCGGACGAGAGATGTCCCTCCAAGATTTCGCCGTTCAGGTCGGCAGTTCGACGGTTGCGGACGGCGTCAATGAAGTTCTGATAGTGGTTGCCCCCACCATCGAACGTGCGGACTTCCTTGCCCGCCCGATCGTAGATGATCGCCTTCGAGTAACTGGGAATGACCATCGAGCCCGCTTCACAATCCACCACGACCCCGATGCTGGCGCCCCGATAGTCGTCCATCCCCTTGGCGTCGGCGCTGGAGGGCAAGCCGCGCACCTCGAACAGGAGCGGGGCGGGTTTGTAATCATGGAAAACGATCAGGGTGTTGGGCGTTTCGCCGTCGTCCTCGTAGCCGAGGCGGCCGCCCAAGCTGAGCACGCCCGGGGAGAGTTCTTGGGCCCGGAGCGCCCAGCGGGCAATGTCCACCTGGTGAATGCCCTGATTGCCGAGGTCGCCGTTGCCGGTGTCCCAGACCCAATGCCAATCGTAATGGAGCCGGGCCCGGCGCAGGGGCTTCATGGGCGCGGGGCCGAGCCAGAGGTTGTAATCCACATTGGCCGGGATGGGCTGGTCGCCGGTCGTCTTGCCAATGCTGGCGCGTCGCTTGTAACACAGGCCGCGGGCGCGAATGATCCGGCCGAGGTTGCCGGCGTGCAGCCAGGCCATCGCTTCGCGCAAGCCGGCCGACGAACGGCATTGCGTCCCGGCTTGAACCATGCGGCCGTACTTGCGCGCCGCTTCGACGAGTTTGCGCCCCTCAAAGACATTGTGCGAGACAGGCTTCTCCACATAGACGTCCTTGCCCGCCTGCATCGCCCAGATCGCGCCCAGGGCGTGCCAGTGGTTTGGCGTGGCGATGCTGACCACGTCCACTTGGCCGCGCTCCAGCAAATCACGCAGATCGGTGAAGCCCTGCACGTCCTCGCCCTTGTCCTTGGCTCGGCCCAGCTCCTTGTCAAGGATGGTGCGGTCCACGTCACAAAGCGCGGCGATGCGGACGCCCTTGAGTCCGCGGAAGCCGCTGATGTGGTCTCCACCGCGTCCGCCAAACCCGACCACGGCGACGCGGATATTCTCGTTGGCCCCGATGATCCGCGCCTGGCTGAAAGCGGTCTTCCTGGAGGTCGTGGTGCAGGCGGGCAAGGCCGCCAAAGCGGCGGTGGAAAGAAGTGTCTGTTGGATGAAGGTGCGACGATTCATGGCGGAATGAGGTTGATGGAATGGTGGTGGTTTTGGATGAGTCTTTACTGCGCGGTCAGACGGGCTGCCGGCTCCTTGATGTATTCCTGGTAGCGTTGGGCGACCCGGGCTTGCTGCTCGTCGCCCTCGTGGAAATAGAAGCGGTAACGAAACGTCACGCTTTGCCCTGCGGGGATGGCCAGGTCGCCGGCGTTCTTGCTCGCAGACTTCTCGAAATCGTGCTGCCCAAACGGATTCGCCGCAAACAGACCGTAGTCGCGCACGTGCCACCACGTGGGGTGGCGTGGATTCAGCGGATGATCAAAGATGGCCACGCCCACGATCTTGCCCTCCACCGGGCCGTAGTAGTCACACCACTTGGCGCGCTTGCTCCACGTGTCGCCATCCCGCACGCCCTCGCTGTTGACGATGTGGCCGCCGGGTTTGCCGGCGTTCTCCTTGTTGGGCTTCAGCCGCATCGTCTCCGCAAGCCGCAAGGCCATCGTGCCCTCTTTCGTGTCGCCGAAGACCAACTCACCGTTCGAGGCGTGGATCGTGATCTCGAAATCCACCAATCGCTCCGTGGGCGGCCCATTGTGAAAGCGGAGCGTGCGGTCGTCCGTGCAGATCAGTTTGCCGTCCGCCGAAACCCAGTTGTTCCGCGAGCGGATCACCGCGGCAGACCGGCCGGACTGAACTTGTGTCAGCTTCTCGCAAACGATCTTTCCGAAGTCCCGATCCTCGGACCAAAAGTCCACGCCGTTGACGCTGCCGTGCGTGAACCAGAACGAGCGGTGATGTTTGTGGTCGCGATCCTCGCCCGGCACGTCTTTCATCGGAAAGTTGCGCGTCATGGCCACGCCGCCCGGCCCGAGGACCGGATAACAATACGGGCGGGGGGTATCCTTGAAGATGTATTCGGTGAAGAGCTGACCGCCGATCTCGACGCGGACGCGATCGGCGAGTTGCGTGAGCTGAACGCCCGGCCCTGCAACCGGTCGAGTCTCCTGTTTCGCCCCGGCGCAGCCGGCGAGGGTTAACGTCAGCGCGGCGATTGCGCTGGCTTGCCAGATACGACGGAAGAGCGGACTTGTTCCGGATGGATGTGGTTTGTTCACGGTATTCTTGACGTTCTGCATATCCCCGTCCCTCTAGTTCGTTTTTGCGGTTTTCACTATCTCGCG
>CAZJTM010000115.1:14321-19562 GCA_964548925.1 uncultured Verrucomicrobiota bacterium | reverse complement strand
GGTTGTTCATGCTGGTGACATGCACGGAAGCTTGGAAATCCCCCGGCACGACCTTGAAGAGGAACGGACCGTCGTTGCCCTCATCCTGCCAGGTGGATTGGAGCGAAGTCATGCTCAAGCCGTTGGTCTGGGCGAGCAGGACCGTTGTTCGACCGTCGCCGTCTTCGCCCGCAGCGCCGCCCGGGATGTCGCCCAAGTGCAGGAACAGCCCATCCCAAGCCGAGCCGATCAAGCCGTTGGCGATATAATCCTGGGTCACGCCAAAGTCGTCTGAGAAGGTTGGGGTGGCCCTCACCGTGATCGTCACGGTCGGGGCAAAGCTGCCAAACGTGGCGGTAATCATCGCCGTACCGACGGCCAAGCCGCTCACCGCGCCGTTGGGCGCGACCGACACCACGGAAGGATCACTGGAACTCCAAGTGGCGTTGACGGTTTGGTCCACACCCGTTTCGCCGGTGCTGAAGCTGGCGAGCAACGTCAGCGGCGCCGCGCCGCCGACCGGGATGCTGGTGACCGGCGCCAAGATCGTGGCACTGTGGATCGTGCCCGGTCCGGGCAGGACGCTGGTGGCTGGGCTGGCCGTGTTATAGACTGTCGCGGCACCGCTGCCCCTGTATTCATAGACCGCCACGTGGTAGTTGATGAAATTGGCGCCAAGGTTTGTCACGGTCACGCTGGTGCCGGTGCCGTTGTAAACCACGTATTGACCGCCGCCGCCCAGCAACGTGTTCGCGTCGCCAAAGGCCGCGTTCGCCACATAGTTCAGGCCGTGAACCGGATTGTGCTGGATGGGCCGGCGGGAAATCACCACGAGGCTGCTGTCGCCCGGCGTGCCCAAATCCCAAGCCAGCGTGAGCGACCCGCCGGGGTTGGACCCCGTGACCCGCAAGTTGCCGGGCGCGGCGGGCAGCGCGGGGAAAGTCACGCCCGGGCCGCTGAGCTCGAAGTTGTCAAACACCGCATCCCGCGTCTGATCGCTGAAGGCGGCTTGGGCGATCCCGACCTGCAACGGCACACCGGCCAGATCACTCCGGGTCAGCGTGCCCGACGGCAGCCCGCTGGTGACTTGCGCCCAGGCGTCGCTGGCGTTGGTCTTGACGTAGAACGTGAACACGTCACCCACACGGGTGATGCGGAAGAAACGGGAACTGTTGATTTCGTCATTGCTGCCGCCGAAGTTCAACTCCTGATTGGCGCCGTTCGTCGCGATGCGAATCTGGCCGTCAATGTTGAACTCGTTGAACCGCCAAAGTTGGACGAGATTCTCCGTGCCCGGCACGGTGGGGCTGTAGGGTGCGCCGGAGTTGTTCGGGTTATAGGCGCGCACCAGCAGGCCGGCGAAGTGATAGTAACGGTTGTCGTAGCCCAGACCGCCGCTCAAGTTGTACGGTACGTTCTCGACCGAAACGTCGAAGTCGCCCTTCACCACCTTGTATAGAAAGAACCCGTCGTCGTCCCCACCCGACCAATCGGTGAAGATGCTCTGCACCCCCAGGTAGCCGGGGAAGATCGTGGTGTTGGCGATGAGCGTTTGACCGCTCCCCCAACCTTCGCTGCCGCCGGGCACGTCGCCCTGGCGCAGATAAACGCCATCCCAATTGGTGTCGCCCACGATGCCGTTGGCGACGTAGTCAAAGGCGTCATCGAAGGTATTGACGAGGCTGCCCGCCCGCGCTGTGAGAGCGAGGGCGAACACCGGCAGCATGCAAGCAAGGGATTTGAACAGGACTTTTCTCATGGGGGTTGTGTGGGTTTGGCTTTTCTCGCAGTCCGATCTCTGGTGTGCGCGTCATTCTCCAATTGCGGAGACGGCCCCGCCGCACGTCCAACCTCGGAGACACCAGACGAACCCGGTTTCGCCGATTCTACTGTTGGGCATGGAACGCACGCTAGACACGATAGTGAGTTGGGAACAGACCGCACATAGCCCAAATCCACTAGCTCATACTGCAAATCCACGCAAGCCCCTTCTCCGCAGCCCTTTCTTCGCGAGTTTCCGCGAGCCGCTCCGCGTCGCGCCGAGCCGGGTGCTTCAGGTCTTGGTCTTGACGATCTTGTCGGGATTCCGCGCGCGGCTCACAGCCGTGTCGTAGGTGATGAGGCACTTGCAGTAGAGGTCGTAGAGGCAGTTGTCCATGAGGACCATGCCCTCCTTGCGTCCGGTCTGGAGCACGTTCTCCAATTGGTGGAGCTGGTTTTCGCGGATGAGATTGCGCACGGCGCCGGTGGCCATGACAAACTCGAAGGCCAGCACGCGCCGGTTGCGGTCCACCGCGGGCAGCAACTCTTGCGCGATGATCCCTTGCAGGGAGTTGGCCATCTGCAAAATCACCTGCCGCTGCGTGCTGCCCTCGAACACTCCCACGATCCGCTCCACCGCTTGGGCGACGCTCGGCGAGTGCATCGTCGCCAACACGAGATGGCCGGTTTCCGCCGCCGTCAGCGCGGTGGCGATGGTTTCGGGATCGCGCAGTTCGCCAATCACGATCACATCCGGGTCCTGCCGCAAGACGTGAATCAGCGCGCGGTTGAACGAGCGCACATCCGTCATCACCTCCTGCTGCACAACGATGGCACGACGGTTTTCATGCACGAACTCGATCGGGTCTTCAATGGTGACGATCTTGCAGCGGCGCTCGCGGTTGATGCGGTCCACCATGTAATTCATCGTGGTCGTCTTGCCGGCGCCGGTCGGGCCGGTGATGAGGACCAGCCCATTCGGCCGGCGGGCCAGGTCGTCAATCTGCGGCGGCAGGCCGAGCGTTTCGCGGCTGGGAATCTCGTGGCCGCAGAAGCGCACGCTCAACTCGGGATGCGCGTTGCGCCGGTACAGCGTCAGCCGCAACCGGCCCGCCGTGGAGTGCAGCCAGGACATGCACAACTCCCAGTCCTGGTCGAACTTCTTCTTCTGCTGCTCGTTCAACAGCGCGTCCGTGATCTGGCGAACCTCCGTTTCCGACAGCACGTCCCCATCGGCCAGGATGATCTCGCCGTTCACGCGGAACGCGGGGGGGACGCCAACGACGAGGTGCAGGTCGGACGCCTCGTGCTCGACCGCGATTTGCAGCAAGCGATCCAGGTGGGTTGCACTCATGAATGGAAAAGTCTGCGCCAGAAGCCCCGCAACCTTGACCCGACTCCGGCGGAGGCCGCCTGGCTCGAACCGAGGCGGGCCGCATCGCACTGCGGATTCAACTCGCGCGCCTGTTGAAACGAGCGCGCCGCCGGGCCGGCCAGCCCAAGCGCAAGCTGGCATTGGCCCAATTGCATCCACAAGAGGAAATGCGTGGTGTTCAGTTCGATGGCCTGCTGGAGCAGCTTGAGGGCAACGGCGAACTGCCGGTAGAAAAACCGGATGCGCGCCGCGAGCCAGGCGGTCACCCAATCGCCCGGCGCGAGGGCCAGCGCCTTGTCGAAACAGTAATCGGCCCGGGACTCCGCCCGGGCGAGCAACACATCCCCGCGCGCCAGCCAGATGTAGGGCGTGTCGCCGCGTTCCTCGATGGAGGCGTCCGAATAAGCCAAGGCTTCCTCGCGTTCGCCGGCGCGACCGAGGGCAACCGCCTTGGCGGCGAGCAACTCCGGCTCCCTCGGGAACTGCTCCAGCGCCTTGCTAGCCCACAGCGTGGCTTCGCGAAACTCCCCCAACTCGATCAACGCGCGCACCTGCCCGGTCCAGGCGGCGGCGTTTTGCGGATTGAATTCGAGCACCTTGGCGAACCACCGCAGGGCTTTCTCGAACTCGCCATTCTCGAAGGCTTGCCGGGCGCCCGCGAGGAAATGAGATTCAGATTGAGGGGATTCGGCTTCCCGGAATTCGCGGTCGAATTCCCGGTCAAATTCCAGATTTCCAAACCGGCTCATGGAGTAGCAAAACCGCAGGAAGACTGACACCGCCCGGGCTGGCGGGCAAGCGTTTAGCCGCAGGGGACTGGCCCGCTGGCTTTGGCCTTTGAATCACGACGCCCCTTCTGTCATGTTACAGGCGTGATTGAGAAGTGGGACAACCTCAAGCAGGAGCTGGAGCGGTTTTGGACGGAGCCGGAGCTACAACGCACCCGGATCATCGTCTGCATCTCGGCGGCGCTGGTGCTGGTGTTGGTGCTGGCCGCGGGGTACTGGTTTGGCCGGCCCGCTTACCGGCAGTTCAAGGAAGCGCGCGGGCTGAAACTGGCGAAGGAGTTTCTGCAGCAGGGGGACCGGCGCAACGCGATGCTCAGCCTGCGCGTGGCGCTGGCGGCAAACCCGGCGAATCTTGAGGCCACCCGCATCATGGCCGACCTGCAAGCCGAGGCGCAGTCGCCGGCGGCGGTGGGTTGGTGGCGCCGCGTGGTGGAACTCTCCCCCACCTTGGAAAACCGTCTGCTCTTCGCCGCCACCGCGCTGCGCGTCGAGAAACCCCCGTACCCTGTCGTGACGCAAACCTTGGAGGAACTCCAGAAAGCCGGCGCGGAAACCAACACGGCCTATCATCTCTTGGCTTCCCAACTCGCGCTTCGGCTCAACCGGATCGAAGCCGCCACCACCCATCTGGACGCGGCGGTGAAGCTTGAGCCCACCAACCGTCTGCACCAGTTGAACCTTGCCACGCTGCGCCTGCGGCAGGCTGATTCCGCCGCAGCCCGCCAAGCGCGCGAGGAACTGATCACGCTTGCCTCCGATCCCAAGCTGGGCGAGCACGCGCTCCGCTCGTTGGTCGCCGACAGCATGGTCCGCAAGCAGTTGGACGAAGCGGAGCGGCTGTCCGGACAGTTGCTCAGCCTGCCGCAGGCGCGCTTCGACGACCGAGTCCAGCATCTCACGGTGCTGGATGCGCGGAAGAGTTCGCGGACGGGGGAGTGGCTGGCCGCCGTCCAGCAAGAGGCGGTGACAAACAGCTCGAAGGCGGCCGTGGTCATAGGATGGATGACGGGACGGGGCGAGGCCCGCGCGGCGCTGGATTGGCTGGCCACGCTGTCGCCGCAAGAAAGGACCAATCCCCCGCTCCCAATGGCGGCGGCGGAAAGTCATCTCACACTCAAGGACTGGCCCGCCTTGGAGGCATATCTCAGCGACCAGAATTGGGAGGAGCAGGAACCGGTTCGTTTGGCGCTACTGGCCCGGGCCACCCGCGAGCAAGGGCGACGCGACCTGGCCGACATGCACTGGCGGCGCGCGTTGGGCGTGGGCGGACCGAAAGGCGAAGCGATGGGCGTCATCGCGCAGATGGCGGGCGCATGGGGTTGGGCCTCAGAAGCCGAG
>CAZJTM010000115.1:0-14311 GCA_964548925.1 uncultured Verrucomicrobiota bacterium | reverse complement strand
TGGGCGTTGGTCAACCGCGCCCCTTGGCAGGAATGGGCTTGGCAGGCCCTGATCCGCGCCCGCACGGCGGCGGGCGATTCCGCCGGCCTCTACCGTGTCTATACCGCGCTGCTGGATGCCAATCCCAAAGCCGTGGTCGCCAAGAACAATGTGGCCGCGCTGGGCCTGCTCCTCGGCCGTGACCTCGAGAAATGCGCTCGCTTGGCACGCGAGGTTTACCTGTCGGCTACGAACAATCCCACCGCCCGCTCGACCTACGCGTTTGCCCTGCATGTGGAAGGCAAGTCCGCCGAGGGACTGCGGCTGCTGCAAAGCTTGCCCGAGCAGGAGCTTCACCTCCCCGGCGTGGCGACTTATTACGCCATCCTGCTGGCGGCAAATGGGCAGCGCGACCAGGCCGGGCCATTCTTGGCCAGCGCCGAGAAGGGCCAAGTCTTACCGGAAGAGAAGCGCCTGCTCGAAATCGCGCGTGCGGCCCAATGAGGGATCAGTGGCTTCAAGCCCTGAAATTGTTGCGCGGGTTGAGGATAAACGCGCACCTGCCCGAGAAACGAAAGCCCCTGCCGGGGAGATTGGCGGCTGGCTGAGACACGCGGGTTAATTCAGCTTGGGCCTTTCCAATATCCGGCAGGGGCTCGTTGGTTTCCCGACACCGCCATCGTGCGGGGCCGGACCACGCTTCTTGCCCCCATCCTTGGCTCAGTGAACAAGGGGCAAATCTGGTCTTAACGGATTATGCGGGCTGGGCGGAAGCTTCGGTGGGGCTGGGAAACCACAGAGGTGCTGCCTGCTGGACGCGGGACCCATAGTGGAATCCCGATTCATCCTCGTAACCCACCGGCGCGTAGGCCGAGGTGACGCGCGCCAACACCCACCCCAAGAACGCCAACCCGGAAAAAAGTGACAACGTCATCATGTTGCTTCAATCGTCAGCAGCCCAAATACCACCAGCACATTCCGCGGAATCTCCGCGAGCCCACACCGCAATCTGTCTCGTTTGCGCGCTCCGCCGCCCCAAATTGGGACAGACTTGCCGGGCCGGCCACGGTTGGTCAGTCGTTTTTGACCTCCATCCGAGGTCGCGCAACCACCACGGCTCGACGCTCACGAAACTGGCAAAAGAACACGGTTTGGTTACTGAACACCTTGGTATCGGCGGAAGAAGCGGGAACTTGAGGCCCACTTTCTGGAAAGTTCCGGTCACTCCACCCTCGCTGACTGCGGAGCGGCAGATACGATCCGGCGGCGGCAGACGAATTCAGCTCTCTCAGGCGGGAGATTCCTCCGAACCGGTATTTGGTGGATTGGACTCCTTGCCCGTTATGCAGTCAACGCCTTGGCCGTCGCCTCCAAGCTTGCGGCATCAGCGACGTTCAACACTTGCGCGGTCTTGTCAATGCGCTTCATAAAACCGCTCAGCGCGCTGCCCGGGCCAAATTCGATGAAGCGTGTGAAACCCTGCGCCAACAGGTAACGCATGGATTCCTCCCAACGCACCGACGCGGTGACCTGTTCGACGAGGCGGGCGCGGATTTCGTCCGGGCCGGCGTGAGGCTGGGCGGTCACGTTGGAGATCACCGGCACACTCGGCGCGGAGAGCTTTACGGCGGCTAATTCCGCTTGGAGCTTGGGCTGCGCGCTGGCCATCAGCGGCGAGTGATACGCCCCGGCCACGGGCAGGGCGATGGCGCGCTTTGCGCCCCTGGCCTTTGCTAGTTCCACGGCTTTGGCGATGCAATCAGCCGGACCTGAGATGACGAGCTGCCCGGGGCAATTCAGGTTGGCCAACACCACGCCCGCCTCGGCGCACACCTCGCGCGCCGGAGCCTCGTCCAAACCGATGACCGCCGCCATGCCGCCCTTTGTGACCTCGCAGGCTTCCTGCATGAACCGCCCGCGCTGGCGCACCACGCGCAAGCCGTCCTCAAAGCTCATCACCCCCGCCGCCGTGAGCGCGGTGAATTCACCCAGCGAGAGCCCGGCGGTGGCGTCGCAGGGGAGCGCGGGCACGCGCGCCTTCAGCAGTTCCAGTGTCACCCAGCTCACCAGGAAGATGGCGGGTTGGGCGTTCTCAGTCTTGGTCAACTCCGCGTCCGGACCGGCGAAGCACACGGAGGCGAGATCGTAACCGACGGCGGCGTTCGCACGGTCAAACCACGCTTTGGCCTCGGGAAAAGCCTCCGCGAGGTCCTTGCCCATGCCGACGACTTGTGCGCCCTGTCCGGCGAATAGAAATGCGGTTTTGCTCATAGAAGTGCCCCAGTGAACACGATCGAGCCGCCGAGGGAAAGCCGGGATTTCGGGCCGTGCATCCGAGTCGCCCGGCGGCCCACGTGGTTTCAGGCAACCGGCGCAACTGTGGAGTAACCTCAGAAGGGGACGTCGTCGGCCAGCCGGCGCATCACCGCCGCCATCTGGAGCGCGGTCTGGGCGGCTTCCGTGCCGCGATTGTGTTGCGGGTCGAGGCAACGCTTGCGGGCCTGGTCTTCGTTCTCCAGCAACAGGACTTCGTGGACGACGGGCCTTTCGTGCGCGAGTTGAATGTCCATCAGCGCCCGGCTCACCGCCTCGCCAATGTGCGCCGCGTGGGTGGTTTCGCCGCGCAGGATAACACCGAGGCAGATAATCGCGTCCAAGCGAGGCGACTCGCGCCGAGCCAGCGTCTTCGCCACCACCGGAATCTCATACGCCCCCGGCACGCGGACCACTTCCACGTCGGCGCCGGCGCGTTTCAACTCGGCCTTCGCAGCCCGCAGCATGGAATCCACGTAACGGGCGTTGTAGCGGGAAGCGACGATGGCGAAATGGCCCCCCGTCGCGGGGGACTTCTCGGCTTTGACAGGTTTCAACATTCCGTGACGAATCTACGATTTGCGATTTGCGATTTGCGAGTCAGAAACTCTGAGTTGCGTGAATCCGAAATCGAAACTGCGAATTACAGCATGTGCCCCATCTTCTCCCGCTTGGTTTTCAGGTAGCGGGCGTTGTGCGTGTTCGCCTTCACCCGAATCGGCACTTGCTCCACGATGACCAAACCGTGCCCCTCCAGGCCGACGAGCTTCTTCGGGTTGTTCGTCATCAACCGGATGGTCTTGAGACCAAGGTCGGCGAGGATTTGCGCGCCGAGGCCGTACTCGCGGAGGTCCATCGGGAAGCCGAGCTTTTGGTTCGCCTCCACCGTGTCCAAACCTTGCTCCTGCAACTTGTAAGCCTTGATCTTCGGTTCGAGCCCGATGCCCCGGCCTTCCTGGCGCATGTAGAGGACCACGCCACGTCCGGCCTCGGCCACTTGGCGCAGCGCTTGGTGGAGTTGCGGGCCGCAATCGCACCGGCGCGACCCGAAAACGTCGCCGGTGAGGCATTCGCTGTGAACACGCACGAGCACGTTTTTCGCGCCGGCGACTTCGCCGCAGACCAGCGCCAAGTGATGCTGGCCGTCGAGGCGCGAGCGGTAAAGATGCAGGTCAAAATCGCCGTACTCGGTCGGGAGCTTCACGACTTCGACGCACTCCACGAGTCTCTCCCGTGTGCGGCGGTACTTGATGAGGTCCTCGATGGCGCAGAGCTTCAGCTTGTGGCGGGCGGCGTATTTCACCAGCGCGGGCAGCCGCGCCATCGAACCGTCGTCGCTCATGATCTCGCAAATCACGCCGATGGGACGGCAGCCGGCGAGTTTGATGAGGTCCACGGCGGCCTCCGTGTGCCCGGCGCGCTGGAGGACGCCGCCGGGCTTGGCGCGCAACGGAAAGACATGGCCCGGCGCGACGAGATCGTCCGGCACGGCGGTCGGATCGGCCAGGACGCGGATGGTCTCCGCGCGATCCGCCGCGCTAATGCCGGTGGTGATGCCGCGCGCGGCGTCCACGCTGACCTGGAAATCGGTCTTAAACGTGTCGCGGTTATCCTTGACCATCCGTCCGATGCCGAGTTGCCCCAACCGCTCGGAGGTCGTGGGCACGCAGATGAGGCCGCGCCCGTGCTTGGCCATGAAATTCACGGCCCGCGGCGTGACATGCTGCGCCGCCATGATCAGGTCGCCCTCGTTCTCGCGGTCGGCGTCGTCCACCACGACCACCATCCGGCCTCTGCGGAGATCGGCGATCACAGACTCGATGGAGTCAAAACGAACCTTCATAGACGCCCTGAAGGCTACGCATTCGCCAACCAAAGGCGAGCCGCAAAACATCTGCTGACCACTTGCTGACCGGTGAAGTTCGAGCGGATTCAATCCTGCTGCGTCGAGGTTCATGGGGAAGTCTCGACGATTTGCGAGTCACGCATCGGAACCATGAACCAAGCGGAATCCCCTCAGGAATTCAGAGCGTTCATGGATTGGATCCAAATTCAGTCTTGGACGCTTCGAAGCCTTGGGGGAACAGCCCAAGTTCATCGAATGGGCGAACGGGAACCCCATCCGAACAGATACGGTTTGGTTAACCCGCTCAGTCCGGATAGCCGTTTGGATGCTTCTGATGCCACGCCCAAGCAGTGGCGACAATGTCGTCGAGCTTCGGGAACTTCGGTTTCCAGCCCAACTCCCGCATGGCTTTCCCGGCCGACGCGACGAGTCGCGGCGGGTCGCCCGCGCGGCGGGGCTTCTCGACGGCAGCGATGTGCTTGCCCGTGATCCGCTCACAGGTCTGGATAACTTCGCGCACGGAATAGCCGTCACCGTTTCCGAGGTTGAAGAAGCCGCATCTACCCGGTTGCAGCGCCAGAATGTGCGCCTCCGCCAGGTCCACGATATGAATGTAATCCCGGATGCACGTGCCGTCGGGCGTCGGATAATCCGTGCCGAAGATATCCACGCTGGTCTTCTGACCGAGCGGGACCTTGAGCACGTTCGGGATCAGGTGCGTCTCGGTGCGGTGCGCCTCGCCATATTTCTCCGTCGCGCCGGCGGCATTGAAGTAGCGGAAGGCCACGAATTCCAAGCCGTGAAGCTGGCGATACCATTTGAGAATCTTCTCGAACATCAGCTTCGCCTCGCCGTAAGGATTGACCGGAAGCTGCGGCGTGTCCTCGGTGATGGGCATGCGCTCGGGCAGGCCATAGGTGGCGGCAGTGGAGCTGAAGACGAATTTCTTCACGCCGTTGCGATGGGCGGCGTCGAGGAACTCCAAACTGCAACCGACGTTGTTGCGGAAATACCTTCCCGGCTGTTGCATGGACTCGCCCACGAGAATGTCACCGGCGAAATGCAGCACAGCTTCGGGCTTGGCCGCAGCCACGGCGGTGGCGATGTCGCCCGGCTGATCTGGCCTGCCCAGGACGAACCGCGCCCGCGGGTCCACGGCGGAGCGATGGCCTTGCGCGAGATTGTCATAAACCGTGACCTCGTGCCCGCCATCGCAAAGCAATTCCGTGCAAATAGACCCGATGTAACCCGCGCCGCCCGTTACAAAAACTTTCATGGGCGCAGAAGTTATCGGCGATGGGACAGGCGCTCAACGAAGAAAAGCCCGCGCTCTTGGTTCAGGCAGAGTTAAACGCGCAAAACTGTTGGATTCGGTTGATGGCCTGTTAGCTTGGCGGCATGAAGCAGTTAGTCGTTTCTTGGGTATGGGTCATCGTCTGGGTTTGTTCCGTTCACTTGAACGCCGCGCCGGTGAAGCTCGGAAATGAGGTCTTGGCGGCCAGCGGCTTCAAGGCGCTCCAAGGCAAACGCGTCGGCCTCATCACCAACCCCTCCGGCGTGAACCGCAACCTCGAAACCACCATCGAGGTCCTACGCCAGGCGCCCGGCGTGAAGCTCGTTGCGCTCTTCGCCCCCGAGCACGGCGTGTATGGGGACGTGCCCGCCGGCGACAAGGTCGAGACCCGCACCGACACCCGCACCGGCCTCCCCGTGCATTCGCTCTACCCGAAGCTCCGGCCCACCCCCGAGATGCTCCAGGGTCTCGATGCCGTGGTCTATGATTTGCAAGACACCGGCTGCCGTTCCTACACCTACATCACCACGATGGGCCTGGCGATGGAGGCTTGTGGCGAAGCGGGCGTCGCGTTCATCGTGCTCGACCGGCCCAACCCGCTGGGCGGCGTGCGCGTCGAGGGCCTGCGCGTCGAGGACGCGTTCCGTTCCGCCGTGAGCAAGTGGGATGTGACCTACGTCTATGGCATGACCTGCGGCGAGTTGGCGCGCATGATCAACGGTGAGGGTTGGATCAAAACGCCCTGCAAGCTCACCGTCATTCCGCTCCAGGGCTGGAAGCGGACGATGACCTGGCGTGACACCGGTTTGCCCTGGGTGCCGACTTCGCCCCACGTGCCGCATGGCGAATCGCCGCTGTTTCAGGTGGCCACCGGCATGATCGGCGAGTTGAGCGGCAAGGCGGTAAGCACCGGCATCGGCTACACGCTGCCGTTCCAATGTCTGGCCGCGCCGGGCGTGGACATGCACAAACTTGCGGAAGCGCTGAACGCCTACAAACTCCCGGGCGTTCGCTTCCAACCCATCACTTACAAGCCCTACTACTTCGGCTTCGAGAGCACCAATGTCAGTGGCGTGCAAATCTTCTTCACCGATCCGGCCCGCGCCCCGTTGACGGCAATCAACTTTTACGGCCTTGAGGCGCTGAAGAAAGTGACCGGGCGCGACATTTTCCAAGAGTCCGTGAAAGCCAACCGGGGCTTTGCGATGTTCGACAAGGTCAACGGCACGGATGCCACGCGCAAGGCGTTGCAGGAAGGGAAATCCGCCGCCGCCATCGTGGCTTCCTGGAAACCCGCCGAGGACGCTTTTCGCAAGCAGCGCGCGCGCTACCTGCTCTACTGAGCCGCGTTTGTCCGGAGGCGCCCCATGCTGGTCCTTTCGACGAACCGGCTGCCCTTTTGGAAATCCAACGCGGCCCGGGATGGCGGGGATCGAATCCCTGAGCGCTTTGAACCCCTGAAGGAAACTCCGGCCGATTCATGGGGAGATTTCCCCGAGCCGAGGTTCGCGCTTCGAACCCCTGAACCGTAGCGGCGTCTCGGTAGAGCGCCGCCAGATTCCCCCCAAGAGCTTGCGGTGCTCTGCCGAGCGCCGCCACGCCAAGGTTCCTGGAGCGGATTCGCCGAGTTCGGATTCGCGCCTTGAGCCCATGGCTCCAATGGACAGTTTCGTGTTGCATCTGCAACACGGAATTGTCCTGCTGGAATGGCGCTTGGCCGTAACCATGCAGTGGGAAGAAGTTCTTGAGGTGATTTCGCACGCGAGCCTCACGTCGGCGTGCCAGTTGTATTTGTTCCACTGCCAGTCACCAAGCTTTAGGCCGGGGAAATCGGGGTGGTCCGCAGCATGGTCATCCTTTACCGGTTACCAGAAACCGAGCGAATAACCGCCGGCCTTTTTGCTCTTGACGGGCTTGAGCGCGTGAATCCAGAACCACGTTGGCGCTTCGCCAATCTGAAACCAGTTCACGAAGTGATTTGAATGGTCGGGGCGGTGAGATTTGAACTCACGACCTCTTGTACCCGAAACAAGCGCGCTAGCCGGGCTACGCTACGCCCCGAACCGGGCAGAAGATGCCGGGCGCACCGCGGAAACGCAATCTTGAATTTGACGATGTTGAAACTCCGACTTGCGCCGAAAAGACTGTCACCGGGGTGGGCTCGACCGGTTTGCTTGAGCGGGTCGCCGCGGCAAGAGCTGGTATTACCCGCTATGCCCACCGACATGAGTCAACAAACGAAAAGCGAAGTGCTGGCCAAATTGCGGCGCTCCTACACCCCGGCCGGCACTATTGAAAAACGGCAACTCCTCGATCAGGCGGTCGCCTTCTGCGGCCACCAACGCCAGGCCGCCCTCCGCGCCCTGCGTGTCGGAGTCGCCCCCACCGCGCGTACCGGGCTTGCTCTTGGGCCGGCCCAAGACCGATCCCCCGGAATCCTGCCCCCGATCGTCAAGCCGATCTGGTTCTCCACCTTCCAACCCTGCGGCGCGCAAGCGGGAGAGTTGTTCCTCTGAAGTGCGAGACACACGGGAGGTCTGTCCTACAGTGGCGACACTCCTCAACGGGCGATCGTTCAAGCGCCTTTTTCCAGCACCAGGTTTCCCAGCACCAAAACATCCAGCCCGTTGTCATAGAAACAACGGATGGCGTCGCGCGGGTGATTGACGATGGGCTCGCCCATCAGGTTGAACGACGTGTTGAGCAACAGCCCCTCGCCCGTGAGCCGCTCGAACTCGGTCAGCAGCCTCCAGTATCGCTCGTTGAACTGGCGCTTCACGGTCTGGGGACGCAGCGTGCCGTCCGCATGCACCACCGCCGGCACCAGGTGGCGTTTGGCCTCCCGGCAGGTGAACGAGGTGATCATGAAAAACTCGTCGCGGGCTTTCTCCAAGTAGTCCTCGCGCCGTTCCCAGAGCAGCGACGGGCAGAACGGCCGGAACGCCTCCCGAAACTTCACGCGCGCGTTGATGATGTCCTTGTTCTCCGCCCGGTTCGCGCTCATCAGGATCGAGCGGTTGCCCAAGGCCCGCGGTCCGCTCTCCATCCGCCCCTGGAACCAGGCCACGATCTTGTCCTCGGCCAATTGCTTTGCCGTGAATGCTTCGATGTCATCCACGCGCCGGTAGGGCAGGTTGCGCAGCTTTAGCGCCGCCTCGATTTCCGACTCCGTGTACTCCGGCCCCCAATACAGGTCCTCGATGGCCTGCACCGGGGCGTGCGGATTGGCCTCGTAGTAAGCGTGGAGCGCCGCGCCCACCGCCAGACCGGAATCGCCGGCGTTGGGATAAATGTGCTGGCAGGTCACGCGACCAGATTCCCAGATGCGCTGGTTCAGCTTCACGTTCAAGAATACGCCGCCAGAACAAGAGAGATTGCGCGTCTGCTCCTTTTCGAGCCACGGGAAGATGAGGGCCTTGGCCTGCTCTTCAAGGATGCGTTGCGCCTCGGCTGCGATGTGTTCGCGTCCATGACGCTCGACCAACTCCCGGATTGCGTAGGCTTCGTCGAAATGCCACTGCATCGCGCCGCTCTCGTTCCAATAAAAGAAACGCCCGAAGTCGTGCGGCTCGACCACGTCACCGCCGCTGAACTTGGGATGGAACCGGTCCAACGCGCCCTTGGCCTTGTCGGGATCGCCGTAGGGCGCGAGGCCCATCGTCTTGCCTTCCCCATCGCCGTGCCACCAGCCGAGGGCTTCGGTGACATTGCTGTAGAACCAGCCGAGCGAGGCCGTGGGCGAGAACGCCTTCAACAGGGTGATGCGGCCCTGCTCGCCCCGCCACACAGCGGCGGAGTAACCATCGCCCACGCCGTCCATGGTGACGATCAACTGCTTCTCGCGCAGCGGATTCGTATAATACGCCGACGCTGCATGCGCGAGGTGATGGTGGACATGGACGATCGCCGTTCGGGGACTGAGCGGGAAATTCCTCACGTACGCCGGCGGCTTCAGGCCGGGTCGCTTGCCAAGTTCGCGGAGGTATTCCAAGGCACGCTTGCTGGCCGGCGGCTGTTCGCGGCGGTCGCCTTGGAGATCAAGCAGGAAATTCAACTCCGGCATGCCGCCGGCGGCGGGCACGGCCACGGCGTCCAGGTCCGCCATCGTCAACCGCTGCGACTTGAGGCAGTAATCAATGGCGTGCAGCGGCAGTCCCGCGAAATGTTTGGTCCGCGTGAAACGTTCTTCCGCGACGTCGGCGACGATCTTGCCGTCCACCACCAACGCCGCGCTGCTGTCATGTCCGATATGAATGCCTAAGACTCTCAAGCGCAACCCAGGCACGCCAAGCAACCGCCCGCCCACGGCCAAGTCCCCATCGTGTAGGGGAACCGCCCGCGTGATTCAATCTCCAAATCGGATCGGCTCGGCAGTGGGGCACGTCTCTCTCTTTTCTCCAAGAAGTCCGACCATGTCAGCACTCGATCAACACTTCCACACTTTGCAAAGTGCGGAAGTAGCGAATTTCCCCAAGAAAGCTCGCCTCCTATTTGAACCTGAGATGCCTTGGCTGTGCGGTTCGCGCGCACTCCGTGCCACACTCCGCGCTTGTCTCCCGCGCAGGACGCCGTGAAACTTCGCGCATGATCGTGGAACTCATCAACACGGGGAGCGAACTCCTGCTGGGCCGTACGCTCAACACCCACCAGCAATGGCTCGGCCGCCGTCTGGCGGATCTGGGCTACGTCGTGTCGCGCCAAGTTTGCGTGCCGGATACCGGTCCCGCCATCGGACAGGCGGTGCGCGAATCGTTGGCCCGCGCGGACTTGATCCTGGTGACCGGCGGGCTGGGGCCCACTTCGGATGATCTGACGCGCGAATTGATCGCGCAGTTGCTGGGTCGCCCGCTGCGCGAGGACCCGGCCATCGTGGCGCAACTCCAACATTTCTTCGCGTCGCGCAACCGCCCGATGCCGGAAAGCAATCGCGTGCAAGCCATGGTCCCCGAGGGCGCGACGGTGTTGCCCAACCCGCACGGCACGGCGCCGGGGTTATGCATGGAACTGCGCCCCAATCCGTTTCGCGAAGGGGGCAGCCCCACCTGGCTGGTCATGCTGCCGGGCCCGCCACGCGAGTTGCGTCCCATGTTTTCGGAGGTGGTCGCGCCCTTGATCCGCCGGGTACTGCCGCTCCAAGGCGATTACGTCTGCCACACACTGCGCACCACCGGCCTTGGGGAATCGGTGTTGGCAGCCCGCGTCACCCGACCCTTGCAGCCGCTGGTGGAACAGGGGTTGGAGGTCGGTTATTGCGCGCATCCCGGTCGTGTGGACGTGCGCTTGGCCGCGCGTGGCGAGGCGGCGGCCCGGCTGGTTCGCGCCGGGGAAGGCGTGGTCCGCGAAGAACTCGGTGCATACTTGTTCGGGGAAGGCGATGAGGAATTGGAAGCGGTCATCATCCGGAGGTTGACGGAACGGGAGGAAACCCTTGCGGTGGCCGAGTCCTGCACGGGCGGCTGCATTGCGCACCGGCTGACCAACGTGCCCGGAGCGTCCGCCGTGTTTCTGGCGGGACTGGTGACTTACAGCAATGAAGCGAAGCAAAAGTTTCTGGGCGTGAGTGCCGAAGCCTTGGCGGAGCATGGCGCCGTGAGCGAGGCGGTGGCCCGCGCGATGGCCGAGGGCGTGCGCCAGCAGAATCGCGCCACCTATGGCTTGTCCGTGACCGGCATTGCCGGCCCCAGCGGTGGCACGCTGACGAAGCCGGTGGGCACGGTGTTTGTGGCGCTGGCGGGGCCGTCCGCCACGCGCGTCGAGAAGAACTTCAATCCTTGTGATCGCGAGACGTTCAAGGACGTCACGGCCCAACAGGCCTTGGACCTACTGCGGCGTCAATTGATCCAGGGACGGGGGCAATAAGAAAGAACCCCGCGGACGCGCGCATCCGCGGGGCTCAAGGAAAAGGGCGGGAGGCGGGCTAGGCGCCGTTATCGCCGATGGCCTCGACGGGACAACCTTCCTTGGCTTCTTTGCACCGGGCTTCCTCGTCAGGGTTTTCCGGTTGCTTGTACACGTAAGTGTAGCCGCCGTCTTCGTTGCGCTTGAAGTTGTCGGGGGCGGTTTCCCGGCACAGGTCGCAGTCAATGCACTGATTGTCCACGTAAAACTTGCCGGCCACGTTCTCTGGATATTTGTTTGCGATGTCAGCCATAAAATGATGCCTTTGCGGGTTCATATATGCGACTGCCGGGGCGGGTTTGGCAAGCGCCAATTCTCGATTCGCGCGGCGGCGCAACCCAGTACGCGGAGAAGCGGGTCGCCGCCTTCCAAGACGCCGGCGCGAGATTCCACGCCCAAGTCCGTGCCACGCCGACGCCGATTCGCCATCCCCGGAATTCTGCCAAGAAACTTTCAAAAGTCCCCACCGCGCACCGATCCCCCAACCTCAGTCGCCAGGCTTCCAGGCGGCGTTGTCCAGCAACTCGATCCCGGGGTTTCGGAAACGGATGCGCCGCACCTTGTAGAGCCGGCCGAGCGCCTGCTTGAACGCCTTTTTGCTAACGCCAAACTTCTGCCGGATCGCCGCAGGCGAACTGTCGTCGTCATAGGCCAGCTTCCCGCCGTTGCGTTCGAGGGCCTGGATGATCTGATCGGTCAACGGAGCCACGCGTTGGTAGCCGGACGCGTCCAGGCTCAGGTCCAGCTTGCCGCCGGCACGGATCGCGCGGACGAACCCCTTCAGCTTCTGCCCCACCATGAGCGGGGCGGCCAGCTTGTCGTGAAAGAGAAACCCGCGATAGGTGTTTTCCACCACGGCGTTGTAACCGAGCGGCATTCTGCCGGTGACCATGAAGCGGACCGCCTGACCTTTTCGATAGGGCGGCAGTTCACGGCTCAGATGCCGGCTCAGCCGCGTGGTCGCCACGACCCGCTGGCTCGCCGGGTCGAGGAAGACGAAGATAACGACGTGTTGCCCCACGTGGACCGGGAACTCTTGTTCGCGGAATGGCAGCAGCAAATCCTTGGCGAGTCCCCAATCGAGAAACGCCCCGACCTGTTGATTCACGCTGACCACCTTCAGGCAAGCGAACTCGCCGACCGTAGCCAGCGGGGTCTCGGTGGTGGCCACGAGCCGATCCTCGGAATCGCGATAGACGAAGACCGCCAGGTTGTCCCCCGGCGCAACACCCCGGGGGATGTAGCGGGCGGGCAGAAGAATCTCGCCCAGTTCTCCGCCATCAAGGTAGAGGCCGGGTGCGGCCTCCCGGACCACGGAGAGCACATTGCGTTTGCCGATGGTTGCCATGCGCTCGCAGCGTAAGCCGGTCGGGCGGTCGCCGGGAGGAAAATCGGCGGGCATGGAATGGCCGGTTTTGTGGTTGCCGAGCCAGCCATCCATTTTGAGATGTGACCGAGTTGACTCCCGAATAGATGCTGTCCGGGGCGGGGGCCGTTAGGGCTTGATTGCCTCGCGATCCCGGTTGCCGAGAAGAGTGAAAGGAGTGTGGAGTTGACGGTCAACCGCCCGGTGGCGTGTCGCATCAGAACAGGATTCTGCCATGAGCCGCGGCATCGCCCCTTCGGAGACTGGCAAGTCTGCGAAGCGCTTCAGACAAGTCCGAATTCCTTTTTGTTTTGTTCGCAGGACACCAACACCGGTTTGTCCGCAACCTTGGCTTTGAGCATCGCTTGCTCATCGGCGCCCGCCGTGAGGGGCAGGGCGATTTGTCCGCCTTCGGCCGCCGAGCGTTGCAGGGCGAGCATGACTTCCGCGCCAAGGCAGGCGTGTTCGAGGTTGCACTGGTGAACCTTCCGGTCGTCGTCCAGCCAGTCGGCCATCTCCTGGATGTAGGGCGGCATATCGGCGTCGTAATTCATCGCGCCGTCGCCGCTCTGATAACCGCCGCTCTTCGTGACCGCGCGCCAGCCGCCGTTGGTCAGAACCTCCGCGAAGCCTTCCGTGCCCCGCGCACCAATGCGGTTCTTGCCCCACCACTTGGCGACTTCGGGCTGGTCGGGCGCGCCGGCGCCGCATTCGTAAATGCCGCGCACCCCATTGGCAAACTGAACGAAGCCGGCGATGTAATCGGGCGAGGGATGGTTGTCGGTGAACTTGGCGCGGCCCGCCGCCTGGGCCATCGCCCACGTGCCGGGCGAGTAATCGTTGTACCACATCGAATAGTCAATCAGGTGCGACAGCATGTGCGTCATCCAGCCCGTGGCCGTGCCATAGACGCTGTGAACGCGTCCGAGTGCGCCGCTGGCGACGATCTCCTTAACCTTCTGGTAATGCTTGCCGTAACGATGCTGGTGGCTGACGACGGCTTTCGCGCCCGCTTTGCGGATCAGGCCGTGGATGCCCAGTACCTCCGCGCTGGTGAGGGCGACGGGTTTCTCGAAGGCGATCAGCTTCGCGCCGGAATCCAGCGCCGCCTGGATCATCGGCGTGCGCAGGTTGGGCAGCGTGCAGAAGCAAAACACATCGGGCTTCACGGCCCGGGCCAGTGCGGCAGCGTCCGTGCCTTTCTGGGGATGGCCGAGCTTGGCGGCGGCGTCATCGAGACGCTTCGGGTCAATGTCACAAATGCCCACGACCTGAAACTTGGGGTTGGCGTTGAAGGACATGGCGTGGTGCATGCCACGCTTGCCCATCCCGACGACCAGAACTTTGTATTGGCTCATGGCAGAATCCTAGGCGCGGCCCCGAAACGGGGCAATGCCGCAGCCGGGGCATGGACGGCGCAGCTTGCCAGTGAGGTTGCCGTCGCGAACAATCGCCTTCCCCGGAAACCCTTGTCCGTTCTGCCTCGAGTCCTTCCCGAGAAGCTTGGAAGTCTCACCGTAGAGGCGATTGCAGAGGCGAGTCCAGCGTGCTTCCGGCGTCCTCGCCGGAAGGACCATTTGGGGACGGTGAAGAAACGGTCCTTCCGGCGAGGACG
>CAZJTM010000114.1:0-19608 GCA_964548925.1 uncultured Verrucomicrobiota bacterium | reverse complement strand
GTACGTGAACAATTACCGGGCCAACCCCAATCAAGCCGCGCCCGTCGCCAAGTTCGATGGTTCCATCGTGCCGAACAATACGCCGACGTGGGAGGCTGATAAGTCCATCATCTACGCCGAAAGCCTGGACCTCAACGAACGGGGCGGGGTGGTGGCGGCGGGACGCTATGACAACGGGGTCATCTATTTCTTCGACACGGCCACCGGCCTGCTGAAAGAGAGTTTCGATTGCGGCAGCCGCTGCCGCGAACTGGCGTTCGACGCCGCCGGCAATTTGGTGACGGCGGACAATAGCGCCGAGTGGGTGCGCTTCTGGTCGCCCGGCGGCTTTACCATTGCCACGACCAAATCGGATGGAACCTTCGAACTGCTCACGCCCGACACGCTCACGGTGGACTCCCTCAGTGACCCAATCGCGTCCGAGGAAGGGAACGATCCCGCCACGTTCACCATCTCGCGATCTGGCGGTCCCAACGACAACTTGCTCGTGTACTTTACGCTGGGGGGAACGGCCACCAGCAACGTGGATTACACGGTGTCCGTCTCGAGTCCGTTCCTCTTCCAGGCAGGCATGACCTCCACCAACATCACGATCACCCCGGTCAACGACACCAGCCGGGAGCCAACCGAAACCGTGATTCTGACTCTGTCCGCCAACCCCGGCTACTACCTCGGGAACCCCAGTGCCGCCACTGTCACCATTGCCGACAACGACGGCGCGCTGCGCTACTGGGACATCAACGGGGCCGCTTGGGGCGCGGGGAGTGACGCGCCTGCAGGTGTTTGGGGCGCGGGCGCCTTCTGGAGCGCTGACCCGAACGGCGAAGCCGCCACAACGGCTTGGACCCCGGGAGCCGCGGCGGTGTTTTCCGCAGGGTCTGACGCGTATAGTACGTTTACGGTGAACGTCAGCGGCGCGCAGTCCGTTGACTACCTTTCTTTTGAGGAAGGACTTGTGACCCTGCAGGGAGGCACCCTCACGCTGGCCAACTCCGACGCCACTCAAGTCACCCCGGGGTTGACCGCCACGATCAATTCCGTCATCGCCGGCAACAACGGCTTTGGCTTCACCGGTCCAGGAACGCTCGTTCTGGGCGGCGCGAACACCTATGGCGGGCCCACCACCATCAATGACGGCCTCTTGCAGTTGAGCGCGGCCAACCGCATCCCTGACAACTCGGCCGTGACCATTGGCCCGGCTGGAATACTCGACCTCAACGTCAATGACGAGAAGATCGGGTCGCTGGCCGGCGCGGAAGGCGCCATTGTCATGGTCTATCCGGGCAACACCCTGACGTTTGGTGGAGACAATACCAGCACGGTTTGGAACGGGAAGGCCGACATCGGCGGCTTGCTGGTGAAAGTGGGCACCGGCAAGATGTCCCTCAACGCCGGTTCCACTACCGACCCACTCGTCATCTCTAACGGCACCGTCTCCATCAACGCCGCCGCCCGCTTGGGCTCGCTCAATGACATCACCCTTGACCACGGGGCGACCCTCGAGAGCACCTCCACCGGCGTGGGCAGCGATTTCATCAGTTCCGGCAAGACCGTGACGATCGGCCCCGGCGGCGGCACCCTGAAGGTGGCTGACGCCAGCGCGATCTTGATGGTGCATGACTCGAGCCTGATTTCGGGGACTGGTGCGCTTACAAAGGATGGTCCGGGCGAACTGCGCACCTACAATGTCGAGCACTCGTTCAACAAGCTGATCGTCAAGCAAGGCTTGTACACCGCCGGCCATTCCACTTCCCCGGGGTACAACACCAGCTTTGGCGCCATCCCGGCCACAGTCACCCCGGATGCCATTACCCTTCTGAACGGCGCGCAAATCCGCAAAGCGGGTGGCGTCAGCGTCACTTTGGATCCCAAGCAAGGGATTACGTTGGGGGCCGGCGGCGGCACCATCCGGGCGTATGCGGGTGACGCGGGGGCCCAGACCTTCGAGATTCCTGGCCCGATCTCCGGCAGCGGACCTCTCGTGCTGGGCAGCACCGCCGACGTGGGCATGCATTTTGTGCTCAGCGGCGCCAACACGTACACCGGCGGCACCTTCATCAACGCCGGCACAAATGATGTCCGGGTGGACGGCGGTCTGGGCACGGGCGATGTCACGGTGGCCAGCGGTGCCACGCTGATACTGAGCCAGGGCACCGCCAATGCCTACATTCACTCGGAGGCCACCCTCACCTTGAACGGGGCCAACCCGCGCGTGAATCTGGCCTTCACCGGCAACCCGAACGTCATCAAAGCTCTCTATTTCGGCACCACCCAAATGCCCGCCGGCACTTGGGGCTCCATCGGCTCGGGCGCCACCCATGAGAGTGCGTATTTCACCGGCACCGGCATGCTCCAAGTCACCACCGGAAACGCGCCCCAGCCGGTTGGCGCGATGACCATTGGACCGGTGAGCGGCGGAAACGCGACCATCAGTTATTCGGGAGGCCAGGGCACCCAGTTTGTCCTCCTGCGGTCGTTGGATGTGGCGGCGCCCTTGAACACTTGGACGCGGGTGGCGACAAACGCTGCCGCCGCCGGTTCGTTCCCCATCTCGGTTGTCGCCGATCCAAGAGCGTTCTATCTCATCAAGAGCGAATAACCGGGGCTTCGACCACGAAGCGCAATTCACGGGGCCGGGTCGTCAGACCCGGCCCCTTCTGCTGGAGCACCCCTCTGCTTCCAATCGTGCCGCGACCTTCCCGCCGTCTCACCGCCGGAAGTCGAGGTCGAGGGGACGTCGAGGGGGCGGTAACGTCTGGCGGGTTTGTTCATCGTTCGGCGGGCGTCCCCCAAGGGTGCGCGGGCCGAGACAAGCCGCATTCTACCCTACCCTTCCACCGCCCATGCCCCGGAGTGGCTGCTTGCGCCCGTCGGTGACCTTTGCGAAGCTGTCGGGGTGAACTTGACGATCGGGAGCCCTGGCATTGTTCCGTCCTTCGGCGGCATCCGCTTTCATGCTGTCCCAATGTCAGGACTTGAGTTCCCATCTCGACGGGGTTTTTCAGGCGCTGGAGATCCGCGCAAGCCGGTGTGGTGAAATGGCAGACACAAGGGACTTAAAATCCCTTGGCCGCAAGGCCGTGTGGGTTCGAGTCCCACCACCGGCACCAATTCCAAACGCCTGCCAACAGCCCAAGCGACAGCTTATCCGTTGCGGATTTCCCGTTGACTCCCGGGGAGCATTGCGTTGGACTACGCGGCATGATCAAACGGTTTCTCCTCTGGGTCTTTGCCTCGGTCGCGTTCCTCGGTCTTCAGCCCGCTCGCGCGGATTTCACCGTCGCGCCCGTCTTCTCCGATCACATGGTCCTCCAACAGGGCCAGGCCGTTCCCGTCTGGGGTTGGGCGGATGACGGCGAGAAGGTGACGGTGCGTTTCCGCGGGCAAACCGCTTCCGCCACGGCGCGGAATGGCAAATGGTCTCTGAAACTGCGAAGTCTGAAACCCGGCGAGCCGGGCGTATTCACCGTGAGTTCGAAGTCGCGCGCCATTGAATTCAAGAATGTCCTCGTAGGCGAAGTCTGGGTGTGCAGCGGCCAGTCGAACATGGAGTGGCCGATGGCCGGCAGCTACCAATCCGCCGCAGACATCGCCTTGGCGACAAATCCCTCCATCCGGCTCCTGGACGTGCCGAACGTGAAGTCCGACGGGCCCTCCGTCGTTATGAAATCCGCGTGGCGCGTTTGCTCGCCAGACGCGGTCAGGAACTTTTCCGCCGTCGGCTATTACTTCGGGCGCGACTTGCAGCAGCACCGGCGCGTGCCCGTTGGTTTGATCCGCAGTGATTGGGGCGGGTCGCCGGCGGAGGTCTGGATGAGCCGTGAATCACTGGAAATCAACCCGCGCTACCAGACCGAAATCCTCGAGGCGTATCCCGTAGCGGAGAAGAACTACCGCCAAGCGTTCACCGCTTGGGAGAAAGAAAAGGCGGAAGCTGAACAAGCCGGCAAGGAATTCAAGAAGAGTCCGCCCCGGCCGCCGTGGAAGCCCACCGAGCTTTACAACGGCATGATTCACCCTCTGATCCCCTACGCCATCAAAGGCGTCATCTGGTATCAGGGCGAATCCAACGCCGGGCGGGCCGAGCAGTACCGCACACTCTTCCCCGACCTCATTCGCTGTTGGCGGCGCGACTGGAATCAGGGCGACTTCACCTTCCTCAGCGTGCAACTCGCGCCTTTCAACCCCATCAAAGACCAGCCGGACGACAGCAACTGGGCCGAACTGCGCGAGGCTCAGCTCCTCTCCACCCGAGTCCTGCCCAACGTCGGCATGGCGGTCATCACCGACCTGGGCGACCCAAAGGACATCCACCCAACCAAGAAACGGCCCGTGGGCGAGCGGCTGGCCCTGGCCGCGCGGGCGATCGCCTACGGCGAGAAGATCGAATTCTCCGGCCCCGTCTATGCCGGCGCGAGTCTTCTGGACGGCCAGGTGGTGCTGCGCTTCGACCACGTGGGCAAAGGTCTGGAAGCGCGCGATGGCGCGCTGAAGGGCTTTGCGATCTGCGGCGAAGACCGGAAGTTCGTTTGGGCCGACGCCCAGATCGTCGGCCAGACCGTCGTGGTGAGCAGCCCGCACGTCGCGAAACCCGTGGCGGTCCGTTACGGCTGGGCGGATTGCCCCGTGGTGAATCTCTGGAACAAAGACGGCCTGCCCGCAACCCCGTTCCGCACCGACGACTTCCCCCTGATCACCGCGCCGAAGCGGTGACCGCAGGAGGGTTCTGCGCTCCGGACTCCGTCAGCCGGTGAATCTTGTGCATCGCCGCTTGCGCGGTGGGTTTGATCAACAACTCGTCAATGCAAACGTGCGCCGGACGGGCGGCGACCCACAGGATCGTTTCCGCGATGTCCTCCGCCGTCAACGGTTGCAGGCCCTCATAGACTTTCTTGGCACGCGCCGCATCGCCCTTGAAGCGGACGAGGCTGAACTCCGTTTCCGCCAGTCCGGGATCAATGGAGCAGACGCGCAGCCCCGTGCCGATGAGTTCCAACCGCAGGGCGCGGGTGATCTGCAACTCTCCCGCCTTGGCCGCGCAGTAGGCCGCCCCGCCCGCGTAGGCCTCGCGCCCGGCAATCGAACCAATGTTGATGATCGCCCCGCCGGGGCTTGGGAGCATCAACGGCAGGGCCGCGCGGGTCATGCGCAAGATGCCCAGCACGTTGGTCTGCAACATCGTCTCCCAATCCGCGTCCTTGCCCTCAGCAACCGGGTCCAAGCCATGCGCCCCGCCGGCGTTGTTCACCAACACGTGGAGGGCGCGGGACTCGGATTTTGAGTTGCGGATGAGTTCGCCGGCCCACGACATGAACTGCTCCACGCTGAGCGTGCGGCTCACGTCCAAACCCCGCAGGTGCGCCTCCGAAGCGCCGGCTTTGCGGGCTTCCGCCGCGACTTGTTCCAGCTTCTCAATCCGCCGCGCGCCGAGCAACAGCTTCGCCCCCGCCGCCCCAAAAGCCTTCGCCGCCGCGGCGCCGAAACCACTCGATGCGCCCGTGATCAACACCCACTTGTCTTTCAATCGTGCTTTCATGGTCAAGGGATAGCCGAGTGGGGGCAGGGTTGACAATCGGGGAATTGCGGCCGCCGCCGAGGCTGTCGGGCAAGGAGAGGGGAGAACAGTGAGCGGAGGGCGGACAGATGAGCAGGAACATCGAGTGCAGGAATAAGGAAACCGCGCTTGCGAGATCTTCCTGCCATCAATCTTCTTGCCTGCACCCCCTGTCGGCTTGGCTTCTACCGCCGGAATTGGTTGGCTCGCCGGCCATCTTCACAGCGAGTCCGGCGGATGGCCTCGGTTTTCATCCGTCGGTCACTGGGGGAAGCAACATTCTTCCAGCATCCGCGCCCGATCAGAGACGCGCACCTCGCTTCACGCGTTCGGTGCGGGCTCCGCAAATTGGATTGAAACCGCGCCTCCCCTGCCCCACTTTGCCGCCATGCAAGCAGTCTTTACCGGACCAGTGTTTGTGGTGCGCGACAACATTGACACGGACCAGATCATTCCGGCGCAGTATTTGAACCTCGTGCCCACCATCGCCGAGGAATATGAGAGACTCGGCAGTCATGCCCTCTGCGGTTTGCCGGAGTCGCTCTACCCGACGCGTTTCGTCAGGGCCGGCCAACTGGACAGCGAATACCCCATCGTCGTGGCCGGAAAAAACTTCGGCTGCGGCAGTTCGCGCGAACACGCGCCCATCGCCCTCGGCTCGGCCGGTTGTCGCGTGGTGCTGGCCGAGAGTTTCGCACGCATCTTCTTCCGCAACTCGGTTGCCACCGGCGAGTTGTATCCCTGCGAAATCACCCAACGGCTCTGCGACGTGCTCCAGACCGGCGACGTGGTGACGGTGGACTTGGATGCCCAAACGGTGACGGTGAAGGCCACCGGCGAGGTTTATGCCTTCAAGCCGCTCGGCGACGTGCGCCCGGTGGTGGACGCGGGCGGCATCTTCAATTACGCCCGCAAGAGCGGCATGATCCCGGCGCAGACTTGAGCGGCGACGACCACTGCCACAATCAACAATCAAACTTCAGCCGAGTCGCTTGCGCCAATAGCCCGGCCGCCGCTTCATGTGCATGACAGCAACGATCCACACATGGTCCGTCTTCTCCAGGAAGATGACCGCATAGGGGAAATCGCGGCTGAAATGCCGGCGCGCCGGTGGATCAGATTCATGGAATCGTCGGGGATCGGCGACCACCTCGCGGAGTAACCGATTCTATCTCGCGGTAGAATCGCACGCCGAGTTCAGGGGAAATCTCCGAGTAGTAGCGCACGGCCTCGGCGAATTCCTCGTCCGCCTCGGGATGCAGCAACGCTCTCACAGCCCGGCAACGCTTCGCGCCTGCGCCAGCGAATCCTCCAACGGAATGCCCCGCACCGTACCCGTTTCAATTTCCGCAATCCGCCGATCCGTTTCAGCCTTCCAAGCCGCAGCGACCGGGGGTTCCACGCCCCCATGCCGCGCCATCATGATCCGGTCCAGCAACTCCGCAACGACTTCGGAAGGCAGTTCGCGGGTTTCTTCCACGATTTGGTCCAGCGTGATCGGCATGGCTTGAATTTACTCCGGGACTTCTCGGATTCAATGTTCAAAAGCACTGACCCTGCTGCTGCGCGCTATTCCTTTGCCTCGACGCGCAGGCCGGGAATGGACTTGCCATCCGCCCCGCGCACACGCACGGACGCCGCGCAGCCGGCGGTGTGCTGCGTGACCTTCACGAGGAAATCGTTCCAGCCTTCGCGCAACCCGGCTTGCGCCTTGTCTTCGCCGGCGGTAAAACCCCGCACCGCGTTGTTCGCGTGGACGAGCGTGCCGTTGACCCAGACTTTCACGCCATCGTCGGTGCCGATCTCCAACACCACGGGTTGCGCTTTGGGACTGAACACCCGTGTCTTCAGATAGACGATGCAGTGGTCGCCGCCAGCCACAGGCAGCAAGTCCATCGCGGGTCCGCTTCCCGGCAACGCGCGCCACTCCGCTTTCCCCTGCCCTTCCGGCGCGAAGGCCACGTCGAACAACTGCTGCGCCTCCTTGCCGGCCTGCCGATACGGACCGCTGACAAGCCACGGCGCAAGATAACCTTTGCGGGAGTCCAGCTTCGCCGCCGCGCTCCGGGCTTCGGCGCGAACGCGTTCCGTCCCCGCGTTGGAGGCCAACAGGTTCAACGCCGTCTCCGCCGCGTCCAAATCCGCGCCGTCGAGCCGCGAGGCGATCGCCAAACACGCCACCTCCGCTTCGGCGCGCACGGCAGCGTCTTCCCGATATCGCAACGCCGCGTCCAGCGCCGGGCGCGACTGCAATTCCCCCAACCGAGCGAGGCCGAGTCTCTTCTCGGCGGGGAGGTCCGACACCGCCAATCCCGCTTGCACGGCGGCGAAGCGTTCTTCCTGTGCGCGGCCCGCCAGCCCCTCAACGAGTCTCCAGTAACCCTGCAAGGCCAGTGCCCGTTCGGCTTGCGCCTTGGATTCCTGAACCAGCTTCAGCAAATCGGGGCGCACCTCATCGCCCGCGTAATCGGCCATCGTTCGCAAAGCCGCCGCGCGCACGTCCGCGTTGGCCTCCTTCAATGCCAGCCGCAGCGCTTCCGTCACACCGGCGCCGCCCAGTTGTCCCGCCGCTTCGAGCAAGGCGCAGCGGGTGTCCGTGGCCGCCCCGCCCATCGCGCCGAGGGCCAGCCGGCTGAACTCCGCCGGCTTGCGGCTTCGGCCCCCAACCGCCGCAAAGGTCGCCACCGCCGCCTCGCGGCACGACGCGTCCTTCGCCTCCACGATCAAATCCAGCAGCGCCGCCATTTGTGAATCATCCGCCAGTTTCTCCAACGCTTGGATGGCCGCCAGGCCAAGCCTGCCGTCGTCGCTGGAGGCAAGCCGCAGAAGGCTCGCGACCGCGCCACGGTCCATGCGGCGGCCGAGGGTTTGCGCCAGTTCGATCCGCACTTCGGGCTTGCCTTGCTGGATCGCCGAGACGATCGCTGCGGTCACGTCGCCGCGATGCAAGGTGAGCAGGGCCTGCCGGGCTTCGGCGCGATCATTGCCGTCGCCATGGACGGCCAGCTCCGCAAGCAAGCCGACGTGCGAGGCATCCCCCAATTCGCCCAGCGCCTTCAACGCTGCGGCGCGAACCGCCGCGTCGCCGCCGCGGGTCAACTTCGCCACTTGGCTGGCCGCCGCCACGTCGCCCCGCTGGCGCAGTGCCTCCAGCAGGACGGTCTGAATCAGCGGCGGCATCCGCGTCAGATTCTCCGCGAGCGACGTTGTGATTTCGACACCCGGCAACTCGCGCGCAAGTTGAACGGCCATTGTTTGCTCCACGCCCGCGCCCGCGCTCAGGGCTTCCAGCAGCAACGCGCCCTTGCGGTTTCCAGCGCACAGGACCACGCCGCGGAACGCGGCAGCGCGCACGGGCTCTGGCTCGCTGGGATGGCGCAGCGAGGCATAGACCGCGTCGGCGCCCGGCGCGTCGCCGGCGGCGAGCCGTTGGTCCGCGCAGGCCAGCAGCGCGTCATTCACCGCAATGCGAATCGAACCGAGCGTGTCGGCTTTCGCAGTCCGCAGCGCAGCCAGCGATGCGGCGTCACCGATCCTCCCCAAAGCCTTCGCCGCAGCGACAGCCAGCATGGAATCCGGATCCGCAAGCAGTCCCGTGAGCGACTTCACAGCGGCGGCTTCACGTCGCGTGCCCAGCGCGAATGCCACGAGTGCTTTGGGCTTGGGCGGTAAATGTGGCAAAGCCTCCAGCAACGCCTCGCCCGCCTCGCGTGCCGGCAGGGTGGCCAGCGCGTCGGCGGCCCACTGGGCCAAACTCTCGTCCGCGAGTAACGCCTTCAGGGCCGGCACGGATTTCACCGAACCGGTTTCCTTCAAGCGCCGGCAGGCCGCCTCTTTGTCGGTTGCGGTGGTGGCGGATTGCAGCGCGGCGAGCGCTTCGTCCTCGGTTCCCAAGGGCACGGCTTGGAGCGCGGCGGAGAGTGCGATGGCAAAGATGGTCAGGCAGCGTCTCTTCATGGCTCGTTCCTCAGATTTGCCACGGGGCCCGAAACGCGATTGTGCGAAGCCGATTGGCCTCCTCGTCGCCGATGAACTCCTCCTTCGCCGGATCCCATTTGAGGGCGCGGTTGAGCCGCAAGGCCAGGCCGCCCAGCAGGACGGCGCTGGCGGAGCGATGCGCGGTTTCAATGTCGCAGATCGGCTGGCGACGCGTGCGGACGCATTCAAGGAAGTTGCCCGAGTGGCTGTCGCTGCGATAGACACCGGGCACAGGCGGCCCGAGCGGCTCGGTCAATAGTTCCGGCGGGTCCGCCGTGATGCCGCCGCGATCCACCGCCACCCAGCCGCTCGTGCCGATGAAACGCGCGCCGCCCTCGCCACCGGGGCCGGCCTGCGGAGCCGCGCAGGCATGCACAATCACCCCGCTGGCGTAACGGTATTGGAGCACGCCCTGCTCGAAGAACAACTCCACCGGTCCGGTTCGGTCCGCATCCAGCACCCATTGGATGAAGTCGTAGTGGTGCGGCCCCCAGTTGATGTCGCCGATGCCACAAAACATGTGGGCGTGGCAAGTGCCCTCGTATGGCTGCCACGGCGCGGGGCCGAGCGCCAAGTCCCAATCGAGCCCCGGGGGCACGGGCTGCGGGTTGCCGAAGTGCCGCCACTCGGCCAGCCCCCCGGGACGAAAGGCATACACTTCCTTGAGCGTGCCGATGCGCCCGGTGCGGACGAGTTCGCACGCCCGGCGGAACCGCGCGCCGTATTCGGATCGCTGCTGGGTGCCGCCTTGGAAGACGCGCCCGTAGCGTTTCACTGCCTTCAGCATCGCCTGACTCTCGTGCAGGCTGATGGCCGTCGGCTTCTCGCAATACATGTCCTTGCCGGCCTGCGCCGCCAGAACGGTCATCACGCCATGCCAGTGAACCGGCGACGCGATGAGCACGGCATCAATGTCCGGCCGGTCGAGGACTTCGCGGAAATCGTTGTGCGCTGTGCAGGCCGGGAAATTCCCTGCGCCGAACTTGGCCGCGTAATAGTGGTTGACCTTTTGGGTCGCGCCTTCGCGCCGGTCCTTCCACACGTCGCAAACCGCCAGCACCTGCACGTCCTCGCGGGACACGTAGCCGCCGCTGATGTACGTCCATGCGCCGCCGAGCAGATGTCCGCTCCCCTGCCCGCCCACGCCGATAAAGCCCATCGCCACGCGTTCGCTGGGCGCTTTGAGGCCGCTGCGACCCAACACACTGCCAGGGACAATCACAGGCCCGCCTGCGGCAAGGGCGGCCGCGGCAAGGCCGGAGCGGCGCAGAAAGTCACGCCGGTTCAGGGGTTGATCCGGAGTGGATGGAGCAAATGGCGCGGTCCGCGGGGCGCGATGGGCGAAGGCCTTCATAGTTCGCGGCGAATTGTGCCCACAGCACGCCGTCCGGGCAACGGGGAAATATGTCCACCGTCCTCTGGCGTTCCGCCTGCCCTTGCGTTGAACTCGTTACTTCACGGCAGATCGCGCCCCCGTAGCAAAGGCTTGTTGGGAGGAGCCTCTGTGCCCGACTCCACCCGTTGTTCCCGAGAGGTTCGACTAGAACCGGGGCGCGATCCCGACGCACTTGCCGGGATCCGCAGTGATGTCTTCACCTTGCGCCCAGATGCGGTCGTTGAGCAGGAGCTTGAAGCGCAGTGGATCAGTCGTTGGCGCCGACCAGCGCCAGGTCTGACCGTCCACACATTGCAACGGCTCGCCGCGCTCCCATGACAAGCCCGCGCCCTGGCCGCGCAGGAATAATTGGTTTCCAAATCCAACGTCAATCTTGGCTTCGATGACCGTGGTGGGCGGCGATGGAGGGGCCGTCTCAGCAGCCGCGACCGGCGGCGAAGTGGGCGGGGGTTGCGACAAGATGGGCCGGGGCGGCGGGGCGGCAACCGGCGCCGCAACGGGCGGCGGTCCGATCTTCTTCGACGTTTTCTTTTGGATCTTCAACAGTTTCATTTTCGATTTCAGTTGCTATTTGCTCAGGGTGGCCAGCACCCAACACACGTTTCCGCGGTTCCGCGCTGCGAAACCGCAGTCCGTTGTCTCCAAGCAATAGGTGTTCCAAGCCACAACGACTTGACGGGAGGGTGACATTTGCGAAACGAAGCGGCGGAACCGGGCCTCGCGTGTGACCCAGTCCGGTCATGGGGAAGCGACGGTGACGTGAAACCCGAAACTTCTTGAAGGAACGTCAGTGCGCCGGATTAAGCGTCGCGTCCATGATCAAATCGGCCGCGATGCGTTCGATCCGGCCGCGAAGCACCTCCAGCGGACAACTCGCCGGCAGGTTGACGCGGAAACGCGCTTTGAAAATCGCCTCGCCCGACATGGCGGCGTTGCTGCATTCGCTCTCCAACTCCTCCACGTTGACGCCCGAAACGGCGAGGGCATGCGAGATTTCGCGAATGATGCCGGGACGGTCTTGTCCGACGATTTCCAGAACGGCGCCCCGGGCCACCGGGGGCTCGGCAGTCGCCTCGTCACGGTGCAGCGTGACGACCAAGCCAACGCTCCGGAGCGATTGGAGCGCCGCTTCGAGCGCCGGCTCCTGGCTGGCCGGGACGGACACGCGCAGAATCCCAGCAAAGTGCCCGCCGAGCCGCGACATGCGGCTCTCCAGCCAGTTGCCGCCGTGCGCCGCGACAACCTGGGCGACGGATTCCACGAGACCCGGGCGGTCGCGCCCGATGATGGTCATTACCAGCGAAGCGTCCATGCGGGATGTCTTACGCGGTGAACGGAGGAATGGCAAGCGGGCATTCGCACAAGCAGGCGGATGGTTGCCGGTCCCCATCACAATCTTCATCTTAATCTTCCTCTTGATCTTCTCTACGGCACCCAATGCTCCGCTCCAGGCGGGGAATTACGATCAAGATGAAGATCAACAATAAGAACTGGAAGTTAACCGCCGCCGCACATGTCACCTGTTGCGAAAGCGGACCGCACCTCGGGCCCGGCCCCACGGGAAAACATTTGCCTCCGCGCGCGGTCGCCCTCTAACGTCTCGGCGTGCCAGTCCAACTGACCATCCTCGGCAGCGGCTCGTCGGGCAATTGCGCCTATCTGGAAACCGACGAGACGCGGCTGCTCATTGACGCGGGTTTCAGTCCGCGCCAAATCCGCCAACGCCTGGCAGGCATCGGCCGGACACCGGAAAATCTTCACGGCATCCTCGTCACCCACGAGCACAGCGACCACATCCAGGGGCTCGCCGGCATCGCGGCGAAGTTGGGTGTCCCGGTCTATTGCAACCGCGGGACGAAGGACGAAATCGAGCGTTACCATCAGCAGGCGTTCACGTGCCGCCTGTTCACCACGGGCGCGACGTTTGAGATTGGCGACATGGTGGTGGACACCTTCACGGTCCCGCATGACGCGCAAGATCCCGTGGGCTTTTTGATCCGCACCGCGGCGGGCAACGTCGGCTTCGCCACGGACCTGGGCCATTTCACGCGGCTCGTCGGCGAACGCGTGCGGCACGCCAACGCGCTGGTGCTGGAATCGAACCACGACATCAAGATGCTCCAGGACTGTCCACATCGGCCGTGGAGTCTGAAGCAGCGCATCCTGGGCCGGCACGGCCATCTGTCCAACGAGGCGGCGGCGGACGCCGTGGAACAAATCGTGACCGACGGCCTGCGGCATCTCTACCTCGGCCATCTCAGCCGCCAATGCAATCGTCCGGAACTCGCCATGAGCGTCGTGGCCGAACGCGTGGACCGCATCGGCGCCAAACACGTCCGCCTGGAGTTGACGGCGCAATCCATCCCCTGCCCCACGCTGCAACTCTGACCCGCCGCGTCTTGCGGCACCCGCTTCCCCGTCCTGATTCTCATTGCGCGGCCATGCATCGCTACGAAATCCAGCTCCACATCTCGGCGAATCAATACCTGGACTACTATCGCGGCGTGGTTCGGCAGGTCATCGTTCGTTGCGCCAACGGCCGGACGGTGCAATTCCCCGCGTCTTTGCTCCAGCGCTTCGTCACCCCGGAAGGCATTCACGGACATTTTGTGCTGACGGCGGATGAGCACGGCAAGCATGCCGCGCTGGAACGTCTGCCGAACACCTAGCCAGGATGTTTCATACCCAAGCCGCCGGGTGAGGGCACCCGGCCTACAAGACCGGGGTTTTCGTGCTGTAGGCGGGATGCCCTCACCCGGCGAAGGGTTCGCGATTCCATCGAGGTGTGAAATACCCGGGCTGGTCAGGACGCCGAAAGCAGTTTCCCGCGGCGGTTCGGAAGTGATGAAGTTGAATAATCTGCTTGCCGCCCTGCCCTGCGGACGCCATAAACCTCCGCACATTTTATGACACGAAACCAGTTGTCCTTTCGCACCTCGCTGTTGGCCCTGGCGCTCGCCGGGCTGACCACCTCCACCCTTTCGGCTGCCGAGCCGGGTCCGTTCCTCGGTCGTTGGGCGCTCACGATCCCCGGCGGCGGCGCCGGCTGGCTCGGCGTGACCAAGGAAAACGGCTACTACGACGCCAGCATCCTTTGGGGCGGCGGCAGCGTCGTGCCGGTGTCGAGCGTCTGCTTCGAGGGCGACCTGATGTGGATCACACGGGTCCGCGAGGTCAAGCGCAAGGACGCCAGCGGGAAGGTGGTCCGCACACACCAAATCGGCGAGGCCATCATGGCGCGCGTTTCCGGCGACACGCTGACGCTGACTCAGATCAATCCGCATGACGACGGCAACGGCATGACGCGGAATGAATTCACCGGCAAGCGCATTCCCGATGTCGGGCCGGCTCCCGACCTCTCCAAGGTCAAGTTCGCCGCGCCCATCACCCTGTTCAACGGCAAGGACCTGACCGGCTGGCGGCTGACCGACCCGGGCCAGCGGAATGGTTGGCGGGCGGAGGGCGGACTCCTGATCAATGACGCCAAACAGGAAGAGGGCAAGCCCCACATCGCCTACGGCAATCTCCGGACGGAACGGGAATTCGAGGACTTCAACCTGACCTTGGAAGTGAACGTGCCCAAGGGCGGCAACAGCGGCATCTACCTTCGCGGCATCTACGAGGTGCAAGTGGCGGACACCTACGGGCGGCCGCTCGACTCGCATAACATGGGCGGCATCTACAGCCGCATCGCTCCGAAGGTCAGCGCCGAGAAACCCGCCGGCGAATGGCAGACCTATGACATCACACTCATGGACCGCCACGTCACCGTGATCCTCAACGGGCAGAAGATCATTGACAACCAACCCCTCCTCGGCTGCACCGGCGGCGCGCTCTGGTCGGATCAATTCCGGCCCGGCCCGCTCTACTTGCAGGGCGATCACACCGGCGTGAGCTACCGAAACATTGTCCTCAAGCCGGTGGCGAAATAGCCACTTCGGCGGGAATTGGCGACGTGGCGGCGACTTGGTAGAGTGCCGCAGTTACTTCATCCTGGGTCTTGGCGGCGCTCTGCCGAGACGCCGCTGCGGCCACAACCTCCATGATCCACTACCAGAAGATTACCTCGCTCGACCCGGCGGAGCTTCAGCCCTACCGGACCATGCGCTGGGATTTCGACCACCGCCGCCAGGGCATCTTCGTGGCAGAAGGTGAAAAGGTCGTGCGCCGGTTGCTCGAAAGCGAACTCACCGTCGTCTCCCTGCTGCTGCCGGAAAAATGGGCGAAGAGTTATGAACCGTTGCTGGCCCGGCGGCTGGAGGACATCCGCGTGTTCATCGCGGAGAAGAAACTGCTCGAACACCTCACCGGCTTCTCAATGTATCAAGGCATCCACGGCATCGGCCGCATCCCGACGCCGCGCTCGGCCGGCGAAATCCTGGCCAGCGCGCCCAAGCCCTGGCTGCTCGCCGCCGTGGACGGACTCACCAACGCGGAAAATGTCGGCGGTCTGGTGCGCAATTGCGCCGCGTTCGGCGTAGATGCCCTCCTCGTGGGCGAGACCTGCAGCAGCCCGTGGATACGGCGGGCCGTCCGCAGCTCGATGGGCACGGTGTTCCGTCTGCCCGTTATTGAGACCGGCAATCTGGCCGCCGCCTTGCGCGACCTGCGTTCCCGCGGCGTGCGCTGCGTGGCGGCCCATCCGCGCGACGAACTGGCTTCACTCTCAAAGGCCCGGCTCGACACGGATTGCTGCCTGGTCTTCGGCAGCGAGGGCGACGGCATTTCAGCCCCGGTACTTGAAGCCTGCGACGAAGCCGTGGCAATCCCAATGCCACCCGATGTGGACTCGCTCAACGTGGGAGCGGCGGCAGCGGTGTTCCTTTACGAAGCCCGCCGCCAACGCAGATGCATGTAGAAAGCGAAGCCTGGCGGGAATTCTCCGGCGAACCAAGCTGAGGCCCACCGCATAGACTGCCACTGGTGAGCCTCAGATCCAGAGGTACTGCGACGTCACTTCCCGATAGAAACGCTGATTGTCCTCGGCCATGCGCCGTGCCGTGGTGACACCGATGTTAAAGAGAATGGGCGCGCCCAGTTCGGGAATCTGCCGGACCATCAACAGGAACGCCGAGGTGGCCATGCGGAAAAGCTGACTGGGCGTTTCGGCCAGCACGTCGGCCGTCCGTTTGCCTTGCAGAAACACGCCCAGTTCGCCAAAAAACTCCCCGCTGCCGATCTTGCACAACGTCTTGTCCTCGTGGTCCACCACTCCCACCACGAGGCGCACGCGCAACTCCCCCGACAAGATGAAATACACCGCGTCGCAAGGATCGCCCTTGTGAACCACCAAGCTGCCCGGCTCGACTTCCAGGAAACTCCCGAGTGCCACGAGTTGCTCCAGGCCTGCGTCGTCCACGCCGGCAAACACCGCCAAATCGCGCAAGGCGCTGACGGCGGCGGGCACGTCGGGCTTCGCGAACTGGCTCACCGTAGCGGTGTCCGCAGGGAAATATCCGCGCAAAGGTTCGAGGTCGCATGCCTGATGCCATCGCGGATTGGGCGCGAACTGGACGAAAGTCTCCGCAAACACTCGTTCGTCCTGAATCCATTGGACCACCGTGTCAAGGTCCACGGGACCATAGACGGTGTTGTCTTCGGCCCACACCTTGAGGCTGGCTGCTTTTTCGAGACTCATGCGCGGATGCTCCGAACGGGCCTGCCTTGAGTCAAGGCTATTGCGAAGGCGGAGAAGCATGCTGGCCGGGCATGAAGTTGCCGCAGCGAACGCACCTCGAATCGAACCGTGCAAACCAATGAAAACGCGACCGCCTCGGCCCATCAAGAAGCCCCTGGCGTCCTCAAACTGCATGGATACGACTCACGGCTCGCGCACGCAGATGATGTTGATCAGATCGAGCCCGAGCGCCGAAGACTTCTCGTGTTTGCCAACGAGCTTGAACATCAGGTTGTTTGGGCCGGCGGCGAGCTGGAGTCTGCCCAGCAGCAACCGTTCGCTGCGTGCCGTCTTCTCGGCGTACAAGTCCACGGGTTCAGCCACCGGGTTTTCGTTCTGGAACAACTGCACTTGCGCCTGCGCGGGGCCCTTGACCGATTCGATGTAAATCGCATACGTGCCGGCCACCGGCAGGTCACACGTTGGCGAATAAAAGTGCGGTCCGAACCAATCGCCCCCCTCGCCCACGAGCGACAGGTAGCGGACTTCCGCGCCGTCCAGTGTCGCCTTCTTGCGCGCGAGCGTGGCGCGATCAAACGACCACGCGTAGATCGGCGTCTGCCAGCCGGCAGGAAAGATGACTTCGTTGAGATCGTTGACCGCACGATCTTTCAAGGGCGGTGGCGTGAGGTCCGCCGTCGGCCGGCACTCCGAGTAGAGGTAGGCAACGCTGCAATAATCCGTCGGGATGTTGTTCTGCTCACCCGCGTGCTCGATGGTCTGACGAAGGCTTTGGCGGAAGGCGTAGGCGTCGCCGAGAAAAAACCGGTACGCGCCCGTGCGCCCGAGGTGCTTGGCGTAGCCGAGACAGCCGCTCAACGGAAATGAAATCCGCTTTTCCCAGCGATCCGGCACGTCATACCAGCCGCCGTTGAAGAAATCCTCCGAGCCGGTGCCGTGGATCACGAGTTCGCCGTCAATCGTCGTCTGATCATCGCCCTCGAAGAAGAGCGTCTTGCCGGACTCGAAGCCCTGCGATTGCAGGACCACGCCCACGAGATGCCCGCGCCCCTGCGTTTCGATGAACGTGTAGGGTGCGCCGAGCTTCGTGGGATTCTCACGCCGCCAGAGCGCGTAGAACCTGCCTTCGTCCGCTCGTCGCGGCACGGCGGCGTGCAAGACCTCCGCGCGAAGCTCGACAGGCGTGGCGCGTTCCGAAACCAGCTCCACGATTGCGCTGCGGTCAAACGGCATGGGGAAGTAGCAGTAGTTGGTGTCACCACTCGTGCCGACGAGCAGCGATTGCATGGCCGGTTGTCCCCAGGCGTAGCCGAAAAAGTCGCCCAGCGGGCAGAGCACCGCGGGTTGGTCGCCGTCGAAGCTGATCTTGAGCAAGAGGTCGCGGGCTTTCCCGACAAGGGTTTCCGTGGGCGCGAACCGCAAGCCAACGATGCGCCCGCCCTTCTTTGCTTTGAAGATGGTCTTGGTGGAATTCGGTTCGAGTTTCACGTTGACTTGGCCGGTCAGCACCTTGGCTCCGGGCGGCGCGGTGAAGCGGCTGATGTCGGAGCCAGTGCTGCGAAACAGCTCGCACGCCTTGGTCCGCGCGCCCAGTTCGGCGGCGGAGAGTTGCGGGTTGAACGTGGTCACGCCAGCGTCCGGACCGTAGAGCGCGTAGTTGATCTGATAGAACTGCACCTTCGGGGCGCGCACCCGCACCACGCAGGATTTCTCGAAGGACAGGGGAACGTAGCAGTAGTACCCGCCCGCGCCGAAGCCGACGAGCGGACGCGGAAACGCCGGATGCCCGCCGAGGAACAACTCGCGGAACTTCACGGCCAAGCGGGGCGTGGTTTCGCCGTCGAACAGGAACTCCATCACGTCGTCTGTGGGCGTCGGCGTCCAAATGCGGTAAATCACGCCTGGTCCCTTCAGGTCCGCCAACACAACCCCCTCGGCCTCCTTGCGCACGAAGGAGTACTTGCCGGAGAAGCCGTCGTCGTTGCCGCCCGAGCGGTCGTAGCTGGAAACCGCCCCGATTTTCAGCGACGCCTTGAAGGCGGGCAGGCGGTCGAGCTGAGACAACTCGTCCATCCCCACAAGAGCCGCGCCGCATGCGGAAAACAAAACGAATGACAGGACCCAACCGACCGCCAAGGAGTGCGCGAATCTCATGGCAGGGAGGAATACCAACTTCGCGGATTGTCCGCCACTGGTATTCAGCGTCCGAGCGAGGGTTCGATCAGCGATGAACCGCCGATGCTCTCGTCGTGCCGCCGCTCTACAATCTCACCTTGGATCTGTAGTTGTGGCGCGGAGGCGGTCGCGAGATAGTCGTCCCGCAAACGGCAAAGACCATGAAACGAATCAAGAAAGACGAGCTCTACCGAAATCTGGACGGCTTCCTCAAGACGAAGGGCGTCGAATTGAAGCCGGGCAGCTACACGGATCGCATCCAGCGAGTGTGCGGACTCCTGTCCGATGTCATCAACGCGGGTCAAAGCGGCTTGGAACGGGCCAGGGAGGAAACCGAGAAGCGGCTCGAAAAAGTGCGGCAGGTGATCCACGAAAAGACTGCTCCGAAAGGCCCACCGCCGTCCACGCCACCGCCTGCTGCCACCCCGCCCCCGAGTCAGACCGATTCAAAACCACCGCAGGCAAGGCGCTCACGAAAGCCCTCCGCGAAGAAGCCGACACCGCGACCCTCAGCCCGGAAACGGCGCGGGCAGTAGCCGGACGAAGCAGTCGGGGTCATGCACTCGCGGCATGGCCGATTCATCCGAGCGAGCTTCCAATCAGATGAAACGCGCCCGCTTCATCCCCATCTGCCTGACAATGGCACCGGCATTCTGTTTGTTGGGAAAACTGCTGAATTCAGGGCGGATTTCCATCAATTCAAAGCGTGCAGGAACTTGATCGTGTTGTATCCGCAACGCGGAATTGTCCGGTGGGTTCAGGGGTGTGAAAGGGCGCACCTCCGCAAGCGAATACCTCTCCCCGGAATGGGTTGGAGGGAGAATCCCCGAAGACTTCGGCCTTGAACCCTGAACCGTAGTGGCGTCT
>CAZJTM010000113.1:8206-19660 GCA_964548925.1 uncultured Verrucomicrobiota bacterium | reverse complement strand
TGCCCTCACCCGGCGACCCTATCTGGTCCATAATGAGAATTGCTGCCTCCGTCGGAGGACGCTGGGCGCTCCGGCAAGGCTTCGCGTGGACCACCATGCTCGCCCGATTTTCCCAGTCCATGCCGTTCACCGAAGCGGTCGCTTGGACGTTCGATGGAACTTCCCTGCAAGATGTGTCTTGCCGCGCAGCAGGGGCGGCAGGAGGAGAACGAGGAAGCGAAGCTCAAGCCCGTGCAGAAACTGCTCCTGATGCTCGACGCCCCGGTTTTACCGTCCCCGCCGCCATTCTCCGCGTGCGGCGATTTCTGTGCGGTGCTCGACTCCAGGTCGGAGGCGCCCTTGCGGTCGCTGCCACGAGGACACGTCTGCGTTTCAACTCCATTTGTCGAGCCAGCGGCGGGGTGGATTCTGTCGTCACCGGAATCAGCGTGCGCCGGGGACTGGCCGCCGAGCCCCGCGACCGGCATCGCGAGCCGGCTTTTCGCCCGCGGCTCCCAACGTGTTGGCGGCACTGCATGGGAACTTCCCCGATGGGACGTTCAGGCGTCCCCCGATTGTGAGAAATGCCTCCCGCCATCAAAGTCACTCGCGTGAATTTCGGAACAACATGTACCAACACCGGCGCGCGACCGCCGCGCTCCCCCCGCGCGCTCGTGCAGAGGACGAACTCCGGCCGGTCCGGCGATTCCATTCAATCAGGAAACAGTCAAGTGTTATGAAAACAAGTCCCAGTCGAATCCTCTCCCCCCGCACCAAGATCTGGCCTCTGGCCGCCTTGGCGTTGTGCCTCGCCCTGCTTGCGCCCCGCCAGGCGCTCGCCCTCACTTTGAATGTCGTGGACAACACCGGCGCTCCGGTCACTGACATCCGCTGGCTGCTGGAGGAGGACAACACCGCGCCTGGTCGGCCCGGCGTCGCGGCGAACGACACGATTTCCATGGTCATCCACAAGAGCCATGCGCCCGTGGTGGCGCAAGGGAGTAGCGCCAGCAGTTCGACCAGCATCACGATCCCGGGGGTGGGCGACCCGGCCTCGACCGGGAAGCGCTATGCGCTTTCCGTCCTGGCCAAGGATCACACGCTCGGCGGCGCGAACCTGACGAATGGCCAGACGAGCGTGACCGTGGTGCTCAACAAGCACCCCATCCCCACCGCGCAGATCAGCATTCTGGCGTTCGAGGATCACAACCCGATCAACAACGTGCCGGATGCCACCGAGCGCGGCCTCCCGGGTTTCAAGGTCACCCTGTCTGATTTCCTCGGCGGCCCCATCCTGACCGACGTCTTCGGCAATCCCTTGGGCACAACCTATCAAACCAACAACGCCGGCGATTTCATTGACGAGAATGGCGATCCGATCACCGGGCCGGGGCAGGCGCCGGTCGTTGACGTGCTCGGCACCGGGTTCATCTACACCGATGCCAACGGCAAGGCCTTGGTTAAGAATCTCGCAATGGGCAAGTACGGCGTTCAAGTGATTCCGCCGAACGGGACCGACTGGAAAGGCGGCCACGGCTCGGCCAATCGCAACAAGGCGTGGAATCAAACCGCCACCATCGAGGGCACCCTCACCGTGGATGCGTGGGTGAAGGCGAACGAACCCAAAATCTTTATCGAAGGCTTTGGTGTCGGCACGTACCACGCCTTCTTCGGCTTCGTCAATCCGTCCCTGCTTCCGTGGAACACGAACCCGCCGGCCGGCGGGGTGACCGTCGTGGGGACCAACCGGTTCAATCACTTCGGCCGTCCGCCGAACAACCAGCAGTTCGCGGTGGGCCCGCCGGTTTCCCAAGCTTGGATCGGGTTGAACCAGCCCGGCGTCTTGGGCGCCGGAGGCCCCGGCCTTTACGCCGCAGAATGCGACCCGGATACGGGGGCTTTTGTCATTACCAATGTCCCCCCGGGAACGTATCAGTTGGTGACCTGGGACCGACCGCTCGATGCGCTGTTCGGCATCAACACAATCGTTGTGCCCAGCCTCCCCAACGGATCCGTTCATAGTCTGAGCAACGTGCTCTCTTTCCGTTGGTTTGGCACTTGGAGGGGATCGGTCTTCTACGATACCGACAAGGACGGCTTCAAAGACCCCACGGAAGTGGGCATCATGAATCAGAACCTCAACCTGCGCTGGCGCGACGGCACCATCTACCAATCCCAAGTGACCGACGCGGAAGGCAACTACGAATTCGCCGAAGTCTTCCCCTTCTTCAAGTGGCTGATCGCCGAGGTGGACTTCGCCCGCTACAAAGCCACCGGCATGACTGCGGTTACCGACGAGGGCGGCTTCATTCCGCCGGCACCGGAAGGCGACATTGACTGGAGCAACCCCTCGGAGAATGTCCGGAATCCGCAGCCGCAGTATGAAACCGATCCGGTTACCGGAATCATCGTGACCAATGCAGGCGTGCCCGTGCAGCTCATCAACCCGAATACCGGCAATAATCTCTCGCGGACGGAAACGAACTCGACTCCGGCGGCGCCGCTGCTGCTCGAGGCCGTGCATCTGTTCCTGAACCAGAACACCCGTATTGACTGGGGCAAGGTGAACTATGACGCCAATGAGAACGGCGGCATCGCCGGCGTAGTGGGTTACGGTACGACCCGCGCGGAAGAGGACCCCCGCCTCGGCGTCATTGACCCGTGGGAACCGGGGGTGCCCCGCGTGCAGGTCGTTCTCTACCAGGACAAGAACGGCGATAAGATAATTGATGACCTTGACGCCAACCCCGGTGTGACTCTGGCGGACATTGACAACTACCCATTGGGCTGGAATGAAAACCCAGCGCTGAAAGGCCCCGAGGACGTGGACCGCAACAATAACGGGACGTTCGATCCCGGCGACGCCATCCAGATTGTCTGGACGGATAGTTGGGATGACAGCCCACCGACGGGAGCCATCCAGGTCAATCCGCCCTACGTCATGGGCAAGGCCATCATTGGGAACGACAACTACTCCACCTGGAATCAGACCCGGGAAGGCGTGTTCGATGGCGGCTACCTCTTTGGATCTTACCACCCGAACGGCATAGCCAGCGGTTCCGAAGAGGTGGACTACCTGCCGCCGGGAATGTACATCGTTCAAACCTGCCCGCCTCCAGGCTATTTGATTCAAACCGAGGAAAGCTTCAACGTGGGATTTGGGGACGCCTACGTGCCAAGCAAACTCCTGCTGCCACCCGAACTGGTGGGAACGCCCGCGAACCACAATGGCGATGCCTACCTGGCCAACATTCTCCCGGCCGCGCGTCAATTGAAGCCCAACCTGTTCACGGTGCCCGATGAACTCACGCTGTTCCCCGGCGAACCCTGCGCCTTCGCGAATCAGGAGCGCCCCATCGCAGACATGAAATGGGTCCGCGTCGCCAACGGCAAGAACGCCGCTTGTGACTTCCACGTCTATACCGAAGTCCCCAAGTCCACGCGTGTCGTTGGGTTCGTGCTGAACGACCTGACGGCGGAGTTCAACGCCGCCTCGGTCATCTACGGCGAAAAAGGTTCGCCGGGCTGGCTGCCTATTTCCTTCCGCGACTTCACGGGCCGTGAAATCGCGCGCACCTACTCGGATGAATACGGCAGTTACGAGGCCCTGGTGCCTTCCACCTACAACGTGGCGGCGCCCATGCCCAGCGGGGCTGCGCCTCAGATGCTCACGATGGTTCTGAATGATCCGACCATGCCGAATCCGGCCAATCCGGCCAACCGCATTCCCGATCCAAACTACAACCCGGCCTTCGCAACCACGCCGTGGACGCTGCATTACTACCCGGGAACATTCCTGTATGCGGACACCCCCATCGTCCCAATTGCAGCCTTCGTCGGCGGCCCGAACAAGTCGCTCGACGTCGAACCCCCGGCGACCACCCCGGTCATCACCAACGTGACGGTGGGCCCGATTGACAACCCGACGGTGGCGGGACCGTTCGTTCCCGCAGGAGGCACGGCCAACAGTCGTGTGGTGAATATCTTTTCCTTGGGCACCATCCAGGTTCCGAACCCCAATTACACCAACGGTTCGCCTTTGCCCGCTACTGTGTCGCGCAACTTCGGCTTCGGGCCGTCCAACGCGGTCAGCCGGGTCACCATCAATGGGGTCGCCATCGCCGCCTCCGAAGTCGTCGCTTGGAACAATGCTCGCATTCGGGTGCGGGTGGAGACGTTGCTGACGCCGGGAACTTCCGGCCAGTTGATGGTCCGGCGAGGCGATAGTGGGCTGACCACGCCCATCGGAGTCACGCTGACGCGCGGGAGCGCGGGCGACGTGATCGGGAACAATGTCCGCATCGTGACGCCGGTGAGTCCGTTGGTGAACCCACTGGCCACCCCCATTCAGGATGCGATTGACGCGACGCCCGCTGGCGGTCTGGTCATCGTTCCGGTCGCGCCTTGGGACTATAATGAGAACCCGATCCTTTGGAAGCCGCTCCGACTGCAGGGCTCGGGCCTCGGCACAGTCATCAACGCGAATCCCACACCGGCCGAACGGCTGTCGGCCTGGCACACAAAGGCGGCCACAATTCTCACTGGCAATCCGGCGGCGAACGATCCCTTCGCGGCAGTCGAGGCGCCGGGCATCATGGTGCTGGGCAACGGGACCGGTGCTTACGCGGCCAACTTCGCCGCCGCCTCATCCCGCATTGACGGCTTCCAAATCAAGGGCGCTGTCTCCGGCGGCGGCATCATGGTCTGGACCGAGGCGGCCAATCTCCGGATCAGCAACAACCGCATCATCGGCAACCAGGGCAAAGTCTCCGGTGGTATCTCCATCGGCGAGCAGGCTCAGGTCGGCACGCTCTACAACAACCCGAACATCCTTATCGAGAACAACCAGATTCTCCAGAACGGCGGCATCGTCGGCGCCGGGGGCATCGGCATCTTTACCGGCGCGACGGGGTACCGGGTTCGCAACAACTTCATCATGGGCAATTTCACCCGGGGGAGCGGCGGCGGCATCGCCCACGAAGGCCGCAGCCCCGGCGGCTTGATTGCTAACAACGTGATCGCGTTTAACGAAGTGTTCTATGGTGTGCCCGCCCCCAACGCCCTCTTCGGGGGTGATGGCGGTGGCATCTTTGTCGGCGGCCTCATCCCACCGCCACCGGCAGCGCCCCTGAGCGGCGGCGCGGGTTCGGTGACGATCATCAACAATCTGATTCAGGGGAATCTCGCGGGCGCCGGCCACGGGGGCGGGATTCGCGCCGCAGGCGTGAACGGGGCGGACGTGGAGGCCAGCAGCAACCGCAACCAATGGTACGCCTTGGACATCCTGAACAACGTCATTGTGAACAATGTGGCGGGTTACGGCGGCGGCGGCGTCTCCCTGGCGGATGCTACCCGGGTGCGGGTCCTCCATAACACCATCGCCCGCAATGACAGCACGGCCACGGCGGTGGCCGCCTTTGATGCCGATCCGAACGTCTCCACGCCGCGCGGCGCGGGCCTTGTCACCCACCCTCACACGGCGGAACTGTCCGGGCCACTCCCGATCGGCGAGCCGTCGTTCTGCGATCCCGAATTGCGGAACAACATCTTCTATCAGAACCGATCGTTCTTCTACAACAAGACGGCGGCGGAGCTGTTCCCCAATCCAGCGGCCACCTACTTGGACTTGGTCGTGGCGGATGGCGGTGGCACTCTCCACCCGACGAACTGTATCTTGACGCCTGGGACTCCAGGTTACCTGAACGCCAACAACCTGAAGACCAATCCCCGGTTCGCGAGCCAGTATTTCAACGATCTCTTCGTGGCGGCAGTGATTGACGAGGCGGGCAACAACCTCTCGGTGCGTCACGCCCCCATCGGCATCTTCCAGCCAAACGGCACCGCCCAAGGCGACTACCACATTACCACCAACGCCAACGTCGCGCTCAATTCCCCCGCGATCAACGCCGGCGGCAACGTGTCGGCCATCGTCGCGCTGGCGACGGACTTCGACCGTGAGCCACGCGATACGGCGATCCCGGATATCGGCGCGGACGAGTTCGTCGCGCCCGGCGCGAGCATCCTCCCGCCGCTGGCGCCGAACATCAGCGTCCCGCTGGTCGGCCTGCCGGCCGAAGGCGCCGCCCCGCCCCTGACCGGATTGGCGACCGGCCCGAACGTGTCGCCCGGTCCGGCCATGGCGCCGCTGAATCTGAATCCGCTGCCGGGAGACCCGCTGAACCCGCTGCTGGACCCCGAACCGCTGGTGGACAGCGACGGCGACGGCAATCCGACCAACGACGTGGCCTACTACCAACTGGCGGCCGGTGACGGCTGGGCGACGATGGCCGATGGCACGGACCTCTACATATTCGGATTCTCCGACGTGACCCACATTGTCACCAGCGAGACGGCGCTGGCGGCCGCCCGACCCCAGCTCGTCACCATGGCGGAAGTCACCTTGGTCAACGGGGGCGGTGGAAACACCGCCACGGGCCGGCTGGTCCGCCGCACGGCGGGCACAAACCTCCTGGCCATCGCCAATTCCCTGGCTGCGACGGAGCCCCTGAAGGTGACCCTCACCGCCCTGGCCAACCAGTTGTTGAATCCCAACAACACCCAGAACACTCAGGCAATGGGGCTGAGCGTGAGAAACGCGCTGCGGGTGGTGATCGCGGACCTGCCGGAAGAGGCGATCATTCTCCGCGGCATCGGGCCCAAGGTGCAATCCGCCGGCATGCTCGCCGCCAACCTCGCCGCCCCCACCATGGTCTTCAAGGAAGGCCAGCACGCCTACTTGGACCTCTCCAATGTGGGGATGTTGAAACGGCCCGACTTGTTTGATCCGCACACGGTTCACTTCCACGGCTTCCCGCAGGCGGCTTCGATCTTCGATGGCGAGCCGATGGCCTCCATCTCCATCGCCATGGGCGGCACGCTGCGCTATTACTACCGCATTGTCGAGCCCGGCACGTACCTGTATCACTGCCACGTCGAGGCGACCGAGCACATGCAGATGGGCATGATCGGCAACCTCTGGGTCACGCCCAAGCAGAACCACCTGCCCAACAACACGCCGCTGTCGAACCTGCCGCCGACGAACGGGGTGGCGCGCACGCAACACAAGACGGGTTATAAGTACGCCTACAACGACGGCGACGGCTCGACCTACTACGACGTGGAAGCGGCCCTGCAAGTCACCGGGTTCGACAAGAGCTTCCACGAGCATCACATCGCGGTGCAGCCGCTGCCTTTCGCCGCCCTGCGCGATGATTACCCGATGATCAATGGGCGCGGCTATCCGGACACAATCGTGCCGGGCACGCTGCCGGCGCCCGCAAGCAGCGATTTCGGCATCGAATCGCAAAAGGTCACCTCACTGGTCACGGCCAAGAAAGGGCAACGCATCTTGTTGCGCCTCTCGAATGTGTCCGAGACGGACATTCACACGATCACGGTCCTGGGCATCCCGATGAAAGTGGTGGCCAAGGACGCGCGCCTGCTGCGCGGCCCGACCGGCCTCAACCTCTACTACGACACCACGTCGGTGAAGATCGGTGGCGGTGAAACCGCCGATGTCTTGCTGGATACGAGCAGCGCGGCGCCCGGAACCTATCTCCTCTACGGCGCGCGGCTGAACCATCTATCGAACGACGCGGAGGATTATGGCGGTCTGATGACGGAAATCGTGATCACTCCTTAACCGCTGACGACCATGACACAGCTTGAACAACGAGAAAGGACCAACATGAACACGCAGTTCACAGACTCGCGCAAACTCAGCCTGGCCGCGGCGGCAGCCGTGCTGCTGGCGACGGCGGGGAACAGCCTGGCCAACCACGCGCCCCATGCGGTGGATGGCCTCACCAACGCCAGTTCCACGTTCTACCTCAATGCGGCGCCCGGCGAGCTCAGCACCCCGGAAGGAAACAGCCTTTACTTCTGGGGTTATGGAACCAACGACGCCCAGTACGTGGGCCCCACCCTGATCGTGACCCAGGGCAGCGTGGTCACGATCTACCTCACCAACAAGCTCCCGGTGCCGGCTTCGATTCTGTTCCCCGGGCAATCGAATGTCAGTGTCCAGACGGAACGGGGCGCGACGATCAACGGCCTGTTGACCCGGGAAGCCGCTCCCGCGCAACTCAACGGCACCGGCGGCGGGGTGGTTCGCTACCAGTTCACAGCCCACCAGCCGGGCACGTACATGTATCACAGCGGCACGCGGCCTGATCTCCAGATCGAGATGGGCATGGTGGGCGCCTTGATCGTGCGCCCGGTGGGATTCAATCCGGCGGACGCGGCCACGTGGAAGGCCTACGCCCACGCCGACTCGGCCTTCGATCACGAGTTCCTGCTGCTGCTCTCGGACATGGACGACAAGATCCACGACGCGGTGGAGTTGCAGGTGCAGAACGCCAGCAGCGTTCCGGCCGCCGGCCTGCCCATCACCGTGGACCTGAACAAGCGCATGGCCGTCTATTGGTTCATCAATGGCCGGTGCGGTCCGGACACCATGCTGCCGCGCTTTCACAGTTCCCTGCCGGTGCAGCCGTATGACTGTTTCCCGCTCTTTCGCGCGGGCGAGAAGGTTCTGATGCGGGTGATCGGCGGCGGCAGTGACGAGCACCCGCTCCACCACCACGGTAACCACGCCCGCTTGATCGCCCAGGACGGCCGGCTCCTCCAAAGTCCGGGCGGCGTGGGCGCCGACCTGAGTTTCATGGAGTTCACCGTCGCCTCCACGCCGGGAGGTACCATTGACAGCATCTTCACGTGGACCGGCGCCGGACTAGGGTGGGACCCCTACGGCCACAAGCCCGGAGATCCGCTGGCCACGAACGAAGACCCCGCCGATCACGGCAAGCCGTTCCCCGTCATCCTGCCCGCCGAGCAGAATCTCGTGAACGGCATGATGTATGGCGGCAGTCCGTTCCTCGGTTCGCCGGGAGCGTTGCCGCCAGGAGAAGGCGGGTTCAACCCGAACAACGGGTTCATGTATATGTGGCACTCGCATGCGGAGAAGGAAATCGTCAACAACAACATCTTCCCGGGAGGCATGCTGACGCTCGCCTTGATCGAGGCCTGGCCGTATCCGCCACCGGCCCCGCCCAGCCCCTTGGGTTCGTCCGGCGCGACCGCATCCCGGCGTCAGCCGGCGACGCCGACCGCGGACACTGCGGCCCCACCCGTGATCGCCCCGACCGCCGAGGCGTGGAGCTCGAGTTTCGGCCGGACTCCACCGGCGGCACCGGTCGCCGCCCCGGCGAGCTCCCCTGCGGTCTCGCGCGGCAGCATCACCGAACGTCCGGCCCGACCGGTCCGAACGCGCGAAGCGGCGCCCGCGCCGGCTCGCGAAAACGCCCGCCCGCAACGGAGCAGCGCGAACATCGCCAACTGACGATTGCTCGATCCCATGATGTTGCCGAACTTCTCGAACCTTGACTGGAACACCCCTATGAAGAAATCCACCATGAACCGGACGTTTTCCGCGCTCGTTTGCGGGGCATTCGCGCTCGTTGCCGGCAGCGCCGGGGCCGCCCCGCTGACCACGAATCTCTATGCCAAGCTGGTTTATTACCACCCGACCACCGGCGCAAGAATCAGCCCATCGGCCGCCACGCCCCCCGCGCCAAGCTCGGGGTACATTCCGGTGTGGGGCTTCGCAACCACGCCCAACGGCCAGGCGCAAATCCCGGGACCGAAGCTCGACGTGGCTCCAGACCAGCACGACGGGGCCAACGAGGGAGTCGTCATCACGGTCTATAACCTGTTGACCAACCTGCCGTACTCCGAACCCATTTCCTTGGTGATTCCCGGGCTGAACGGAACGACCAACGTCGGCCAGCCGGTGAAATTCGGCGCGGGGGATGCCGACTACCCGAACCGCGTCCGTTCCCTGGTGCCCGAAGTGCCGGTGGGCGGCTCGCGGGTTTACGCTTGGACGGGCACGCTGAAACTCGGCACCTACGCCTATCACAGCGGCACGCATCCGTCCTTGCAGGTGCAGATGGGCCTCTACGGCATGCTCACCGTGAGATCGAATAACAACCAAGCCTACAAGGGGTATTCCATCCCGACGAACCGGGAAACTCCGGTGGTCTTCAGCGAGCTGGATCCGATTCTGCATTGGGCCGTGACCACCAACGGGTATGGTCCCGGCAAGGCGATCAGCAGCACCATGCACTCCGATCCGAGCTTCTTCCTGATCAATGGCCGGGCCTACAGCAAGAGCACCACACCGCCCGACTTGACGGCGGGAGGCGCGCTCAGCCAGACCACTCTCTTTCGGATGATCAACTTCTGTTGGGACTCGCGCATTCCCACCTTGGCGGGCCCCGTGCCGATCGGCCGGTCGGTGCCCCAAGGGTCCGGCGCCAACTACGTTACCGCCATCGCGGAGGACGCCCACCTTTACCCCTTCCCGCGCACGGCCTATGCCCCCAACCTCGCCGCGCTGAAAACTTTGGACGTGCTGTTCACGCCGCCCACACCCAGGGGGGGCTCGGGGCCGCCCCACTACTACTTCTTCTATGACCATCGGCTGGGCCTTTCCAACCCCGGAAATCCTGACGGCGGCATGTATGCGCGATGGGTCGTCACGGCAAATTGAGTCTGGGTATTCAATACAGACCCCAACGGGGCATGGCCGCCTCGGTTGCCCAGACAGGCGGTCGTGCCCTGCGGTCGGAAGTTTGAAAGTGCAGCGATGAAATCAAACAGGAACGCCGTTACGGCCCGCCACGAGCGGAGCGGATTCGCCGCCATAGTTCTCGCGGCGGGAATGTTCGTTTCATTCACCACACTGGCCGGCGACGACCCGGTTGCCCCGGGGGAGGAAGCCTGCGCGGTCCATTGCGCCGGCGGCCCGGCGACCCCGTCGGCCAAACCCGCCGCGCAAGACTTGGCCGCCCGCTGGGGCATCGAAGTGAGTGCCCTTCGGCTCTCCGCCAAGGGCAACCTCGTTGATTTCCGCTATCGGGTGATTGATCCCGCCAAGGCGGCCATTCTGGGGAGCACCCAGATCAAGCCGGTGCTGATTGACCAGACCAGCGGCGCCGAGTTGCACGTGCCGAGCATGCCCAAGGTGGGCCCACTGCGCAGCACCGCCCAGCGCCTGGTGGCCGGCAAGATCTACACCGCCCTCTTCTCCAATCCAGGGCTGCGGGTCAAAAAGGGGCACAACGTCACCATTGTCTTTGGCGACTTCCGCGCCGAGAACCTGACGGTGGGCGAATGAGAGGCCCGAGATGAACGCGGACAACACCCCCAACCCCCCGGCAAGGCCACCGCACGCCGCGCGGACGATTCACTCTCGTCGCGGCGATCTTGAACCCGTTCCGGCGGCGCGGCCAATGGTGGTCACGCTGATCCTGTCGGCCGGGGCACTGGCCTTGATTGCCGCCGTCGTCTTTGCGCTGGCCACCCGGTCGCAGAATTCCCGCCCCCCGGCTTCCGCGCTGGTGGCACAGGCAGGTGAGGAGGAAGTTGCTGAGAACGATGAAACCCTCGCCTCTCCGCCCATCTCTCGCCTCC
>CAZJTM010000113.1:0-8178 GCA_964548925.1 uncultured Verrucomicrobiota bacterium | reverse complement strand
GTCAACCGCTGGCGGAGTGGCGTCGCCCTCCGCCCCAAGGAGCGTTGAGGAGCAATGGGGCATCCAGATCACCAGCATGCGCGTGGGTTTCGGCGGCAACGGCCTGGACCTGCGCTACAAGGTGACCGATCCGACCAAAGCCACGAACCTGCTGCACTTGCGGGAGATCACTTACGTCATTGACCAAGAAACCGGCAAGGCCCTTCCGCTCCCGTTCCAGAAGGAGAATCAGACCTCCCAGAAGCTTGTCGCCGGCAAGACCTATTTCGCGCTGCTGGCCAACAAGGGGCAGGTCGTCAAGCCTGGCAGCAAGGTCACGGTCGCCATCGGCAACAGCCGGGTGAAGGATGTGCCGGTTGAATAGAAGAGAGGGCTGAAGAGAGCGCGCAATGGTGGAACAAGACCAGCAGCTTCCCCCGAACGTCAGACGCTCGGGGGTGAACGCTTGCTTCCGTGGCGGCGGCAAGCGGCTTGCATCTGTCGTCCCCTGCCAATGCCCGCGCGCCAGCGCCGCCGCTCTCGGCATCCTGCTCTTCCTCCACGCCTGTCTCGCGCCCGAGGCCCGGGCTGTCTTATCCAATCCAGCTTCGCCGCTCTCCGTCGTCTGCGACTTTGACCCGCCTCAGTTCGATTCCGTGGGCGACGAGACGCGGGTTTCCATCGCCGGCTGCGAAACATGGGAACGCGTTGGCGAACCGCGGCTGCCCTTTCGCACGGTGCGGTTGCTCCTGCCGCCCGCTTCCACCGTGGGCGGCGTTGCTGTTCAAGCGGAAGCGGCGCCCGCGCAATTCGCCGGCGACTGGCGGGTGGAATGGGGGCGACCCCCCGTTCGGTTCCCGCGCACAGGCATCTCCGCCGCGCCGCCATTTCCTCCCGACCCGCCGAACCCGGCCATCTACCAATCCGACGAATCCTTCCCCCCGACGGCGGCCGAGGTGGCCTCGGTGCAGCGGATGGGAGGCTACGATATCGCTTTTGTCCGGGTGTTCCCGATTCAGTATGCGCCGCGCCGGGGCCAAGTGACCTTTACTTCACGCCTGCGGGTCACGATTTCGGTTGCCGCGACAGGTCAGCCACCAACCGCGCTCGCCAGTGTTCCGGGGGCGGCCCGCGTCCAGCGCGACGTGGCGGCCCTGGTGGACAACCCGGGCTTGCTCACCACGTCCGGCGACCGGGCGGTTCTGACGGGTCCCTCGCCTCCAATCTTCGACTACTTGCTCATCACCAAGAGCGGCCTCGTCGCCGCGTTCGAGCCACTGATTCAGCGCAAGGCGTTGGACGGACTCGCGGTCAAGGTGGAGACGGTCGAGAGCATCGGCGCCTCGCGAGCCGGGCGCGATCTCCAGGAGAAGATTCGCAACTACATCCGCTACGCTTTCACGAATTGGGGCATCACATACGTCCTGTTGGGCGGCGACACCTCGGTCGTGCCGGCCCGCCACGCTTACGCGTACATGGCCGCGCTGGAGTTCGGCCGGTTCCCGCGGCACTTGCCCGCTTGCGACCTTTACTATGCCTGCCTCGACGGCTCCTGGGATCACGACGGCGATGGCATCTTTGGCGAGCCGACGGATGGGGAAGGCGGCGGCGAAGTGGATTTGCTGGCGGAGGTGTATGTGGGACGCGCGCCGGTGGATACCGTGGCTGAGGTGAACACCTTCGTCGAAAAGACGGTGCGCTACGAAACCCAGGCCCACGCCCGAATCACGAATGTCCTTTTCGTTGCCGAATACTTGGGCGCTGTTGGCGGCGTAGTGGCGCAGGGATGGGACATGTTTGTGCCGTTGACGAACTACTTCGCCGGATATGAACAGGCCCGGCTGGATGACTCCCCCTTCACGACGCCGCAGTGGTCGTATCTCGACGCCCTCCGCGAGTTGAACCGCTCGCCCCACCTCGCCCTGTTTGCCGGCCACGGCGACCCCAGCACGCTGATGGGGTTGATCCCGGATGATTTGGACGCGCTGACGAATGCCTGGCCGTCCCTGACCTACAGTGTCTCCTGTGATGCGGGCGCGTTTGACAACGACCATTTCCTCGATCCATTCGACTGTGTTGGCGAGGAACTGGTCAAACGGAACGCGCACGCGGCGTTTGCCGCCATCTTGAACTCGCGCGAGGGCTGGTTCGACGCCCAAGCCGAATGGAGATGGAGCGGGGAGTTCCAAATTAAATTCTTCGAGGAGTTGTTGGGCAAGGGACAAACCCGGCTCGGCGTCGCCAACCAACTGAGCAAACACAGCCTGATCAGCAAGGTCGAAACCGGCGGGCTGATGACCTACCGCTTCTGCATGTTCGAGATCACGCTCTTTGGCGATCCGCACGTGGCGTTGCAGGTGCCGGCGAGAACGGCCTCGCTCGCGGTGGCGTCCGCGCACGGCGGCGCGTCTCCTCCGGTCGGAACGATGGACCATGCGCTCGGCGGCCCGGTGACCTGTGCCGTGACGAATTCCCCGCTCTCCGGCGGCGTGGGCACGCAGTACGTCTGCACTGGTTGGTCGGGGACGGGCAGTGTGCCGGCCAGCGGCACCGGCACCCAGGTGAGCTTCACCCTCTCCACAAACTCCCAGCTCACCTGGACGTGGAAGACGCAAGTCTGGTTCGCGGTGAGCGCCGGCGGCGGCGGAGACGTCAGTACGGCAAGCGGTTGGCGGGACTTGGGTGCGTCGTTGCTGATTCAGGCCACCGCATCGAACTACCACCACTTTGTTCGCTGGACGGGGGATGTTCCCGCAGGGGCGCAATCCAACGCCACGCTCAACCTGACGATGAGCCAGCCGCGCGCCGTGGTGGCGGCATTTGCCGCCAACGTCACCTCGCATGGCACGCCTGAATGGTGGTTGGCGGACTACGGTTGGACGAACCAGTTCGAGGCGGCGTCGCTGGCCGATGCGGATGACGACGGCCTGCCGGCATGGGCGGAGTTCATCGCGGGCACCAGCCCGGTGGACGCTTCATCCGCGCTGCGGGCGAGTCTGACCTCCGCCGCCGGGGCTGGTCCTGGCCGTGTGCTGCGCTGGCCGAGCGTCGCCAACCGCTGGTACTCCATCCATCGCGCCGACACGCCCAACGGAGTTTTTGCCCGCTTGACGAACGGGATTCCCGGCACCCCGCCGATGAACACATTCACGGACTCGACGGCGGGTGCCGCCGGGTTCTACCGAATCGGCGTGACCAATCACCTTCCATGAACCTTTGCACGAACCTCGCATGCCGTTCCAGGGATTCGAAGCGCCCAAGGATGGCATGGCGCGAATCTGGGAGCGCTTTGAATTCCTGGGAAGTTCCTGCGGGTTCAAGGTTGCCATGCGCGATGCGGAAGCCGTGGAGGTTTTCCATGAATCCCGCGCCCGCGGCTCCGACTTCAACCAGTGTGGGCCGCGCACCGGTTGGCACTGAGAAAATCCTCAGCCGCTGCCGCAACCTTCGCGCTGAGGCGGGGCCAAAGTGAGAAATCGAACATCACCATGAAACCCATGCGAACTACTCGGAACAACGGGGTGTGGGAATTGCACCCGCCCCGGCCTTGCCACGCGCCTGCGCGCGGCTGGGTTGGTGTGCTGGCGGGGCTGTTGCTGCTGCTGGCCCCGAGCGTGCGGGCACAGGTCCACGCTATTCAAGCGGGTGATATCGTCGCCGCAAACTACCGCGCCGGGGGCGGTACGGTGGTGCGGATCAATCCGCAGACCGGCGCCATGCGTCGGATGGGATTGTTCAATGTTCCCACGGACCTCGCGCTGTCGCCCGATGGCTTTCTCTACGTCAGCGAACTGGGCGGCTTGATCATGCGCATCAACCTGACGAACGGGGTCGAGACGGTCGTCAACCCAAACACCACCCTGGCGCAAATCTGGGGCTTGGCGCTCGGGCCTGACGGCAATCTCTATGTCACGACCAGCGTGGGTAACCGGATCGTAAAGGTGAATCCGCTGACCGGGGAGGAAGCCGACCTGGTTTCGGCCGGGCAATTGTCCTCCCCCAGGGGGATTGACTTCCTGGATCCTACGCATGTCGTCGTGGCGTCCCGCGCCAACAATCGCGTCGTGTCGGTGTCGCTGCTGGACCAATCCCAAGCGGTGCTGGCGCAGGGCGCCGACGGGATTGATCTGCCGTGGGGCATCGCGGTTTTTGACGGCCACATTTACGTGGGCGCTCTCGACAGCCGGCTGCTCCTTCGCATTTCCGGCGGCACCGTCACCAACATCCTGCCGGTGGTTTCGCCCAAACTGGCGGGCGGCCCCTACGGCATCGGCACTGACCCGGACGGCAACATCGTGATCGGAATCAGCGGCGGGCTCAGCGGCCCCTACGCCCTGGAGCGCCGGGATGCCCAAGGGTACCCGCTGCCCGCTTTCTCCGGCAAATACATCGGCGAAGTCACTGGCGTGGAGGTGTCCCGGATCAACGTGGTGGCGGCAAGTCAGGTGAACACCCCGCCGCTTCTGCCCGAGATCGGAGAGTGGGAGACCGACGAGGGCGTGGCGATGGCGTTCACCATAGAGGGAAGTGATTCCGACTGGCCGCTCCAGGAGCTGACCTACAGCTTGGTTGGAACGGCCCCGGCCGGGGCGCTGTTGTCCCCGAGTGGGGTCTTCACCTGGAAACCCACCGAAGCGCAGGGCCCCTCGACCAACACATTCGTGATGGTCGTGACCGACGACGGAATCCCTCCGCTCTCGACCACGCAATCCTTCACCATCGTCGTAAAGGAGGTCAACTCCCCGCCCTACATCACCCCGGTGGGCAACAAGGTGACCAGCGTGGGCAGCTTGTTGAGCTTCAAGGTCAACGCGACCGACCCGGACTGGCCCGCCCAGACGCTGACCTTCAGCCTCGCGCCGGACCCGCCTCTGGGCGCCAGCATCACGACGGGGGGCGACTTCTCGTGGACCCCGGGCGCCGATCTCGGGCCGGGGGATTACACAATCGGCGTGATCGTGACTGACGACCAGGAACCGCCGTTGACCGACACGCATTACTTCACGGTTTCCGTGCGGGAGGCGAACGTGCCGCCGGTCTTCGGCGTCCTCACGAACCGGGTCGCCGACGAGGGCGTGCTGCAAAGTTACCAAATCACCGCCACCGATGCCAATGTGCCCGCCCAGAGCCTGACCTTTGCCTTTGCGTCGAACGCGCCCGCCGGGGCCGCCCTTTCCGCCACAGGCCTCTTCACTTGGACGCCGACCGAAGCGCAGGGGCCCGGCAGCTACCTCATTGTGGTTCGCGTGACCGACAACGGGATTCCGCCTTTGTCCACCACGAACAGCTTCACCCTCACCGTCCGGGAGGTAAATCGGGCGCCCGTGCTTGACCTGATTGCCGATCAAGTGGTCCATCAAGGCGGAGGATTGGCGTTCAAGGTGACGGCGAAGGACCTTGATCTGCCGCCTCAAGAATTGACCTTCAGCCTGGCGTCCGGCGCACCCACCAACGCAACGATCACGGCCGCGGGCGATTTCAGTTGGGCGGCGGATGCCGCTCAAGCCGCCGGCTTCCACGTCATTACTGTGGTGGTGACGGATTCGGGCGATCCCCCGCTGACCCATACGCGCAGCTTCACTGTCGAGGCCCGTGGCACCATCACCGTCAATGTCGGCGACATCCTCGTGGCGGACAACGGGGCCAACGCCGTGGTCAAGATTGACGGCCAAACCGGCGTTGGACTGCGATTGGGGACGTTCCCGAGCCCCACGGATGTGGCGTTCGCGGCGAGCGGGTTCATTTACGTGACTGAGCAGGGCGGGGCAATCGAACGGCTCGAACTGCGCACCGGGAACATCTCCCTCGTCAACACCACGCCGGGTCTTTACGACCTCCGCGGCATCGAACTGGGCCCGGACGGCCAACTCTACGTCACCACCGGCTGGGATGACGCCATCGTCCGCGTGGACCCCGCCACCGGGGACGAAACCCTGGTGACTCAGGGCGGCCTCCTCTCCGGGCCGTTCGGTCTGGCTTTCTTGGATTCAAACCACCTGATCGTCAGCTCTTACTACGCGGACCGGATCGTGTCGGTGGCATTGACCAACAACACCCAGCATCTCGTCGCCGAAGGCAACGGTCTCAACCAGCCGTGGGGCGTGGCGAGTTCCGGCGGGCGAATCTCGCTCGTGAGCGCCGGGGCGCACGCGGTTCAGACCATCTCCAACGGCGTCGCCGTTCCTCTGGCCACCACCACCGGCGCGCCGAGCGGAATCGGGATTGCGCCTGACGGTCATCTGGCCGTCTCCGTAAACGGCGCGGCCCCTGAACTGGATTGGTTCAGCCCGGCGGGCGCGCTGCTGACAAACCTCCAGTCGGGACTCGTCGGTTTCTGCATGGGCGTGGAGGTGGTTGCGTCCCCGGTGGGATCGCTCGCGCCAACCCTCCAGTGGAGCGAGACGCCCGACGGCTCGTACTTGGACGAGCCGACCGCCGCGGTGGAACCCGCCCACAAACGCATCACCACGCCGTTGCGCGGCTCGGCCTGCTTCTACCGGTTGCGGTCGGCGGCCCCCACCCGCATCGCTGGATGGCAAATCAGCGGCGCACAGGTGGTATTGACCTACGAGTAATGCCCTTCGGATCAGGGCAGCGAACCCCGACCATCCCGCGCGGCGCAACATGCGAAACCGACTCACCAGCCCTTTGATAACCTGCGACCGCTGTGAGGCGGGCGCCGCTGCCGGGTTGCGGCCCTCCGTCGAGAGATAAATCCCTCGAAGGGACACAGACTGCCTTCCCTTCGCGTCCATTCGTGAGATGCGGCTCTGGGTTGGCGACCCTGCCTCGCTAGGAAATTCCCCGATGCGGCAATCAGCGATTCCCCGATTGAGAGAAACGCGCGTGGTGCGCTAGCGTGAACCATTGACCATGTCAGAAACCTTGAGCCAAACCTGAGAAGGATAAAGATGAGAAACACAGTTGCTTTCCGGAGTGGAGTGTTGGCGGCGTTGGTCGCCTGCGTTGCGATGAGCCCGCAAGTGACACGAGGAGGACTTGTTGAAGGAGTTACAGGGGCGGAGTTTGGCAACAGTTACCTGGCCAGTGGCTACTCGCTGGAGACCTTTGGATTCGAAGGCGAGCTTGCGCAGTTCGACAGTACTCACCCCACCTTCGTGTATAATGTCACGATCCTTAACAGCGAGGAGAATCTGTTTGGAATAGGTGGAGCGGTGAGCACAAGACTCCCCGACTATAGCATTCTTATCACCTTCACGAGTGGAAACGTAACGGGTGTCGGGGCCGACTTCTTCCTTACGGATGAAGGCGGCGTCCCAACCTCCGGCAGTTTTGCCTTGGCCTTTAACACTTCCGCAGGGCCGATATCCCCATTCACTGGTCTCGGTGCCGATTTCTATGGATTCACGACGGCTGGGGGAACCTACATCACCTCGCTTACCATCAGTCCTGAGACTTCTGGTGCATACATGACCTTCGACAACCTCTACGTCGGCGCGGCGGTACCTGAGCCAACCACTTGGTTTGCAGCCGGCTTTGTTGGCTTGGTCGTGGCGGGCCGCTATGGCCGCAGCCTGTACGCGCGTCTGGCCGGTCGCAACTGAATCGTCGAGGTTCACAAATCTTCCGGTTTTTCCAGCGCGCCGTCAGGCGGCGCGCTTTTTGGTTCATCCGGGAAGTTCGTGTCTTGAGTCGTGGAGACGATGGGGTTTGAGAGCGATATAACATACGACTCGCAAGCCGCATGTCTGACGAAGCATCGTTCTGATCTTGTTGGCGATGCCCTCCATCCGACCGTTGCTGGCTCGGTATTTCCACCAGTTGACGATGCCTCGCGTGTGCGGCAGCAACGTCTTGGCCAGTTGTTGCATTTGACCCACGCCACTTTCGGCCGATTTGCGCATCGGCTCCAGAAATCCGTTGGTCAACGCCTCCGCCTCCGCCCACACCCACTGACCCCATTGGACGAACTGCGGGCGTGCCACCTGGGCCGTCCCGGCGGCGTACGTGCGCTGCAACCCAATCGCTGCGACCCCACTCGGTGATCACTGTTCAACAACCTGTCGTGAGAGCCTCTTTCAGAACTGAAGCAATTGCCGACGCAAGTCGCCGATAATCTATTGCGTTCCGCGCAGTCACGCCCGCGGCTCTCCACTCTTAGAGCCTGTTTGAAAACTCCAGCAAAACGCCGTGTGGGAACACACGGCCTGCAAGACTTGGCAGCAATGAGGGCTGATT
>CAZJTM010000112.1:12212-19772 GCA_964548925.1 uncultured Verrucomicrobiota bacterium | reverse complement strand
CAAGCATTCCTGCTCAGCGAATGCCAGAAGCGCGCCGAGCGTTTCCCCACCGACCTCGGCATCCGGTTCGAGCTGGGGCAACTTCTCTTCCAGGCCGGAAAGATTGGCGAGGCCATCGCCGAATTCCAGAAGGCGCAGAACAACCCGCACAAGCGCCTCGCCGCGATGAATTACCTCTCCCAGTGCTTCGCCAAGCGCAAGATGTTCGATCTCGCCGCCAAGACCCTGCAAAGCGCGATCAAGGAAAAGCCCGTGTTCGACGACGAGAAGAAGGACCTCATTTACAACCTCGGCTGCGTGCTGGAAAGCATGGGTAAGAGGGAAGAAGCCGTCGAGCAGCTCAAGCTGATCTACGAGGTGGACATCGCCTACAAGGACGTCGCGGCGAAGGTGGACGCGTTTTACGCGGGACAAGAGCAGGGATAACGGGAGGCCCGCTGCGGCAACGCCGCGCGCCACAAACGGAGCCCTTCGTCAGCGGTTGCGCTTCAACAAGTAATCTGCCAACGCTTCGAGCGCCACGGCCTTGCCCCTGAAGGGCTTCAGGGCGGCGAACGCCTTGCCCGTCAGTTCTTCGGCGATTCTCCTCGACTTCTCCAAACCGACGATGCTCGGGTAGGTCGCTTTCTGCGCTTTCGCGTCCTTGCCGGCGGTCTTGCCGAGTTGCTCGCTGGTCTGCGTCACATCCAGGATGTCGTCAATGACCTGAAACGCGAGCCCCACGTGATAGCCGAAGTCGGTCAGCGCCCGGAGTTGGGCGGGCGTGCCGTTGGCGCTCATGCCGCCGAGGCGCACCGAGCAGCAAAGCAACGCCGAGGTTTTGCGCTCGTGGATGTACCGAAGCTGCGCGACGGGGGTCGGCTTGCCTTCTCCCTCCAGGTCGGCCACTTGCCCGGCGATGAGTTGAAGCGAACCGGCGGCGCGCGCCAGTTCCAGAACAATCTGGTGGTGCGAATAGCGCGGCCATCCGCGGCACTGGGCGGCAATCTCGAAAGCCTGCGTGAGCAGCGCGTCGCCGGCCAGCACGGCAATCCCCTCGCCGAAGACCTTGTGGTTGGTCAACCGCCCGCGGCGATAGTCGTCGTTGTCCATCGCCGGTAGGTCGTCGTGGATGAGCGAGTAGGTGTGGACGCACTCGACCGCGCAGGCCAGCGGGAGAGCATCAGCCCATCGTCCCCCGCAGGCCTCCGCCGCGGCCAGACACAGCGCGGGCCGCATGCGTTTGCCGCCGGCAAAGAGCGAGTAGCGCATCGCCTTGTGAATGGTGGCCGGCTTCGTTCCGGCCGGGGGCAGGAAACCGTCGAGGGAGCGGTTGACGGCCGCAGAACTGGCTTTGAGGTAACGCCCCAGGTCGAAGGCCACGGGTGGCGTGGCGGGTGTTCTTTTGGCACGAACAGGCATGCGCGTCTTGTTGGGAACCCACTGGAGCGCGGCAAACGCAATTCTCGCGCGGTTTTTTATGTTGCCATTCGCCGCGTGCCAGCTACTTTACCGCGCTCGATTTCAAACTGGAGAATGAACGCAGAACTTGTCAAGAAAGCTTTGGAAAAGGTCGGGACGCCGAACATCCTGATTAACATCGTGTCGCGCCGGGTGCGCCAGCTCACCGCCGGCTCGGGCGCGATGAGCCGCCCGCTGGTTTCCTGCCCGGACAGCCTCGGGGCGGCGGATGTGGCGCTTTTGGAGATCATCGAAGAGAAGATTGGCTGGGAGCCGCCCGAGGCGCTGGACCTCGCGCCCGAGAAACCCAAGAAGAAGGGGAAAAAGCACTAGCGCGGCGACGCGGGCAGGCTTGATTTGGGCAGCCAGCCGGAAGGGCAACCTTCTGGCTGTTTTGGTTTATGGCGGACATTGTCACCAACGCAAAGGCGCGGCACGACTACCACATCCTCGAAACCTTCGAGGCGGGCGTCGTGTTGCGCGGTACCGAGGTGAAAGCCCTGCGCGCCGGCAAAGGCCAACTGGCCGATGCCTACGCCGACGTGCGGAACGCCGAGGTCTGGCTCTGCAACGCGCACATTGACGAATACAGCCACGGCAACCTCCGCAACCACGCGCCCAAGGCGGATCGCAAATTGCTCCTCCACAAGTCCGAGATTCGCAAGCTCTTCAGCCTGGCCGAGGTCAAAGGCAACGCGCTGATCCCGCTGGCCCTGTACTGGAAGAACGGCAGGGTCAAAGTCAGGCTCGCCGTCGGCAAGAGCAAGGTGCAGTTTGACAAGCGCGAGGCCCTCAAACGGCGCGAGTCCGACCGTGAATTGAAGCGCGCGACCCTGCATCAGTCCAAGGGCCGTTGAAAGTCTCCACCGCCGTCGGCGACCCGGGCCGGCGTAACAGGTGGCGGCCGCCCTCTGTTGGCAGGCGGTGAGATTCTTTGGATTTGTTGATGATGGGCGAGGGATTTCGTTGCCATGACCGCGAACTCTGGAGCAGAATCCTCACGCACGCGTGAATCGAATGACAGGAACTAGCGTCTATGATCACCAAGATGGTCAATCCGTCGCGCTTAACTCAACGTACCTTCCTCGCGTTGCTGCTGTTGGTTCTGCCAGCCTGCCAGCAAACGCCGAGCAATCCCCAATTCGCTGACCTCCACCCCAAGCCGGTTGCGAAGCCAGCCGATGCCAAGGCGGGCGCTGTCCCTGCGGCGCCGTCGCCCGACTCCAGTGTGCCAGATTCGAGCGCGCTCGATCTCTCCAAGATCAAGCACAGCCCGGTCTATGACGCCGAGATCAACGCCATCTTAACGCTCGCCGAAAAGCGGGACTGGGAAGAAGCTTGCAAGCGCTCGGAAAGCTTGCTGGCCAAACATCCCAACGAGCCCGCGCTTCAGCGCGTCAACACCTGGGTCACCACCCAGCGGCAGCGGGCGCGCGAGCAACTCGTTGAAGACAAGATTCGGGAGATCAACGCCAAGAACTCGGTGTTCAATCCCACCGTCCCCAGCCTCTTGACGGAGAAGAAGGATCGCGGCTTGCCCGCCACCAAGGATATTCGGGACACCGTGGACAAGATCGAGCACTCCCGTTACATCCCGGAATCCTACGGCAAGGTGAAGGTGGAGCAAGGACCGCTGTTTGACATTGAGGCCACCCGCGGCCCGATGGCAAAGATTCTCGACAAGGAGGTTTCCATCCACCTCGACAATGTCTCGCTGGAAAACATCATTGTGAACTTGAGCCAGACCTCCGGCATCAACATCGTGGCGGACAAGGCGCTTCCGGTGCTCAAGCAGACGTTGTCGGTCAACTTGGAAAAGGTGCGGCTGTCGGAGTTTCTCAAGTACGTGGCCCGCAATTACGAAGTGCAATTTCAGGTCGGCCCGGAATTGGTGTGGGTGACGGATGGCAAGGACCCGAAGAAGCTCATGGAGGAGACGCGCTTCTACCGCCTGCGCAAGGGCTTCATCCTGCCGGCCCAGTTTGGGGTGGAGGAGGCCGTGCGTCAGACCATCACCACGGGCCCGACGCGCACCGAAACCGAGACGCAGAAGTTCACCAACTTCGTGAACGACGACGCCCCCCGAATGCCGGCGCTGGAGCGGGCCATCACCAATTTGTTCACCGGCTCGAAGTGGTTCATTGACTACGAGCGCAACCTGGTCGTGGCACGCGGAACGCCCGAGCAGTTGGAGGTGATGGAGAAGATCGTCGAGGAATTCGACCGACCGATCCAGCAGGTCTTGATCGAGGCGCGGTTCGTGACCATTTCCAAGCCCGCCTTCCTGCAATTGGGAGCGCTGTGGGAGACCGGTCGCAGCCAGGGCTCGGTGCGCAATCCCCAGGACTTCACCGGCTTGATCAACAATCAGAGCTTCCCCAGTTCGGTCAATCCCAAGGGCGGCGTCACGCCGGCACTGGGCATCGGGTTGCAGGAAACTTTCACTAACATCCTCGGACGCGAGTCGCTCAGCGCCACCATCAGCGCCCTCGAACAAAGCGGGGAGAGCCAGACCCTCAGCGCGCCGCGCCTCACCGTTCTGAACAACCGGCCCGCCTCGATCAGCGACGGCAAGGTCCAATACTATTACGAGGAATATCAGGTGAAGCAGTCTGTGCAGCAGTACTACACCGCCTCCTCTTGGATCCCGCAGGGCAAGCCGACCAAGATCACCTCGGGCGCCGAGTTGAAAGTGCTGGCCAGCATCAGTGGCGACGGCAAGCACATTGTGTTGGCCCTCAACCCGAGGGTGAACACCGATGTGCAGCTCGTTACCTACGCCACGCTCACAGAGCCCGCAGCGGCGGCCGGGGCGACGGCAGGTTCCTTTGAAATCAAACTCCCGCAATACCGCACCCAGGAACTGGCCACCCGCGTCGTCGTCGCCTCGGGTGAAACCGTCGTCATGGGCGGCGTGCTTGAGCGGGAACGCACCACCGTGGTGGAAGCCGTCCCGATTTTGGGGAACATCCCCATCATCGGCGCGGCCTTCCGGCGCCGCACCGAGGTGGACAAGCCTCGTTACCTGCTCATCTTCGTCACCGCCACCTTGGTGGCGGAAAGCGGCGAGTACCTGCACTACGAGGACGCGGTCAAGAAGTAAGCCCGACCGTCCCCGCGCGTATGAAATTCCCTCAACCGTGGTCCCCCGGGCGGCTGATTGCCGTGGATCACGGCTCCCGTTCGGTCAAGCTGTTGCTGGTTCAAGGCGACGCCGGGAGCCTGCGCGTGCTGGATCACAAGATTGTGGACTTGCAGGAGGAGGGATTGCTGGCCAGCGAAGAAATCCAGCGTCATCTAAGCGGTCTGCTGGAAGCCTGGGGTGATTGGCCCATTGCGATCACCCTGCCTGCTCACCTGAGCTTCGCCCAAATCTTGGACCTGCCGGCCGGCGGCGAAACGGAGATTCCCAAAGTCATCGAAGAACAAACCGGCCGTCTGCGCGGATTCAGCAACAGTCCGCTCGTTTACGATGCCGTGGCGCTGAAGCCCTACGCAAAGCTGCAGAAGCCGTACTTCATCACCATCGCGCGCGAGGAGGATGTGGATCAGCACATCAAACGGGTGACGGCGGCGGTGAACGAGGTCCGCGACGTTGCGAGTTTTGCCGCCGCGTTGGTCAACGCCCACCTTCAGCTCCAAGCCGGCATTCGCAATGGCCTGCTCGTGGACTTTGGGGCGAGTGTCACCGTGGTCGCTGGGATTCGCGAGGGGCAGGGCGTCTTCGCCTCCAGCTTCGCCTTAGGTCGCAACGCTCTCGCCGATGCCTTGGCCGGCGCCCGAAAGATCGCGGTTTCCGAGGCGGAAGCCCAACTGCGCTCCCAAGACTTTTTCGGTCCTGCCCACCCGTTGCCCGCCTTGATCGCTGTGGCGGACAACTGGCTGGATCAGTTGCGAAAGCTGCTCGATGACGCGCGCAAACAACATGGGGATTGGCTGCCGACCGGGCAACCCGTGCCGGTCACGCTTTCGGGCGGGGCCTTGCGCGTGCCGGGTTTGCTGGAGTACTTGCGGAGCCGCGCGGGATTTGCTTTCGCCCTCTGGCCCAGCCTGCCGGGTCCGGCGGAGACATTGCGGCTCTCCGATTTTGCCGCCGCCTACGGCACCGCGGTCAAAGCCTTCCGTCAGCCGCAGGAAGCGCCTTCGCTCCTTCCCCCGCCGCTCCGCGCGCATCGTCATCACCTGCGGCAAATGGCGAGGGCCAACGTGGCGGCCATGGTCAGCCTGATCCTCGCCGCCCTATTGCTGATCCTTGCCACCTGGCACAAGGCTTCGTTGCTCGTTCGCAAACGGGGCCTCACTCGCAAGGCGGAGGCTGCCCAGGTTCAAGTTCGTCAGCTCGAAACCCTCGCCCAACAGCGCGATCTTGCCTTCGTGCGCCACTGGCCGTTGCTGGAACGTCAGGAACGCACCCTCGATCTCCTCCACACGTTACGCGTGCTCCAACAATCACGCGCCCGGCATGATTTCTGGTGCGTGCTGCTCGCCGACAGCGAGAGTTACTCCCGCGGCACGACGCTGCCAACCGTTGTCACCAACCGCTTCGGCCAGACCAATACGCTCGCGCTCGCCGAGGATCAGCTCGCCAAGCCATCCTTTGTCATTGAGCTCTGTGTGCCCTCCCAAGGGGACCAAGCACTGAAGATCGTGGGCGATGTGGTGAGCGAGTTGCGGAAAGACCCCCGCTTCAGCCGCGTGGACTCCCTGCCGGTGGCCCAACGTCGCGCCCTCGTGGATCCCAAGGTTGTGATCCCGGATCGGCACTTTGCGGTGCTGGTGGATATGGCCGATTTGGGCTGGCGCAATCTGTTCCAAACGGTGCGGCTGGCCGATCCGCTCGTTAACGGCACCAACACGCTGCGCCGCCCCTCCGGCTGGCCTTCGCCACGCGCCCGCACCGCGCCGCCGAATCCGCCGTACTACGGCCCTCCTGCCACCCCCCAACCCGACGCATGATTTCCGAACGCAAATTGCGGCGCTTTCAAGTCGGCCTGCTGCTCGCGGCCGGCGCATTGCTCGCGTTCTACTGGTTTGTTTATCGCAGCCTGGGCACGTGGGCGCGAGACTTGGACAAGCCCACGGCCGAAGCGTGGAAACGTCTTGTCACCCAGGCCCAAACCAACAGCCATGTTCGCGCCCTGGATGAAGCCGCCTTGCTCACGAGCGTCCAGCAGTTACGGCAATCCACCACCCTGCTGCAACAGGCCGGCCAGGCGGCCGGGGCGCGCATCCGCCTTGATCGCGAGACCCAGGACCGCCTCGGACAGGAATTCCAGTTGCTCGAATTCGACCGCCACCGCTTCCAGACAAGCACCGAACTCCGGCAGGCGGCGGCGGCGAAAAAGGTCCAACTCGCGGAGGCCGCCCTGCGCGGCTTGCCGGAGTTCGAACCGGAACTCACGCCGCCTTCGTTGCACTGGGCGCAGTTGGCGTTCGCCCGCCAGTTGCTGGCCACGGCCATTGCCGCCCAACCCCGCGCCGTGAGCAACCTGACCATGCTCCCGGTCAAGACCCACCTGTCCGCGGATGGCAAGACCGCCCTGCTGACAGAGTTTCCCATGCGGCTGGAAGCGACGGGTTACTCCTCAAATCTCATGGTCTTGCTGGCCAGTCTGCCTCTGCGCACCAACGAACTGGCCTCCGCCCATCTGGAAGGAATCCCCGGCAAGACCCAGCCGCTGTTCGTTGACCGTGTGATCCTGAAGAATTCACCCGCGAGCCTCAACGAGTCGAGTCTTGACGTGGTCGTGGCCGGATTCTGCGAGACTCCCAGATTGGAGGCGACCCGATGACCACTCCCTTCGACCGCGGTTATGTTCTGTTGGCCAGCGTGTTTGCGATCGTCGCGCTCGTGGTGGTGCTCCTCCTCGGCGATTTCGGCGGAGAGATGCCCGCCTTGCCCCGCTTCACGCCTCCCGCCTCGGTGGCCTCGTTCGGCCCGACCGACAACCGGCTGGGACAACTGTTCGCCCCCGCCGCCCTCTCTGAAATCGCCCCGGCCACGAACCTGCTCGCCCCTTTCATCACCGCCTATTTCCAGCCGCCTCCGCCCCCGCCTCCGCCCCCGGCGGACATCAAAAAGACCCGCAAAGTCACCCTCACTTACAACGGATTCTTCGA
>CAZJTM010000112.1:0-12202 GCA_964548925.1 uncultured Verrucomicrobiota bacterium | reverse complement strand
ACCAGTTCGGGTGAGAAACGGGCCTACGTGTTGGTCGGCGAGACGAGCAACTTGCTGCCGTTGGGCGCGCCAGTGATCAGCGATCTGATGATCTCGAACATCCAGCGGACTCAGCTCACATTGCGCCGCGCCGTCACCCAGGAGGTCGCCGTTCCGTTCCGCGGCAGTACGGTGGTGGAAATCCCTGCCGAATGAACCCCGAGGCCCAAACCTCTCCCCCCGACGTGGGCGACCTGCTCCATCAGCAGGGCATCCTCTCCGAAAAACAATTGGAGTTGGTTCGACGCCGGCAGGCCCGGCTCGCCATCGCCCAGCATCAGGCGATCGTGGACTTGAATTACGCGTCCGAGGAGGACACCTACCGCGCCCTGGCCACGCTGAACGGACTCCCGTTTACCGACTTGAGCGAGGTCACCCTCAACAAATCGCTGCTGGAGCACGTTCCCCTCAAGCTCATCTTCAACAACCAACTCATCCCGCTGGCACTCGATGGCGATTTGCTGACCGTCGCGGTGGCCGAACCGCCCCGGCCCATTGAGCAGGGCAACCTGCGCCTCCTGCTCAACAAACGCTTCCAATTCGTCATCACCACCCCCAGCGCCATCCACGCCACGCTCCGCAAGCACTTTGGCCTCGGCGCGGAAACCATCCGCCAGTTGCGCGAGGAGCGCGGCCCGGAGGACTCCGATCGCGAGTCTGTCTTCGATGTCAAGGCGACGGACGATGCGGCGGTGCAAGCCTCCATTGCGCGCTTCGTGGACCAGATTCTCGTCGAGGCCTTGCGGCTGGATGCCACGGACATCCACATCGAGCCGTACGCCGACCAGATTCGGCTGCGCTACCGGATTGATGGCGTGCTGCACGCCGTGCCCGTGCCGGCGGAGCTGCGCCAACTGCACGCCGCGCTGGTGTCGCGCTTCAAGATTATGGCCTCGCTCAACATCGCCGAGAAGCGTCTCCCGCACGATGGGCGCATCGCGATGAAGACGGGTCAGGAATCCTACGACCTGCGCGTCTCCATCATCCCGACGAGCCACGGCGAAACCATCTGCCTCCGCGTGCTGGGCCGGCAGAGTCTGTTCCTCGACCTGGCCCAACTGGGCATGGAGCCGGAGCAGGAAAGCCTCATGCGGCAGATCACGGAGTTGCCGCAAGGCATGATCCTGCTCACCGGCCCCACCGGCAGCGGCAAGACCACCACCCTCTACGCCACCCTCGCGCACGCCAACGAGGAGGGCCGCAAGATCATCACCATCGAAAACCCGATCGAGTACCAGATCGAAGGCGTTTCGCAGATTCAGACCCGCGACGAAATCGGGCTCACGTTCGCCAGCGGCTTGCGTTCCGTCTTGCGGCACGACCCGGACGTGATTCTCATCGGGGAAATCCGCGATCCCGAGACCGCCGAGATCGCCGTCCGCTCCGCCCAGACAGGCCATTTGGTGTTCTCCACGTTGCACACCAATGACAGCGTCAGTGCCATCACGCGATTGCTGGAGATGGGCATTGAACCCAGCGTGCTGGGCTCGTCTCTCGTGGCCAGCATCGCCCAGCGCCTGGCCCAGCGCGTTTGCCGCCACTGCCTCGCCCCCGACCTGCAACCCAATCCGGAGCTGCTGGACGAAATGGCGCAGGCCTTGGGCATTCCCCTGGAGGACGCCCGGGCGTGGGTCGGCAAGGGCTGTGTCGAATGCGGCAACCGCGGCTACCGGGGCCGCGTGGCGCTCTACGAGTTCTTCATGCTCAACGACGAAATCGCCGACCTCCTCGAACCCGGTGTGAAGACCACTCACCTGCGGGAGGCCGCGCGCCGTTACGGCTGGCGTAGCCTGCGCGAACTCGGCTGGAGCAAGGTCCAGCTCACCCTCATCTCGCTGGCCGAGTTGCAACGCCTCACCCGCCGCATCAAACCAAGCGAGGTAAGTTAACCCCGTCGCCGGTTCAAGCATCCACCACAGCGGAGGTGCGTTCGCTACGGTCGTGAAAGCGGCCAGCCGAGTCCCCCCGACCGGCGTCACGCCGGCGGCAAGCCGGGATCGGCCTTCGCGAACCCATCAGCCCAAATGCGGCGAGAAAATCCGCTTGCATTGACCCGGCGGGCGGGTGTCCTATCTCGCTTGTGAACCCCTCGGCCCCAACTTGCGTTGCGGGACGTTTGCCGCTTGGGAAACGTGGGCGCTTTTGAGAGTTCGTATGACTCCCGCCGCCGCCACGTTCACGACCACGCATTGGAGCGTGGTGCTGGCGGTGCATACCCAAGACCCGGGCCGCGCCCGTGACGCCCTCGAGAAGCTGTGCGCCGTCTATTGGTATCCGCTCTACGCCTACTTGCGTCGCCGCGGCCACGCGCCTCCGGATGCGGAGGACCTTGTCCAAGGCTTCATCGCCCATTTGCTCGAACGCCAGTTCTTCCAGGACGCCGACCCCGACAAGGGCCGCTTCCGCTCATACCTGCTCGCCTCGCTCAACCATTTCGTGGCGGACACGACTGAGCGCGATGCGCGACTCAAGCGCGGCGCGGGCAAACCGCTGCTCTCGCTCGATGCCGCGATGGCTGAACACCGTTATGAACTCGAGCCCGCCGATCCCGCCAATCCCGAGCAACTCTTCGAACGTCGCTGGGCGCTGACCCTCTTGGACACCGTCCTGCAACGGCTGGAAAAGGAAGCGGCTGAAAGCGGGCGCGCAGTCCTGTTTCGGCAAATCAAAGGCGTCTTGCTGGGCGACCGCGGCGGTGTGACTTACGCCGAATTGGCGCCACAACTCGGCCTGAGCGAAGCCGCCCTGACCATGACCGTGCAGCGCCTCCGCCGACGCTACCGGGAATTGGTGCGCGAAGAAATCGCCCACACGGTCAGCCGCCCGGTCGAGATTGAAGAAGAGATGCGGCACCTGTTTCAAATTCTGGGCGGATAGCTTGTTAGTTTTCTTCGCCGATGCCGTAGAACAGTTGCAGGACTATAACTTGAACAACACCAGTTCCAGTCAAACGTCCGGTCCAACCTGCCCCGCGTGCGGCGCGGTGCTCGCCGCCGACGCGCCCGCCGGCCTCTGCCCAAAGTGCCTCATGCGCGAGGCGCTCAGCGAAGATGACACTGCCGGGCCCACGGACGCCGTGCCGCTGGGCGCGTTCGGCAACTACGATCTGCTGGAAGAACTCGGCCACGGCGGCATGGGCGTGGTGTACAAGGCACGGCAGCGGAGCTTGCACCGGGTGGTCGCCCTCAAAATGCTCCTCGGCGGCCAGTTCGCCGGCAAGGTCGCCTTGGGCCGGTTCCGCGCCGAAGCCGAACTCGCGGCCCAGCTCCAGCACCCGAACATCGTCGCCATCCACGAAATCGGTGAGCACGAGGGACTGCCCTATTTCACGATGGACTTTGTTGCGGGCCGTAGCCTCGTGGACCTCGTGCGCGAGCATCCGTTGCCCGCCCGCGCCGCTGCCACCTATCTGCAGACCATCGCCAAAGCCATCCATTACGCCCACGAACAAGGCGTGCTCCACCGCGACCTCAAGCCCTCGAACGTCCTCATTGACGCCTTCGATCAGCCGCGCATCACCGACTTCGGTCTCGCCAAGCGTCTCACGGGATCGAGCTCGGACTTGACCCAGTCGGGCCAGGCACTGGGCTCGCCCAACTTCATGCCGCCCGAGCAGGCCGCCGGCAAACACAAGACCAGCGGCCCCACCAGCGACATCTACGGCCTGGGCGCGATCCTCTATTACCTGGTCACCGGCCGCCCGCCATTCATGGCGGAAAACGCGAGTGCCGCCGTGCGCCAGGTGCTGGAGAACGAGCCGGTGTCGCCGCGTGCGCTCAACCCGGGCGTGCCGCGCGACCTCGAAACGCTCTGCCTGAAATGCCTCCAGAAGGAGCCGAAGCAGCGCTACGCCTCAGCGCTGGAAGTGGCGGAAGAACTGGGCCGCTTCCTGCGCGGCGAACCGATCCAGGCCCGGCCCGTGAGCATGGTCACGCACGTCTGGCGCTGGTGCCGGCGCAAGCCGGTGCTGGCGGCCTTGGCGGCGGCGGTGGTGATTCTGGCGGCAGTCTCAACCACCACTGCTGTGCGCATGACGCTGGCGCAGCAGGGGCGGGAACAAGAACGCTATCGTGCCAACATCCAGTTGGCGGCTGCGCACATAGAGAAGGGCGATGTGGACCAAGCGTTGGAGTCTCTCCTCCAATGCCCGCCACACTTGCGCCACTGGGAATGGGGCTACCTCGTCGGCGAATGCCACCGCGAGGTGCTGGCGTTGGATCATGCCCGCGATCCGCTGACCAATTCGATGCAGCTCGTCACCAATCCGAAGTGGAGTTGCAGTTTCAGCACTGATGGGAGGCGTGTGGGGGCGATCAATCCGCGCGGCATCGTGCAGGTTTGGGAACTGCCGTCTGGACGGCCCATCTGGAACCTGCGCGTTACGAATGAAGATCTCGCCGGGATTATCGCTCTGCCAGACTGGTCGGGCGTGGCCGTCGCTCGTAGCAACACGGTCGAGATCATGCCGTTGGTCAGCAATCGCCCGCACCTTCAACTCGAAGGCCACACGCGGCGCATCCGCCGTCTGGCGGTGAGTCCGGATGGAAAACGCGTCGCGGCGGTGGCGGCTGACAATACCGTCCGCATCTGGGATTCGAGCACTGGGCAGCCGTTGGTGACTTTCCCGGTCATCGCCAACCATCGCAGGACACACTTCACCGGCGACAACCGCCGGCTGGTGGTGCTCGCCGTCGAAGAGGCCGTGGCCTACGACATTGAGAACGGCAAAGCGCTGGTGCGAATGGCTGGTCGCGGGGAAGATACTTTCACCCTCCAGCCGGATCGGGAAGCGGAGCGGTTTGTAATCAAGAGCAAGGCTGACCGCTCCGCAGACTATCACTTCCAACTCTGGACCACCAACGGCCTCGTCCGGGATTGGGGACCCGCCGAGACGCGGTATCCGGATGTCGTGTTCAGCCCGGATGGACGCCTGCTTTGCACCGCCGGCAACGACCCGCTCCCGACGGTTCGCGATTCCCAAACCGGCGAACTCATCATGACCATCCCCACCCGGGTGGATCGTGGCACCTTCAGCCCCGATGGGCAGCGGTTGGCCACCCGCGGCGGTACCTCTGTGATCCACCTCTGGGACTTGGCCAGCCGCCGCGAACTGCTGCCACTGCGTGGCCACCACGAAGCCGTTCAGGATGTAGCCTTCAGTTCAGACGGTCGCCTGCTGGCCTCTGTGAGCGCGTGTGGCAGCGTCAAAGTTTGGAGCGCCCTGCCGGGACGGGAGATTTTCGAGCAGCGCGGCGTGCCTCTGGGATTCAGCCACACGCCCGATGGCCGCCGGCTTGCCTACTCGTATGCGCCGGACTGGATTGACATCCGGGATACTCAAAGCGGTGGCGTGGTTGCGCGGTTGCAGCGGCTGCGCCGCCTCTGTATGAGCATGGCCTTCCGGCCTGACGGACAGCAACTGGCCACCAGCGACGGATTCGGAGAGACGGCGATCTGGGACCTCGCAACGGGCCGTCTGCTGCGCGTGCTCCGCGGACACAACCATTACATTGATCGAGTGCTTTACAGCCCCGACGGTCACCGTCTGATCACCGGCAGCCGAGACGCCACCATTCGCGTTTGGGACTGTGAGTCTGGACGGCAACTGCGAGAGTGGACCCGGTCCCAGACTACGATGTGGGGCCTGGACCTAAGCCCCGATGGCCGACGCATTGCTGCACCCGACGGCCAGGTCGTCCGAATCTGGAACGCGGAAACCGGCCAATGCGAGCGGGAATTGCGAGGGCACTCGGGTCTGGTGTGGTGTGTGTGGTTTACCCCTGATGGCACGCAGGTGGCCTCCTCCGGTGAAGACCGCACTCTGCGCTTTTGGGACGCTCGGTCCGGTCAACCGCTGGCTTGCTGGCGTCTCCGCGGCACCGCCGTCTCGTTTGCCTTCAGCCCCGATGGCCGGCGGGCCGCCCTCCGCGTGAGCCAGGGTCCGGGTTACGCCATGGACGCGCCCACCGTGGAACTCTGGGATGTTCGCACCGGGCGTCAGCTCTTGGCGTTTCGCGGGTCTGTGGAGGTTGGCAACATCGTCGGCTTCTCGCCCAATGGCCGGCGGCTCGTCACCGATTGGTGGGATTCCAAGATGCGCCAGTGGGAGGCGTTCCCCTGGACCGAAGCGGACTATCCCGGTGCGACCGCCCAGCCGTTCCGGGAGCGGATGCGGCTTTACGCAGACCAGAACTGGCAGGAACGGCTCGAAGCCGAGCGTGAGGCGGCCGATACCAACCGCACGCTCACGGTGACAATGCCGTTCGACCGCTCCCGCATCCCACCCCGCGACCCGACTGCCCCTTCCAATCTCATGGACCTGACCGCCCACTACACGGGCACGCTGGACGAGGCCAGTTATAGTTCGGTTTATAGCGATTGGCTGGGCATCAACCTGACCAATGTCCCCAAGGGCCTGGTGCGTTTCCAGGGCGCACTCTTTGACGTCCGCGGTCTTATCCAACTGGGACCGGCCAGGACCTCAGATGCGATGAGCGCTGCTTGGGATAGTCACCCGCAGGCCGTGGAGCACATCCCGGTTGCCCAGCGCTTCCGCAGACTGCACGCGGTCCTCGGCAGCATCGTTCGCGCGCCGGAGGGCAAGTCCATCGGCGCCCTCGCCCTGCGCTACGCGGACGGTACGCGGCACGAATGCGAAATCGTCTATGGCCGTCACGTCCGCCATTGGCAGACGAGCAGCGACTCTCGCACCGACACCGATCAGGCGCAGGTGGCCTGGGAAGGGCCGCACGCCTTCCCGCACATCCTCCCCACGCGCCTGCGCATCTACCACGCCGCTTGGGAAAATCCCCGGCCTGACCAGGAGGTCGTGAGTTTGGATTTCGTATCCCGGATGACCACGAGCGCCGCCCCGTTCCTCATCGCCGTGACGGTGGAGTGAATGAACCACGAAACACGAATCATACGAAAGCAGACGAACACGGGAGATGTTTGGGGAAGGGCAAGCTGATCGAAGTGACGCCCCAGCCCGGAGCGCGGACAGCCTTGTCCGCCAGCCCCGAACGGCGCGATAGCGTCTGGACTGCGCGCGGTTTACCGCCGCTTTCCGCGGGTGGTGGCCGTGCCTGTGCCCCCAGCCAGATTTCCGTCCCAAAAGCGGTGCTCAAGCACACGCACTCCAAACGCTTCGTGAGTTCTGGAGCGTCGGTGATGAAACACGGCTGCTCTGGCTTTCGAGCTTCGGATTCATTTCGGAATTCGTATTTCGGGCTTCTCCCTCGGCTTCAACCCTTTGCCCCTTTCGTGTCAATTCGTGTCATTCGCGGGTTCACCTCTTCTCACTTTTTCTTTCCGCCGCGTGTTAGGTTTTCCGCCAAAGCCCGTAGTACCCCACCGAAGCCCCGGTGTGCCGGTGCGACCGGTAGGGGCGTAAACAAACCAAAATCCAGAAAGTGCCATGAAAATGGATACCAAATCAAAACCCCTGAGGTTCATCCAAAACCTCATAGCAGCGGAAGTCAGTCCGCTTCATATTCCGAGCCACAAAGTCCGAGCCGACTCACGTTCGCGGTTACGGGGCACAGGCCTGTGTCTTGGTCTTCTTCCGGGAGTTCTCGCCCTGTGCCTCCTCGCCTTCCTGCCGCCAGCCCGTGGCCAGGACACCACGTTCACCAAGATCACAGAGGGTGAAATCCTGACGAACACGATAACCGTTCCCATGCCTTGTGCGGTTGACGTGGACGGCGACGGCGACCTGGATTTGGTGCTTGTGGGAGGCTATTGGATCGCGGAAGGGCAGCAGATCGCAGTCTTCCTCAACGACGGGAACGGGGTCTTCACGCGCACACACACGGGCGGACTGGCCGATGCCGTGGGGCGCTGGTCTTACCAAACTTGGGGTGATTACGATGGGGATGGCGACTTGGACCTGTTCCTGGGCGCTTACGAGGGCACAAACCCTTGTCTCTTTCGCAATGAGGGTCTCGGACAATTCACTCCGATACCTGTTGACGCCGCTTGGACTGCCAACGGGGTGGCCGTGCGCGGAAGTGCTCCTGCTTGGGGAGACATTGACAACAATGGCTGGCTCGACTTGGCAGTCGGCTACTGCAAGGATCCTGCGGTTAGCAATCTGTACGGCAAGAGCATGCTGCTGCGTGGCTTGGGTGGCGGCCAAATGGAAGCCATGACCAACAGCCCGTTGAGCAGTGTCTCGGAAGACGTGGAGACTTTTGCGTCGGTTGACATTGATGATGATGGTGATCTCGATCTGTTCGGTACCACAAGCGGGGATAAGACCCAGTGCGAACTGCTCTTCGTGAACGATGGGAAGGGCAACTTGGTGCGGAACACGACCCACGTGCTGGTCCTGGATCCAGCGAGGCGTGTCGGACAGGCGTGGGGGGACATTGACAACGATCAGGATCTGGATCTCTACGTGTGTGGCTACAGCAGTTCACGCCAGGCATCCCGGTTCTTCATCAACCAAGGCGGCGGCAACTTTGAGCTTGATGTCACAAGCCTGGCTCCAACGAATCAAATATCTTACTACCGACCGCAGCCCACGTGGTTGGATTACGACAACGACGGTCTGCTTGATTTCTTCCTCACCGATCTATACGGCCCCAACCGGCTCTACCGCAACCTGGGCAATGGCGCCTGGAGTCGAATCACAGGCCGCCCGCCGGTGAACGAAATCACCTTTGACTCCTTTAATTGCGCCTGGGGTGACTACAACGGAGACGGGTTTCTCGACCTCTTCGTCGGCAGCATTAACTTCAGTCCGAACTTCCTATACCTCAACAACGGCAACGGAAACCACTGGTTGCAGGTGAAGCTTCGCGGGGTCTGTTCCAATACTGACGGTTTGGGGGCTTTGGTCAGAGCCCAGGCGCAGATTCGCGGGGAAACTTACTGGCAAACGCGGCGCATTGCATCGGACACCGGACGGCCGGAATTGATTGCCCACTTCGGCCTCGGTGACGCCACGAATGTCACCACGCTGCGCATCGAATGGCCGTCGGGCATCGTGCAGGAGCTGCCGAATGTCGCCGCCGACCAGTTCCTCACGGTGGTGGAAAGTCAGGGCTACACCAACGCGCCGCCTGGGTTCGCCGGTGCGGTCAAGGACGCCAGCGGTCTGCAACTCGCGATCACCGAACCCGCCGCCGGTGCGCGCTACATCTTGGAAGCCTCCCCCGACCTGGTCACCTGGACCAAGCTCCTGGCCCGCACCAGTGTTGGCGGCACGTCCCAGTTCACCGATACGCGCTCGGCAGATTATCCTCAACGCTTCTACCGTCTCCAAGTGCCGTGAGGAGTGAAGTTATTCAACGCGAGACGAATTTCCCTCACCCCGTCCCTGACCCTCAGGGAGAGAGCGTCCGCAGGACGGGTGAGGGCGGCCGGGCTGCGCGTTGCGGACAACGCGCGGTCCGGAAGCAGCGGCGGCGCTGCTTGGCGGCCACACAATTCTCCTTCCGCGGGGAAGGGCACGGGTTCTGGCGGTGAACGCTGTGTGTCCGCCAGAGCCCGGTAAACCGCCGGTCGAAGGTCATGAACCACGAATCATACAAAACCCACGAAAGGGGAAGGCACTGCGGGCTTGAACGCAAGCCGCCTCTCAGGAGTCGGCCCGAAGGCCGCGATAGCGTCTGGACTGCGCGCGGTTTACCGCCGCTTTCCGTGGGATGCTCCGATGCCGTGATTCCGCAGGGATGCGACTTGAACAGCCGTGGGCGCAACCCACGGAACACGTTCCCAAACTGCCACAGCCCTGCAAAGGCCGAGCGACCTGCCACGCGAGAATTCGGCCCCGGCAGGGTCGGAAATGACGGCCCGGATGTTCCGCCGGGGTTCCCCCCGGGGCTATTCGGGGTTGACCGTCTCGCGCCATCCGCCCCCACAGGGGGGCTCAAGCACGTGTAGTCCAAACGCTGGCGTGCCGCAGGGAGCACCTGGCTTGGCCACGCCTCTCCTTTCTTCGCGGCCAAAGGATTTCTGCCAGGAACGAAAAGAACTTCACTTCCCGTGAGCGTTTTGGCCGGGAAAGAGCGCACGGATGGATGGAAAGAGAATGTTAGGTGTTTCGAGAAACGCCGTAGTAACCAATGAACGGCCTTGTGGAGGCTCGATCCGATCCACAGGCCAAACGAATGTGCTATGAAAACAAGAACTCTGCGAGCAACCCTCGCAACCACAGTGCTGGCCGCGGTCCAGACAATCCAAGCCGAGATCATCTACGACGCCGCCGCCGACTTCAGCATCACCAATGGCAACCCAAACGGCGTCTGGTCATACGGCTGGATGCCAACGGATTTGAGCCAGTTCAATTACTACCCGTGCCATACAATTGGGATCAGTAACATACCTGTCTGGAAGCAGAGTCTCCTGGCTTCGCCTCCGCTGATCTTCAAAAACACCTCATCCGCAACCTTGTTGGGCACGCCTCGGGGTTTCATCGCGTTGACGCCGGGGCCGTCTTGCGATCCTTCAGTGCTCCGCTGGACTTCACCGGTGCATGGGTTCGCCCGCGTCCAGGGACAGTTTCTGGCCGGCGACGGCGGTGCCGTGCTTGTGGAGGTCAGGTTCGGTGGCGTGACGGTCTGGCAAGCCAGGGATTGCGGTGCATTCGACCTCACGGAACTGGTCACTCCCGCGTACCCTGTTGATTTTATAGTTAGTGGCCAGGGTAGTACTTGGGGGTCACACACACCGCTGGATGCGCGGATTACGTTCACCCCTTTAAGCAGAGGCTCGTTTCTTCTGCCGCGTACTTTTCTGGTCGTGCCCGAAACGGCACACGCGGTGACGCTGGAGGTGCGGCGGTCTGGCCCGGAGCAGATGAATGAGGCGGCCACGGTGGACTTCACCACGCTGGACGGAAGCGCCCATGCCGGGGAGGATTACGCAGCCGTCTCCGGAACGCTGCACTTCGCGCCCGGCGAAACCAACAAGCTCATCACACTTTTGATTCTGGACGATGCCCTGAGGGAGCCGGACGAAGAATTTCGGGTCGTCCTGAGCAACCCCTCCACCGGCTTGTTTCTGGACAACACAAACGCCGTCATCCGCATCATCAACGACGATGCCGGGGTGCGGTTTGCAAACGAGGAACTGGTGGTTTCGGAAGCGGCAGGCAGCATCACGGCCACGGTGTGCCGCGGTGACAGCGTGAACCAGCCATTCACGGTGGACTTTGCGACGATCAACGGCACCGCGCTTGCAAGCGAGGATTATGCGGCGGCGTCCGGGACGCTCCAGTTTGCCGCCGGGGAAACCAGCAAGCAGATCACGCTCTCAATCCTGAATGACGCCCTGAAGGAAGACGAGGAGCAGTTCCGGCTCGTGCTGAGCAACCCCACCGGTGGCGTGTCACTTGGCAGCTCGAATCTGGTCGCTCGGATTCGGATTGTGAACAACGATGCCGGACTGCGGTTCGTGGCCGAAAACCTCGTTGTTTCGGAGGTGGCGGGCATCGTGGCCGTGCCCGTGCAGCGGGGGGATGACTTGAATCTGCCGTTCACGGTGGATTATACGACGATCAACGGCACCGCGCTTGCAAGCGAGGATTATGCGGCGGCGTCCGGGACACTCCAGTTTGCTGCCGGAGAAACCACCAAACAGATCCAGCTTTCCATCGTGGCCGACGGCCTGAAGGAAGGCGAAGAGTACTTCCAGATCCGGCTGAGCAACCCCGTCGGCGGCGTGTCCTTGGGTGACTCGAATCTCATCGCCCGGGTGTGGATTCAAGACTACGGCGAGGGCGCGGGCTTCGAGGTTGGGATGGTCTGGGTCTCAGAAACCGCGCCCGTCGTCCAGGTCAGCGTGCAACGGGGGCATGATCTGAACCAGCCGTTCACGGTGGATTACACGACGGTGGACGACACCGCGCATGCGGGCGAGGATTACGTGGCGGCGTCCGGGACGCTAGAGTTTGCCGCCGGAGAAACGAACAAAGCGATCGTCATTCCCCTCCTCAACGACCGGCTGATCGAGCCCGTGGAGCAATTCCGCCTGGCCTTGAGCAACCCCACGGGTGGCGTCTCCTTGGGCCACTCGAATGTGATCATCAGGATTCAGAGCGACGAACCCGTGACTTACTACGTAAACGTCAACAATCCAAACCCAGTGTTTCCCTACGCCACTTGGGCCACCGCGGCCACGACCATTCAGGATGCCGTGGATGTGGCCAAAGCGGGCG
>CAZJTM010000111.1:0-19808 GCA_964548925.1 uncultured Verrucomicrobiota bacterium | reverse complement strand
GACTTCACGCCTGACCTCCATCCAGATTGACCAAGGTGTCCTGACCGCTGCGACCAAGCGCGGTCTGCGCCCGACCGCCATCCCCGACATTACTGCTCGGGCACGCACCGTGTTCAAGCTGGTGAATGGTGGCCCGCGCGCTTTCGAGGCCGATGGCCAGACCGTCCGTTACGGCCGGGACGGCGTTACGCCAATGACTTTGGAGGAGTGGGTGGACACGCAAGTGGCCGACGCCCCCCATCTGTTTGAATCCAACGCCGGCGGCGGGGCCGCCGGTAATCCCGCCGGGGGCGGGACAGGCGCGAACAGGACCGTGAAGAACCCGTTCCGCAAGGACACGTGGAATCTCACGGAGCAAATGAAACTGATCAAAACCGATCCCGGGCTGGCTGCACGCCTCAAGGCGGCGGCGTAATCGCGGGGAGCAGCAGCACGGATCAAGAGTAAGAACAAGATTAAGAGAAAGGTGAAATTATGGCGAAGACCCTGTTGGCAGACATCATCGTGCCGGAAGTGTTCGAGCGGTATGCGATCGAACGGACGGCGGAACTGAGCGCGTTTGGGCAGAGTGGCATTATCGAGCACTCGCCCGAGTTCGACGCGTTGGCGGCCGGGGGCGGCATCACCGTCGAGATGCCCTTCTGGAAAGACCTGAGCGCCGAGCGCCAGGTGTTGAGTGACAGTGCATCCCTCGCGATCAACAAAATCACGAGCGACAAGGATATCGCGCGCATCCAGAACGACGGCCAGACGTGGGGTGTGAACGACCTGGCGAAAGCCGTGTCGGGCGACGATCCCATGGGTGCGATTGTGGAGTTGGTTGCTGAGTATTGGGCGCGCGTAGATCAAGGCATGGTCATCGCGTGCCTCAAAGGCCTGTTCGCTTCGGCGACGATGGCCGCGAACAAGCTGGGCATCGCCAGCGAAACCATCGCCGGTCAAAGCTCCGCGACGCGCCTAAACGGTTCAACCTTTGTGGATGCGACCGTGAAGCTCGGGGATCGCGGTGATCGTTTGACCGCGGTGGCCATGCACAGCGCCACGGAAGCCGCGCTGCGGAAGCTCGACCTGATTGACTTCATCCCCGACAGCGAGGGGAAGGCCCAGATCAAGACGTTCCAAGGCCGGCGCGTCATCGTGGACGATGGATTGCCGGTGCGCGCAGGCACGACGGACGGGCAAGTCTATACGACTTACTTGTTCGGGCCTGGTGCGTTCGCCAAGGGTGCGGCCCCGCTGAGTGCGGAGCCGCTGCAAGGCGGGTTTGGCACTGAGGGTGTCGAGTGGACGCGTGAGGCGTTGGCGAGCGATACCTACTTCATCAATCGTCGCCGGTTCATCCTGCATCCGCGCGGCGTAAAGTTCACCAGTGCGTCGGTCGCCGGCAAGTCGCCGACGAATGCCGAACTGGAGACGGGCGCGAACTGGTCGCGCGTATTCGAGAGCAAGAACGTCCGCATCGTCGCCATCGAGCACAACAACTAGCCGGGAGAGGGGAGAGCGGAGAGAGAAGAAGGAAAGCCGCTCGCCCCTCGCCCCTTTGAACGCTATGAATCGAGTCTATCCCATCTATCACGGCCTGGTGGCGGCGGCGCCTTGGGGCGTCGCGTGCGAACGGGCCACAGGTTCTCCGAAGTCGGAGTTGCTGATGCTCTGTCGCACGGAGAAGGAAGCCGCGCATCTGGCGAACCTGACCGGCCTCGGGCACGGACTCAAATCCCTGCGCGACGACAAGGTCGCCGAGCGCGAGGCCAAAACCACCGGAGTCCATTGATGCAAGACCTGTATCCCATCATCCGACGGAAGCGCCGTCCGCTGATCGTCGCGGATGCACCGCCCGTTGCCGCCGTGAACGTCGAGCCGGTGAACGTTGGCAACGGGCTCACCGCGAGCCCCAACCAGGATCGGTCGGATACGGCGCCCGATACTCGGGGCTGTATTGCTTCCAGTTCCAGTCGGATTGCTGCTCCAACGTCAGCGGCGTGATGCAACCACCCGTGATGAAAGCCGCAAGGATGAGAGCCGCGAACCGTCGCAAAAGTGAAGCACTCGCTTTCATGGCGGCGAGCGTAGCGCGGGACCTGGCCGGAAGCGAGTGGGGAAACGAACGAGGTTGAAGAATGGCAAGAAGACGAACCCTTCGGCGCGTCGCGCCACGCATCTTCATTGCGCATCGCGGTGGGGCCGGCGCCGTGCCGGACCCCGCCACTGGTGCGAGCTTCACGGGGTTCGTGGCGTCCGTGCCCGGCGGCAAGCCGGACCTGAGCTTCGCCGTCATCAACGGCGTGGCCCAAGCCCTCGTGCCCCAACCCAATCGCAACTGGGAGCTCTTCGATTACGCCGTCGGCACGCTGAGTTCGGGCAACGGCGGCTTTGGTTGGACGGAAGGCGCACTGCTCACCTCGGCCTACGTGGGCCGGGCCGGACTCGACACCTTTGAAACCTACCCCGTGGGCGCCGTGACCGGTTCAGACCTGAACGCCGGTTCGGGCTGGGCCGACGCGCCGCTCATCGCGGCTTACTGAAAGAAACACCTATGGCCACCATCGGTTCACGCACGTTCAATCTGATCGAAGACAAGCATCTCACGCTCGCCAACGAGGAGTTCCTGCGCCCCCTCGGCATCGGAAGCAATTGGACCAAGCTGCGACTCGGCCTGCTGGTGGCCTTGACGCCCAACGGAACCGCCAACATCCCGGTCTGCAGCCTCATGCTCGGCGTGTGCTCTGCCGCGACGCCCTTCAGCGGAACGCAGGGCTACGGGGCGGCCTCCACCGGCAACTACCTGGGCGCAGACTTCACCAATCGCACCGGGTCGGACCTCACCTACGCGGCGGGCTCGGGCAATCCCTATTACTACACGGTGAACAAAGCCGCCCGGCGACGGTATGGGGTCACGGAAACGACGGCGTCGCTCGGGGGATCGTACAGCCTGTGCTGCGCGACCAACACCGGAACGTTGCAGCGCCGCACGCCGTTGTTTGTGGATATCACGAAGGGGAGTCCGAACTACACCTTGCGCCCGTTCTTCTGTTCGTCGGCGCAAGTGGTCCTGGACTTCACGCCGGCGCAGTTGCTCGACGGCCTGGAGCAGTCGGGAACCCCGACGATCAACGGGCAGACACTCCAGGCGGAAACGACGACGAATATCGCCTGCGACGAAACGGCGGGAGTGTTCGACACGCTGAGCCTGTTCTGGAATCGGGCGGCGTATCCGCTGGAAGTGTATGCGCTGGCCGTCTATCGCGCGGCTTGAGTTATGGCACTGACACTGATCCAGGAAAACGGCACGGGGAAAGTGGACGCCAACAGTTACGCGACTGTTGCTGATGGCGACGCCTACCACGAGGGACATCTCTACGCGAGCGCGTGGACGGCCGCCACGACGGCGAACAAGGAAAAGGCGTTGGTGTTTGCCACGCGATTGATTGACGCCGAGTTCCGGTTCAAGGGCGTCAAGGCCAGCTCGGCTCAAGCCCTGCAATGGCCGCGCGCGGAGTGTCGCGACCCGGATGGAGCTGACGATCTGGCGAGCGATGCTGTGCCGAGTGCCGTGGTGAACGCCACGTGCGAACTGGCGCGCGAGCTTCTGGTGAAAGACCGCACCGCCGCACCCGCGGGCGAGGGCCTCAAGTATCTGAACGTGGGCTCGACGCAGACCGGTTACGACAAAACCGACACGCCGCCGGTCATCTCCCGGGTTGCGCAAGCGATGCTGGCCAAGCTCGGCTCGTTGCTGAAAGCGAAGAGCGGGGCAGTGAATTTGGTGAGGGTATGACGAACATGAATCCAAATGACTTTATCCAGGCCGTGGACCATGCCGCCGGCATGAATGACCGCTGGCTGTTCCTGGCCGCGTTCTGCCTGCTGCTGGTCGGCTGCGGCGTCGTGATCTACTGGCTCGTCAAGCAACTGCAGTCCGTAATTGCAGACCATCGCGAGTTGCGCGAAGCCCACCATGATGCGCTGGCGCAAATCATCGAGAAGCAGGGCGAGACGTCCCTGAAGCTGGCGGTCTGCATTGATCGCAACACCGAGGCCCTGCGCGAGTGCGCCTTTGAATTGCGGCGCTTTCAGGAAAGGAAGGAAATATGAAACGAGCAATGTTGGTTGGAATGGCGCTGGTGTTGGCCGGCTGCATGGGCCCGAAGCCGCTCAAAGGCGGCAAGGCAACGATGACGAGCAAACCTGCTGGGGTCATCGAGCAAACCGTCGTGCAATCCGACAACCCGGCGCAGGCTTCCAAGCAGGATCAGGAAACGGTGAAGGTGAAGACCTACACCGTGCCCACGGGCTCAAGGCTGGAGGAAACGCGAGTCGTGGCGCCGGAGGCTGGCCCACTGGTGACGAATGTACAAGCCCTGGTACTCAGCGCGCCGATGGCCGTGACTGAACGCGAGGAGACGCGAGCCAAGACTGAGCTTGGCGCGGCGCAGAAGGACACGGCGCGCGAGCTGGGGGCAAAGCTGTCGAGTCTCAAGGGCATCGTCTGGGTCGGCGTTGCCTTGTTCCTCTTCGGCCTGGCGTCGTTGTTCTACCCACCGCTGAAGCTCATCGTGGGGAGCATCACGACGAGCGCGGCTATCTTGGCCGGTGGCCTGGTGCTGATGGTGTTGCCGACGATGATCGTAGGCAACGAGCTCCTAATCTTGGGCGGGGTGGCCCTCGCCGTAGGTGCATGGTTCCTCGCGCATCGGCACGGCAAACTGCAGGGCCTGGTGGATGCCAACCAGAACGGCGTGGATGATCGGGTGGAGAAACTTCATTCCGGCCTGAAGTGAGGCGAGCGAAGGAGAGGTATGCGTGACGACGTGATCCATACAGCGATGGCCACCTGGGCGGCCAAGGACCTGCCAGCGCGGCTCTATGCGGCGCAAGTGGCGAAGATTCTGAATTGCACGGCGGATGATGTCGCCATTCTCGCGAGCAGTGGCAAGCTGAAGCCGCTCGGTCGCCCACGCCCGAATGGCGTGAAGCTCTTCAGCAGCATTGAACTCTTCGCCCTGCTCGCGGATCGCGACTGGCTCGACGATGCCACCAAGACCATCGGCCAATACTGGAAGCGGAAGAATGCGCGGCGCACTGGTGTCACCCTGGAAAAGTCGGCAGCGGCCGGCGGGTAGGAGTTGCTTTTCGCGCGTCCGCGCCGGCCAAAACGAGCTCAAGCCTCCGCCACGCGGTAACTGGTGCTGCGTCCGCCGCCTTCCTCTTGAATCAGGATCTCTTGATCGAGCAGAAGCTTGATGTCCCGTAGCGCGGTGTCGGCGGAACATTTGGCCAGCTTGGCGTATTTCGAGCTGGAAAGCTTGCCCTCGAATCCGTCCAACAGCCGATTGATGACCTTGCGCTGGCGTTCGTTGACCGACGTCCGGCTGTTGATGCGTTCCCAGGTTCTCGCCTTTTTGAGCACCACCGCCAGCCCCGTTTCCGCGCCCGCAATGGCCCGTCCCAGACAGCCGAGAAACCACTCCAACCACGCGGTAATGTCCAGGCCGCCCATCTGACTGCGCTCCAATTGCAGGTAGTACTGCTTCTTCTCGGCCTCGATTTGCGTGGACATGCTGTAAAACCGTTCCCCGGTACCTTCCGCCCGCGCCAAGGCCATGTCGGCTATGGCCCGGCTGATGCGACCGTTGCCGTCCTCGAACGGATGCAACGTGACAAACCAGAAATGCGCGATACCTGCCTTCAGGACGGGATCGAGTTCCTTCACCTGCTCAAACCAATCGAGAAACGATGCCACTTCCCGCTGAAGCCGTTTGGCAGCCGGAGCTTCAAAGTGAACCCGCTCCCGCCCGATTGGACCCGACACCACCTGCATGGGGCCGGCGGACGCCGGTCGCCACGCCCCCACCGTGATACGCCGCATCCCGCTCCGGCCGGTGGGGAACAGGGCGGCGTGCCAGCCGAACAGGCGTTCTGAAGTCAACGGCTCGGCGTACTTCTGAGTTGCATCCAGCATCATCTCGACCACCCCTTCCACCTCGCGGCTGGCTTTGACCTGGCCACCGAAATCAAGCCCCAGCCGGCGGGCGATGGAAGACCGCACCTGGGCGGCATCCAGCCGTTCGCCCTCAATGGCGCTCGATTGGGTGACATCCGCGGTCAGCGTGGTCAGGCTCGCCTCCGCCCGGAGCCGGAAACCCAGTCCTTCCATCCGCCCCAGCAGGCGCCCCTGGCGATGGCGGATGTTGGCCAGCAACGGCAGCAGCCGGGCATCATCCCAACGCAGCTTCGGCCAGTCCGGGTCTTCATGGATGTATTTCACGCGAGCATTCTCCGCCGGGCGCGCGGTGAAGACAAGGACTATTCGCCGCATGATGTGCGGTGAATAGTCCATGGATTCACCGCATGGGCTTGGGGCGTTAGGGCTGTGTGGCCTCCAAAAACCTTCAACGAAACCTTCAACGATTTCTTCAATAACCGAGTAGGCGACGGGTGTGCGGCGGGATAAAGCAGATAGTGAGCGGATAGTGTCAGAAGTGGCTTGAAGCCCTGTAAAACCGGCCTTAAGATAGGCCCGTAAACATTGGATATTGCGGCTGGTGTCGGTGAAGACCTCGTTCGATTCCGACCCTCGCCTCCAACTCTAACTGCGTGTGCAGCAAGGAGTTTAGAGGTTTAGGGTCCGCAACGGACACCAAAACGGACACCAGATTCATTACTCCGTAAGAACTCAGCTTTACGGGCTTTTACTCGCCCACAACTCGCTGAGTCTTCGGAACCGGTTGGAATTATTCTGCGGTTGCGTGCAAAACATGAATACACGTTACCGTTTAACTTCCCGTGGCGTCCGCGGCGGAATGTTCTATTGCGTGGACAAGACCACCGGCAAACGCACCAGCCTCAAGACCACCAACAAGGACGAGGCCCGGCAGATCGTCGAGGCCAAGAACAACTCCGTCCGCCAGCCCGTGCTCAACCTGCAAATCGCCAAAGCGTATCTCGCCGGCAGCGACAACGGCATCGCGACCCGCACCTGGCAGAGCGCATTGGAATCGCTCACCAACACCAAACAGGGCGCCAATCAAGACCGCTGGCGCACCGTCGCCAAAGACCCGGCGTTGGCGCAATTGCTGCCGCGCAAAATCATCGAGACCCAGGGCGAAGTGCTGTTGAAAGCGTTGCAGGCCGGCACGGTGTCCACCAATGTTTTTCTCCGCCGCCTGCACAACTTCTGCGTGGACATGAACTGGCTGCCGTGGCCGCTCATCCCCAAGCGCCAATGGCCCGCCGTGAAATTCAAAGAGAAGCGCGGCATCACGCTGGAGGAACACCAGCGCATCATCGCCGCCGAGGTGAATCCGGAACGCAAAGCGATGTATCAATTATGCTGGCACTTGGGCGCGAGCCAGGGCGACATCGCAAACTTGAAAGGCGAGGACGTGGACTGGGCCAACGGCACGGTGAGCTTCACGCGCAAGAAAACCGGCGTGCCGGTCCTCATCCACTTGGGCACGGAGGCGCTGAATTTGTTCAAGGACCTCCCCTCCGAAGGCGTTCTGTTCCCGTATCTGTCGCGGGTGCGCACCGGGGATCGCGCCACGGAGTTTGGGCAGCGTTGCCGCCAGCTTGGGATCAAGGGCGTCTCCCTCCACAGTTACCGCTACGCATGGGCCGAACGTGCCAAGACTGTCGGCTATCCCGAACGCTTCGCCCAGGAGGCACTCGGCCACAACAGCAAGGCCGTGCATCGCGCCTACGCGAAACGGGCGTTGATGAAACTGCCATCACTTGAAGATTACGAGCAGCGGGCAGCGGAGAAGTTGCAGCCGGCGGCGTGAAACTCCGGGATTGGCGGGGCACTGCCGCGAGTGCCCCGCTCAATTCCTCTCGGCGACTATCAGTTCAGGCCCACACCGCTGACCGCGTCGCCAACCATCACGGGCCGCTCGCTGAGGCTTCCAACCGTTCGTTTTCGCTTGGCGGCATTCTTCTGCTGCCAATGCTGGTTCAGCGCATTGGTCACGCGAGCCAGCCATGCCCGGTCCTTCGCTTGCTCCAGAACCTCGGTCGCGGCGAAGAACTTGACGGTATTCGGCGGCGGATTGCCCAACGGCTTCAGCAGTCGTGCGGCCACAAGAATAGGCACATCATGCGGCTGACAGTTGAGCGCCCAAGCCGTTTGTTCGGCTGTCAGTCGCGCCGGGAGTTGTCCCAGCAACGTCAGAAAACGATGTTGATCCTCTCTCATAAATCTCCTTTGGTCTGAAGGCGGTCATCCACGCCATCCTTGTTCGCGTCCACGAAACCTTGCAGGCGACCGTGACGGTGCGCGAGAAACCACCCGCCCACCGCCACGCCCACGCCACCAAGAATCAATAGCTCGTTCCCAACGACCAACGTCGGCAACACCATCAAGGCCAAGCCGCCGGCGCAGATCGCCGCGCTCGTCGTCACGCTGCCAATGAGCAGCTTCAGCGGCGGGTAGAAAATGGAGGCCAGGCCGAACACGAACATGGCGACGCCGACCCAGACGATGCCTTTCAGGCTGGCGAGCTTCGCGCCAAGCTCACGGGCAGTGTCCTTCTGTGCCGCGCCGAGTTCCGTCTTGGCCCGCGTCTCTTCACGTTCCGTCACCGGCATCGGCGCGCTGATTACCACGGCATGCAGATTAGTCATCAGCGCACCCGCCGCGTCCGCCACAACCCGGGACTCTTCGATGCGTGAACCCGTCGGCACGGTGTAAGTCTTCACCTTCACGACTTCCTGATCCTGTCGCGACACGGCCGCCGGGTTGTCGCTCTGGACGACGGATTGCTCAACACCTTGAGTAGGTTTACTCAGCGTCGTGGCCTTGCCGCCTTTCAGCGGCGCAGTGCCGGCACAGCCGCACAGCAGGCCCACGGACGCGATCACGGCGAAATCAATCAGGGTGAAACTCAATCGCTTCATGCTTCCTTCCTTTCTTGGAATCGCCGCAGCTCGAAAGCACAGTCATTCAGCGCGGCGGTGTTGTGGTCAATGCAGACAGCCAGCTTCAAACTCGTCTCGTTCTGCTTCTCGATGATTTGAGCCAGCGCTTGGTGATGCGCCTCACGCAGCTCCTTGTGGTCAGCGAGAACGCTTTGCAGTTGGCGCACGAGCCAGTAAATGACGATGCCGCCGCCGACCAGCAGCAGCAGGAACGCGGCGAGGAACAGCCAGCGGTCATTCATGCCGGCGGCATGGTCAACAGCCTTGAGAAATTCGTTCGGATTCATGTTCGTCATGGTTCAGCTCCGCACCAGCCGCACCACGCCGCCCTTGCGATTGAGCAACGTGCCGTATTTGGAAAGCATCGCTTGGGCGACGCGAGAGATGACCGGGCGCGTGTCGCTCTTGTCGTAACCGGTCTGGGTCGTGCCGACATTTGCATACTTGATGCCTTCACCCGCTGGCGCGGCAGTGCGGTCAGCAACGATCAGTTCACGCGCCATCTCACACGTCGCCTGAAGGACCAGCTTCGGCACGACGTTGCTGGCGACCGTGCCGCCGCCCCAGCCGTCGGCGTCCGGATCGTGGCAATTCTCGCGCGGCCACTGGAGCGCTTGCGCCTCGTTCAACTTGCCGCCGTCGAACTGGAATTGTGCATCAATCAGTCGTGTCGCCATCACGAGCGCGGCGTCCTTCTTCGCCGCAGTCGCTCCCGTCCACGCGCTCGCATACAAGTGCCCGTCGTGGTAGGCGTCAGCGTCCGAGGCGTTCGCGTAAGCGTTCGCGTCGCTCCGGCCGGTGCCGTCTTCTTTGATGAGAGTCAGTGCCATAAATCAAACCTGAACGTCCACGACATACACATTGGAGAACGGCCCGACCGTCGCGCCATTCCGGTAACGCACCTTGATTTCAAAAGTCGTCTCGGTCTCGCACGCCGAGGCGTAGTAATACCCTGGCGCGTCACTACCGACAGTCGCTACCAGCGCGAAGTCCGGGCCAGTGCGCGCCCAGAATTCGATCAACGCGACGGGATGTCCGGCGTGGTTAAACGTCCAATCCACCCACACGTCGGCAAAGCCCGTCTCTGTCGCATCCCACTCAAATCCACCAGCGACAATTTCCGGCGGGGCGATGGCGTCATCAGGTCGCACGGCATTGCTGCGGTGCGTGATCTCCTTGCCGGTGGCATCTACGCCAACGATGAGATAAAATTCGCTGCCACCATCCGGCGCAAACTGGCGGGAGTCGCCATAGTGCCAGTAGTCCTCGGTCAAAAAGTAAGAGACACCACCGTCGAGGCTCGTCCAGATATTCCACTTATACGGATTCGCCAGATTCCAATCCCATTGCAGTAGGGTTGGATACGCCGCACGCAACACTGGCGCGGGCAGTAAACGATTCTGCCGCGCACGGCGACGCTTCCGCAGCCACGCGGCCAGCCAGCCATTACGATTCAACAGTTGGAGAGTCTTGGTCATCGCTTGCGTGCGGTTTGCTGTCACTCGCGACGGGTTCGACGGGCTTGGTCGCGACGGTGTTGACCGGCTCGACGTTGCCCACGACGACCGGCGGCTTGTCAGCCACAATGAGCGGGCGACGCTTGCGCCGGATGATCGGATAGAGAGAGTTCATCATTTCGCTCCTGTGGTTCGTGCCTCAACCTTCTCGTCGCGATACGTCTTCAGTCCATGACCGAGGCTGGTCAGGTTGGCGTATTGCACCGCTTCCTTCTCGGTGCGACAAAGCATCAGCAACTCTGCCTTCGGCGAACCCGTCTCACGCTCCACCGCCACGCCCCAGGGCGCGGATGGTGTCAGACCGTGATAGATGGCAAAGAAGCGGTTCATGGTTCAGGAAGAAGCGCGGAGCGCAGTTTCACACCACGCTCCGCGCCGTGTTTAGTTGTTGTGGTCGATCGCGACGATGCGGACGTTCTTGTTCTCGAACACCCGCGACCAGTTCGCGCCGGTCTCCAACTCAGCGTTGGTCGGGCTATCGCCCGCCACGCTGGCCGAAGTGAACTTCACCCCGCGAGGATGCAGGATGTAGCGGCGGCGATTGATGAGCAGCGTGTCACTGTCCAACGCCTGCCGCGCAATCTCCACGCCCTCAGTCCCGATGCCGCCTTGCAACGGCGTCGAGTCGAGCGGCGCAGCACCTTTCGCGAACGCACCCGGACCGAACAAGTAGCTGGTGTAAACCAACCCACTGGTCGTGCCGGCACGCACCGGCATGGTGTCATCCACGATGACCCGGCGGCCTTGGAAGGTCGCAATCTGCGCCTTGCCTTCGCTGTCGGGGATCATGTCGATGAGGTCCAGCTTGCGCAGCGCAGCTTCCGTCGCACTGTGAACCGCAATGGCGGTGAGGCGGTCGCCGCGATCACCGAGCTTCACGGTCGCATCCACGAAGGTCGCGCCGTTGAGCTGGGTCGTGGAGGAAACGCCACCCGTCGCTTCCGCTGCGATGGTCAGCTTGTTGCCGGCCATGGTCGCCGACGCGAAGATGCCCTTCAGCGCCGAGATGACCAGACCCTGATCGGTGCGCGCCCAATACTCGGCGACTAGATCCACGATCGCCTGCATGGGATCGTCACCCGACACGACTTTCGCCAGGTGATTCGCGCTCCACGCTTGGGCGTCATTGTGAATCCGTGCGATGTCCTGATCGCTGGTGATCTTGTTGACCACGAGCGGTGCGCTGTCGCTCAGGATTTGCCGGGTTGCCGTCAGGTCCTTCCAGAACGGCATCTTCACTTCCCGCCCGCCACCGGCTGCCAGGTCATCGAACTCGAGCGCGTGCTCGATGATGCCGCTTTGCACGAAGGCGGACAGTGCAGCCGTCCGCTCAATCGTATACTTCTCAAACTCCGTGGGGATGATGATGTCCGCCAACGCTGTCTTAGCCATAATGTTGCCTTTCGCTTACTGACCCTTGGCGGCGGCGTCCAAACGGGCCGCCAACGCAGGGTCGGATTTTCGGATTTTCATTTGCTCCGTGAGATTCCACGTCTCCTTGCGGAACGGGTTTTTCACGGACCGGTTTGAACCCGCGGCAGCCCCGCCACCGTTGCTGGCAGCCCCGCCACCAGCGTTGGATTCGAAAAGATGCGGAGCGTCGGTGGTCTGTTGATCCACCCACTCCTCCAAAGTCATCGGCGTCACGCCGTCCTTGCCGTAACGCACGGTTGTGCCGTCAGCCTCAAAGGCACGCGGCACACCATTCGCGAGCTTGAACACAGTTCGAGCGCGAGCGGTGATGTCAGGAATTGCCGTCGGGCGCAGACCGCGCTTGGTCGCTGCGGTGATGATGCCCTGGTCAATTTGGATGGCCGTGAGTCGCGTGTTGAGGGAATCGCGCTCGGTGGTGACGGTGGAGAGCTGCTTGTCCCAATCAGCCTTGAGACCCTTCACGCGGTTCTCGACGACCTTGTCGAGTTCACCGGCCTTGAGCTGTTGCGACTCCTCCAGCTTGCGCTTCTCGTCCGCGAGGCGACGATGTTCGTCAGGATCAATCCCATCGAAGCGCGCGTTCAATTGCTCGAGCTGCTTGCGCAGTTCGATGTTGTGGTTGCGCATCTCATCGGCCTTCACCTTGTCGGTTGCGCCCTCGGCATCGAGGTAGAACGCGCCTTCGCGCTCGACATAAAGACTCGCGTGTTCCGCAGGGATTTCCTCCCGCTTCGTGAATTTGTATTTCAGTGCCATCGTGTTTCCTTTCTCGTTTCAAATTAGAGTTCCACCGCAATCCAACCGCACAGCTTCACGCCGGGACTCAACTGCCCGTTCGCGTATTGATGCACGCGAAACCACACACAGGTTGGATCAGGCCATTCGCCGTCCTGTCCCGGACCATGCCAATCACCGTTCACGGCGAGGTATTGGCCGTTGATGTAAACCAAGTCCTCAAACGCCAGCGCACCCAACGCGAGACACGTGACGAATCGCAGTTGCGCCAACGGCTTTTCCACGTCGCCTTTCAATGGCGGCGTCGCCCACACGAACCATTTCGTGCCGGCCGGAATGTCTTGCCCGGCACGGAAGCCGATGAATCCAGCATTCTCGGTGAACGGGCCGGCATCATTCACCGTGAGCGCACCGTCCAACCAAGTGGCAGCACCGGGAACGACGGTCGGATTGACAGCCTCACCGGCGATGGTGCGGTTACGAACTACCATCGTCATCGCCTTGTGACCGCTCACGCGGCGCACGCTGCCATCATCCATCAACACCTTGTTGTTCTTCGCCCAGGCGTTCCACACCCGGCGTTGATCGCGATTCAAAGTTCTCCAGAGACTCGAAAGTTTCATTGCCCCACTCCTGTTGCAGTCGGTTGATTGTTTGCTTCACCTGCGAGAGTCGCGGCAGGTTTTGCCGGCGCACTCGCGAGAAGACGTTTCTCCTCCTCATTCGTGCGACCATTCGGCAGCACTTCACCTTTGCGGAACAACTCGAACATCGTCTCGCGACTGATTGCCCCAGCCTGCCACGCGGCCACGACGGCGGTGATTTCATCACTCGCCATTCCCTTCGTGCTGAAGTCGCTGTTCACGGTGACGAGCACGCGATCTTCACCAATCGCCTCCGGCGTTTCTTCGGTGGAGTTCCACCAATAGACCCAGCGCAGAACGTGCGTGAGTGAATCACTCACGCTGAGAGACACGGCGGAGAGCACGGAGTTTTCACCGGACTGGCGGAGTTCAATCGCATCAGCGGATTCGCCGACACGTTTCTGTGCTTCCAACATCCGCGTGCCGAGCACGGCCATCAGCCGTTCGTCACGATCCATCGCGCGCTCGAAAGTCGTCAGACCTTGCCCGGTGAATTCCAAGAACCCAGCCGTTGCACCCGGCGTTTCCGCAACCCACGCCGTCGAAGAACCGATGCGCAGATTGGAACTCTTGTCGAATCCACTGACCCAAGCGGTAGGTAGTGCGGTGAAGTGCAGACCGTGTTTGTAATCGGCGTTGAGGCGGTAGTGATCGAGGTTGACGGCGATGATGTCGGCGAGCGGCAACTTGTCCACGACCGGCAGCGAGTGGCGCGGCCCGTGGAACACGAACGGAATCAGTGGGAGCGGCTTCCCAAGCCGGAGCGGGATCCTCGTTTCGACTTTCGTCCACTCGGCTTTTCCGCGTTTGGATTTCTTGTTCCCTTGCTGCCAGATTTCGACTTGATAGGACCACCCGGCATTTCCACCCGGAACGAGTCGCAACACACGAAGTTGCTCGACTGCATCAGGCTTGAACTCATCACCACCGACTACCGGCGTATCACTGACCTCGCGCAGCACCAAAAGTGTCAGGACATTCCGACCATTCACTCGTTCCGTGTGCCAGTTGAGGATTTGCTCGGCGGTGTAGAGGACGGCATACGCACGTTGTTCGACTTGGTCTTCCCAATCCACCAACGTTCCGGCGCGACCAACGGCGACAACTTCGGTCACGACATTTTTCGCGTAGGCCGACAGCGACGTGCCGAGCATGTCGGCATCATCCACGAACGTCGCGAGCGCGCGACCGACACCGGCGGAATTTTCCGGCAGCTTGAATGTCGGCTCGCGACGGAAGATCAACCCGACGAAACCATCAGCAGTGCGAGCGGTGGCGTTGAAGAACGACGCGCGGGCGCGATAGGCGTTGTATTCGTCAGTGCTCTGGGAATCCAACTTCGGAAGATACCGTTCACCGGCGGCTTTCACCGCAGCTTCACCGGCAAAGACATCACGCGCGCTCAACCAGGCATCGGCGTTCGCATCGTAGTCAGGATGTGTGGAATCCGTCGGCACGCGCGCACGGTAGCACGCGTTTTTCGGAGTCCGATTTCACGCCACCAAACACCCAACCGTTGGCGTCCGTGCGTTGACCCTCAACATCCGTCCACGTCCGTCGGCGTCCGCCACATTTTCACTTGACGGTTTTCACAATTCGAACACCGCTGGCAATTCAACGCTCCTGACCGCTTCGTTCGCTCGCCGGCAGGCATCGGTCGTGCCCGCCGGCCGCAGGCGCAACACCGGCTGTGACCCCCCCGGCTGATATGCCGGCGAGCTGCCACTTCGCTTCGGACAAAGACAAAGATGGTGTGACGAGCCTGTCGGGCTGGCGGGAGGTTATCGTCGCTCGCAGCCTTTCAGCGCTGCCGGGCGTCCCCACCGGGCTGTGCTGTGTGTCTCACAGCAATTGTGATGAGACACACAGCACATCCCGGTAGGGCCGCCAGGCGTTGGCACACACTGGTCGGCGTTCGTTGGTTGCGTTGGCAGTCGGCAGTGTCGGGGCTTTACTTTCAGCGGGTCACGCAGCCGTTGCAGTGGTGGCACGCTCTCGGTTGTCCTTCGTCGTGGCGTCCGCAGTTGCCGTGGTGGCAGCCGTTCATCTGGCGCTATCTCGTCGTCACCGGCTGGGTGCGGCCATCGCGCCGTCGGGAGCGGCCAGTGTGAGCCGCTTCGCGGCTCACCGCACCTGACGGCGCAACCGCTGCCAACGCTAGTAACTGGAATAAGATTGGCACATTCGTCAACGACGGTATTTTTTCTCCGATGCCCGAAATCCCCCAACTGCTTCGCGACGCCTACACCTGCAAGGCGTGTCCAAAGGCATTTGGCTTCGTGGATTCACCCAACGGCAGCTACTTCAAATTCCCTCCCACCATCGGCGCTCAGGGCAAGGCTGACATTCTATTCGTTGGCATCAATCCGCGACGCTCACGAACCAACCTCGCGTTGCACGAGCAGTTGATGACCTCCAAACGTGCCTTTGCCGACCTGTCCGCCAACCGTTACGCCGGCCAGCCCTACATTTCCACCGCCAACGGCGAGGCGCATTATCTTCCACACCTGGAAATCATCCGGCAGGTTTTTGACAGACCCCGGCCATTTGAATCCTGCGCGATCGTGACCGAGTTGTTTTTGTGTGCCTCGGAAAATTCCAAAGCCTTACCTCAACCTGACAGCCCGTGCGCGAGTCGCTTTTTCCCCAACGTCATTGCGTTCGCCCAACCCAAAGTGATCGTCGCCGTGGGTTCGCGAGTCTTCCATTTCTTCCAGACGGATTTCGGTGCGACTGTTTCACGCAACATTCCCGTCGTGAAGATGCCGCATCCAGGCAACTCGAAACTTTCTCCCCAGCAACGTCGCGTTCAAACCGCGGCTTGCGTTGCCAAATTGCGCGAGCATTTGCTTTAGTCTCTCAACTCGCCAGCGTTGCAACTTTTGATGCGCCCGACAATTCGCACATCACTTGGCGTTCGATCCACACGCAACCAGGTGAAGTCGTGAGTCGCCGACAATCCGAACGCGCCTGGTAATTCGGTCGTCCCTCGCAAGACAAAGATGGCTCGCTGCGCTCGAAGTGAAGTCAGTTCGCGCTCAACGCTGTTCGCGTGCTCAACCACCACGAGGCGCGCAACCATTCACGGTTTCCATTTACGAACGTCACACCCGCGTGCGCGGATGCCTGACGCTCACCATCGCGGCTAACGCCGCTCGGACGGGCCGCTTCTCGGGTTTACGAACGTCACTCTCGCGGCCCTTTCGCTACAGCGCGCACGCATCGAACGTCGCAGGTTGGCGAACGCTGGTCGTGCATTCCAACCGTTCAGGTTGGCGGATGGTTTAGGCGCGCTGTCAGGCATAAAGATGGAATGACGCAGGCTCGTCGCTTCGCTCCTCGAATTGCCAACGGCAGCAGCCCGGCGTCACAGAGCGGACACTTGCGCGAGCCGAGCCTTGCGCTCACGCGCCCCTGGTCGCCCATCGGCTTCGGCTCGCGCCAAGTGACGCGGTTCGCCCAAATTGCAAGCTCACCGCTTCCGCACTGTTTCGCCCGCACCACTGGCCGGACTCGTCAGCTTTCCGCCCGCTCCATTCGCTGCCGCACTCAGCTTCGCCGACTTCGCTGGATGCTCTCGCTCATTTCGACGGCCGCAAACTGCCGAGACCGGCACGGACAGCGGTGCGCCCAAAGCCGCAAGACAACACAGGCCGCGATGCTCCGCATATCGGCCAAGACCACGGCAATATGGCCGCGAGGCTTCGCCCGGCCAGGACACCAGCAATAGCCGTGAGCACGGCGCGTTTCGCTCCTGCGTCGCAAAACACGCCGACCTCACTGACAAGACCAAGTTGGTCTGAGACTTCGTCGCCAGGCTGCGGGCGGTGCTGCCGAGCGCGCCCATGCACCCATCGCGTCGCAGCCCTCGCCCTCCGCTCTGTCGTCGAAGACTCAGAATCGTCGGCTTGCGCTGTCGCGACTGCGCCGGGAAACGACACCGCAGACCCGGCACAGGGCAGCGGCTTCGTGGCGGGTTGTCATGCAAGAGTGCTTCCCGGACAAAACACAAGAGCATGTTATGTGTAATACCTCCTCATTGCCGTATCCCGCTATCGCGTGAACCCTCGGCAACGAGTCTCCGCCGCCTCATCGCATACGCCTCCTCCCGTCGGCCTTCGGCGGCCCGGTGTATTAAACATAACAGCGTCTTGTGTTCAATCCGGCTGCCGCGCTGTCACACTGACTGCTAATCCGCACCTCGCATTCGTGCGGGCAGTCAGTGCGCCAGCTTGCAGGCATCCTGCACGCCAACGCCGCCGCTCCGCCTGAACAAGAACAGCCGGGTCTGCTGCCCCAAGCTCGCCGGCGCGGCTCGCGCCCCCACCCATCCTCAGTGCTCGTCTCCTTCCATCCCCAAGGAGACTGCGCGGGAAATTGATTGGCTCGCTTCGCTCGAAAGTGGGGAAACGGTTTTTTTGTGTCGGCAGCTTCGTTTTCAGGTCCGGCTTTTTCTGACTCCGCGTTTCTCTCCGTCGCCCTCACTGCCTCGCCGCAAGACCAGCCCGCCCGCTCGTGGCGACCTTCTGAAGAGCACTTCCACGGGGGAGGGCTGGCGGCTCGGCTTTTCAGTGAAGGGCGACGGACAGAAGACGCAATGCAGAGCAGAAAAAAAAAGACCATGAAAACTACATCACAAAAAAATAACTCAGGGGCTCGGGAGCAGATCCGCAATATCGAGCAGACTCAAACCAACACCGAAGCCGCCGCGCCAGTGGCGCAAGCCAAGCCGGACAATCGCCTGCCGATTGACACCGAGGCACGGAAGGCAAACCGCACGTTGCCGACGCCGAAGGTTTTGAACCTTTTGTTGACCACCTTGCCGGACGTTTACCGCGCCGCCGAGGTTGTCGGGAAGTGGGTTTGGGTTCAGTTCAAGGAGCAGCCCGCCGCCGAGATTCGGCAGCAGTTGGCCCAGCTTGGCTTTCACTGGAATCGCGAGCGCCAAGCGTGGCAGCACCCCTGCGGCCAGTTCCGCTTGAGCAGCAACAACGACCCCCACGAGAAGTATTCCAGCTACCGCCCTGCGAGCATCCGCCGCAGCGCGAAGGCGCAGACCCCGGAGGCAGTCGCCGCGTGATTCACACCGGGGCGCAGTGACAGTGCGCCCCATCACTTCACCAAGATTTTATGATTAACACCTACACACTCCGAGCCGGTGACCTTGTCGAGTATGCCGGCCAGCCTTGCCGCGTGGTTCGCGTCAATGACAGTTGCGCCGTTGTCGCAGTCATCCAGAAGCCGCGCACCATCACCCCGCGCTTTGGCAAGCCGGTGACGATTCAGCCCAAGCCGAAGCTGGAGCGCATCAGCCCACAATCCGAAATCCCCATCCTTAACCGCTGAATCTTATGTGCATCGCAACCGCAGACTTTACCAACACCGGACTTTATCGCGCCGTGTATTTCGACGGCCCGAGCGCCGACCGAGACCACGAAGGCGAGGAAATCCCCGTTTGGGTGGTTTACATCGGCGACGACGAAGCCGAGCCGGTCAGCCACCTGCAACACTTCCGCAGCTTCGAGATTGCGGAGGATGTCGCCCGCCACTTGGCGAGCACCAAACGCCTAGACCTCATCCACGACGCAACGCCCGTTTGAAAGGAATCACACCATGAACACAGACGAAAACATCAATCCGCAGGAAGCACTCGCCGCCGTTTTTGGCGAGCCGAAGCAGATCGCCGATGGCATCACCGCCTTTGGCCCGGTGATTTACAGCTACACCCGAGCGCAGGCCGTCGCCGACGGCGTGCAAGTCGAAGTCACCAAGACCGCGCAGGAGGCGGGAATCAAATTCCCCATGTTCCTCACGCGGGCAGTGTTCGACGCCTACGTGGCCGTGCCGCCCAACGTCACCGGCCAGGATGAAGCCGGGAGATTGTGGGACGTGGTTTGGATGACCCGATTTGCCATCATGCGCAGTCGCGGCCACACCGACCGCTTGCCCGTTGCGCTCTATGTCCGCAACGACAACCGCGCCGCCAAGCTGGTGAAGCTCATCGCCACTTGTGGCCCGGTGGACATTGACGACCCATCGCCCGCCATCACCGTGATGTTGCCGGACGAAGATTGAACCACCACGGCGCACGGCTCGCCACCGTGCGCCCCTTTTCACCATGAACCCCTCCCAATCATTTCTCGGATTCGAGCAACAGACCCGCGACGCCGAACTTGCCGCCGCCAATGCCAAGTTGCAGGCCAAGCTCGCGGAGCAGGCACAACGCGCCATCCGCAAGCGGCAGGAGGAAATGGCGAAGAACTCGCGCCGCTGGAAACGCGAGGAAGCCACGCGCAAGCGCAACGACACCCTCACCGCGCAGTGCGGCATCAACTGGTATTCACGCCGCCGCGACGCGGGCATCTACTGGACGCACTGCAAGACGTGCGGCCAGTTGCTCCACTACACCGACGACAAAAACGCCAAGCCCCAAGTTTGCGCCGGTCGCAAACCGTAACCTCCCCCCATATTTTCCGGCCCGCCGCGATGACACCCTCGCGCCGGGCAAAAAAATTTCGCGGCTGACGCCCTTTGATGGTCGTCAGCCGCGCAGCCATTTTTC
>CAZJTM010000110.1:0-19931 GCA_964548925.1 uncultured Verrucomicrobiota bacterium | reverse complement strand
TGCTTCTGGAAGCGCGCCATCAGATCCGGGCCGAGCACGCCGTCGGCATCGGCCTGGAGCGCGTGGATCTCGCCGCTCGGAAGACCGTTCCGTTCGGTGTAGGCGACGAACCGGCCATCCTTGAGCTGGAACAAACCTTCGCCCGTCGTGCCGACCCACAGCGCCCCGTCGGCGTCCCGCTCAAGGACGCGGGCGTAGGCCCCGATGAAGCCCCACGGCGTGTTGAAACGCGTGACCCGCTGATCCTTGAAGTGGTTCAGTCCGCCATTCCGGGTGCCGATCCACAACCCCCCGTCCGCCTCCGAGCGCAGCACTTCGATGGCGCTGTCTGACAATCCGTCGCGTTCACTGAATTGGCGGAGCGCATTGGAGGCGCAGAGGAACAACCCATCGCGGGCCGTTCCGATCCACAACTCTCCGGTTCGGGCGGGGGTGACGATCTGCACGGACACGCCGTCGGGCAGCGGCAAGCGTTCCAGCGCTGTGAACTGGTTGGCTTTCCGCTGATAGAGTTGCTTGTCGCCTGCGAGCAGCCGCAACTCGCCCTCGGGCGTCTCGAACCAGCACAAAGTGGCACTTCCCGCCAATCGCTCTGGCAGTGGGAGCAAGCGCAGTTGCCGGCGTTTCAACCGCTGCAGGCCCTCCGCCGCCGTGCCCACCCACAAGTTGCCCTCGCGATCTTCACACAGCGCGTTGATCGCACTCGGCGTGCGCCACAGACATTCAGGAGTGAATCCTTCGCTCGCGCCCGCCGCGCGCAGGAGTTCCCCCGACGCGGTGCCGAACCAGACCTCCCCGCCTTTCCGCTGCGTGAGGGCGGAAACAGTGGCGGACGAAATTCGCGCGGGAGCATTCGAGCGGCCCGCGTCTTGCGCGGGCAACCAGAACAACCCGCCTTCACCCGCCAACCAGAGGCCGCCGTCACGCGCCGGTTGCAGGAGGGTGAGGCTGTTGCGGGTTTCCGGAGGCAGCGCCACCGGGAAAGGGCGCAATGCTTCTGGGCCAAACTGACAAAGCCCCTTGGGCGTCGCAACCAGCAACGCGGAACCGCCCAGCCGGCACAGCGCCGTCACCCGGTCATCCGGCAAGCCGTCTGGCTTGAAGAAGGTGAGGAAGCGTCCCGCCAGCCACCGATTCAATCCCGAGTCCGTGCCGATCCAAAGTTCTCCGGCCGAATCCTCGTCCAGACACAAGACCGTGTCGGAAGAAAGCCCGTTTGCTGTGGTCAGCGAAGTGAACCGTCCGTCGTGATGCCACGCCATGCCGCCCGCGTCCGTGCCGATCCAGAGCACGCCCCGATGGTCCTCGTGCAAGCACAGGATCCGATTGCTCCGGAGTCCCAAACCATCCGCCGCCCGAAACGTGCGAAATCGGACGCCGTCAAACCGGGCCAGGCCGCCGGGGGTGCCGATCCACAAGTAACCCTCCTTCGTCTGAAGCAGGCAGGTGATGGAGTTGTGCGGCAGGCCGGCTTCCGTCTGCCACGCGTCCACCACCCAGTCCGGTCCATCGCCCGGGGATTGCGAGCCGACGGCGGGTCTTGCGGCGAGCCAGAAGAGACACAAGCAGAGCCTCAACCCGACCGCGGTTCGACCCGCGCCAACCCATGCGAAGCAACCGAACATGCGCCCGCATTACACGCGCGCGACCGATTGCAAGACAAGCCGAAACCGCTCCCGCCTTCCGCATTGCCGGCGCGTCCGCCGTGAGGTACAACCCTCCCATGCCGGGCTGGGAACAGATCACTGAATCCGCCGCGCTGCCATGACCGCCGCCGAATTCAAACGCAAATGGTCGCGCTACGCGGGCAAGGAATCGTCCGCCTATCAAGAGCATTTCAACGACCTCTGCCGCCTTTTGGGCCATCCGACGCCCGCCGAAGCGGATCCCAGCGGCGGTGATTTCTTCTGCTTCCAGAAGCGCGTCCTCAAAGACGCGGAGTTGTTTGACCTCGAAACCACCGACGCGGACGAGCCGGCCGGGCGCGGTTTCGCCGACGTGTGGAAGAAGGACTGTTTCGGGTGGGAATACAAGGGCAGGAAGAAAAGCTTGGACGAAGCTTACCGGCAATTGCTCCGCTACCGCGAAAGCCTGCTGAATCCCCCCTTGCTGGTCGTCTGTGATTTTGACCGCTACATCGTCCGCACCAATTTCAACGGCACGGTCCAAGCCGTTCACGAGTTCAGCAACGCCGAAATTGACCGCCCTGAAAACCTTCGCATTCTCCGTGCCTGCTTCGAAGACCCGGAGTTTCTCAAGCCGCAACGCACCACCGCCCAGGTCACCGAAGACCTTGCCGCGCAGATTGGCGAGGTCGCCCGGTCGCTCCAACAGCGGGAAAGTGTCGAGCTGGCAGACGCGTCCACCCGCGCCGAATTTCGCGTGGGCCAGAGGAAGAACCTCCGCATCGCCCGCTTCCTCAATCGCATGGTCTTCTGCTTCTTTGCCGAGGACACCGGCCTGTTGCCCCGCAAGCTCTTTTCCGAACTGCTCAAGACCGGCCTGGACGATCTCCACCACTTCGCCGTCGCGCTCGAAAAGCTGTTCCAAGTCATGGCCCGGGGCGGCCCCTTCGGCCATCACAAGATTCGTCACTTCAACGGCCATCTCTTCGAGGACGCGACCGTCTTTGAACTCACCGAGGCGGAGTTGCGGCAACTGGCCGACGCGAGCGAAGCGGACTGGCAATTCATCCAACCCAGCATCATGGGGACGCTCTTCCAGCGAGCGCTGGACGAAAGCCAGCGGGCGGCACTGGGCGCGCAATACACCGGCGAGAAGGACATTCGTGATCTGGTCGAGCCCGTGCTCCTGGCCCCGCTCCGCCGCGAATGGGCCGCGCTCCGCAGCCGTGTTCGTCAACGCGCGGAAACCGCTTCCGTTGACTCGCGCAAGCGGTTACGACCGGAATTGGAAGCCTTTCTCAAGAAACTCCGCGCGCTCATCGTCATGGACCCCGCGTGCGGCAGTGGCAACTTCCTCTACGTCGCGCTCCAGATGCTGCTCGACCTGGAAAAGGAGGTCATCCATTTCGCCGCGCAACTGGGCTTTCGCTTCGACCCCGAAGTGAGCGTGCAACAACTCCGCGCCATCGAGATCAATCCCTACGCGTTCGAGTTGGCGCAAGTCGCCGTGCAGATCGGCTACCTGCAATGGCGGCGCGACAACGGGTTCGACAACGACCGCTCGCCGGTGCTGCAAAACCTGGACGGTTTCCAAAACGAAGACGCCCTGCTGGTGCCGCACTTCCGCAGCAAGGCCCGGACGTTGAAGGAAGCCCGGGCAGGCGAACACACGGGAGAGGACGCCTTGAGGTTCTACACCGAACGCGAGTGGCCGAAATGTGACGTGATCGTGGGTAATCCGCCGTTCTTGGGCAACAAGCGTTTGCGCGCCGAACTGGGCGACGCTTACACCAATGCCCTCTTCGACACCTTCGGCGACCGCCTGCCCGCGACGTCTGACTTTTGCTGCTACTGGTTTGAAAAGGCGCGCGACCTGATCGCACGCGACAAGTGCAAGCGGGCCGGCTTGCTGGGCACGACGGGCGCCAAGCAGGTCAGTTCGCGCGTCGCGTTCGAGCGGATACGGGAGACCGGCAAGATCTTTTTTGCCATCTCGGATCGCGGCTGGTTTGACAAGGGCGTGGCCATCCGCATCTGCATGGTCGGATTCGGCGACCGGGAAACGACGGACAAACCGATGCTCGATGGCGCGGAGGTGCTCGACATCCATCCCGATTTGACCAGCGGCCTCGACACCACGGGCAAGCGCTGTTTGTCAGCCAACGCCATGCTCTGCTTCATGGGGACGACGAAAGTGGGCGACTTCGATCTGCCCGCCGAGAAGGCCATCGCGTTGCTCGCCGCCAGGAATCCCGACGGACTGCCCAACAGCGATGTCGTGCGCCCCTTCCGCAACGGCAGCGATTTGGTGCGGGAGAACTCGGACCGCTGGATCGTGGACTTCGGCGTGGGGTGTGCCAAGGAGTCGGCGAGTCGTTATCGGCTGCCGTTCCAGCACGTGATCGAAAATGTCAAAGAGGATCGCGAGCGGAACAACGACCGATGGCGGCGGACTCACTGGTGGTTGCTGGGCCGCACTCTGCCGGACTTTCGGGATGCCACAGCCAATCTGAATCGCTACATCGGTACAGCCCGCGTCGCCAAACACCGCCTTTTCGTCTGGTTGGATTTGGTGATTCTACCCGATTCCAAAGTCATCGCCATCGCGTTCGACGACGATTACCGCTTCGGTGTCCTCCATTCGCGGGTTCACGCCGTTTGGACCAATGCGACCCAAGCTTTGCACGGAGGCGAGCGCCCAACCTACAACCCCACCGAGTGCTTTGAGACTTTCCCCTTTCCGTTCCGAGATGACCTGCAGAAACCAGCCCTCGCTTCGTCACCTGCGGAAACGGAGACTTTGGAACTCAATGGCGGCATGGCTCGGATGGTGGATCGGCGGTTCCTCACGATCCGAGAAGAGCCGCCACCGTATCGCGCGACCGCCGCCGATCACCGCGCCGCGATTGCCGCCGCCGCGCGCGAATTGAACGACTCGCGCGAACGCTGGCTCAATCCGCCCGAATGGACGGAACCCCGCACGCTTGAGTTTCCTGGCTCCGTGTTCGGCCTGTGGGCGCGCTTCGTGGACCCGAATACCGTGGACGCAAAGACCGGCATCGGCATCGTGCGCTATCCGCGCCTGCAACCGCGCGACAACGAATGCGCAGCCAAGCTGAAAAGGCGGACGCTCACGAATCTTTACAACGAACTCCCCGCGTGGCTGGACCTCGCGCACCAGAAACTGGACGCCGCTGTCGCCGCCGCCTACGGCTGGCCCGCCGAACTGAGCGACGAACAGATTCTGGAACGGTTACTGTCCTTGAACCTCGAGCGGGCGGCGGAGGAAGCCAAGGCCGCCAAGCACGCGAAACCGAAACCGCAACGGGCGAAACACGCGGAGGAGTTGATCTGAGCACCCGTGCCCAAAACGAAACAAAGTTCGCCGGCTTGAAAGAACTGCCCGGCGGCGGACGGCGTTACCGTTTGGGCGTGCCAGGCCGATTTGGTTGGGGCACGCGCCAGCTCAAGGAAGTCGGGGTTACGCAACAAAACAATTGGCGCGCCGGTGCATGAACGATGACTTGACCCCGAAACCACCCCGTCTGCCGGACGAGGAAATCCAGCGTCGGCACGACCAGATTCGCCGGGGGTTGGCCCGCTCGAACATGGTGACGGCGGTCGCGTTTTTCATCTCGATCGGGCTGGCGCTGGTGGCCGTGTTCTATGCGCTCCAGGCGCATCATCATGCCCGATCCGCCCAGGCCGCAACGACGCGGGCGACGGAGGAACTGTGGAGTTCCCAGCTTGCCCAAGCCCGCGCGTTGCGTTGGAGCGACAAGGTGGGACGGCGGCGCGAAGGGTTGCAGGCGATCCGGGACGCGGTGCGCATCCGCCCGTCGTCCGAGTTGCGCGATGAGGCCATCGCCACCCTGGCGTTGATGGACCTCGGGCCGGGCGAATTCTGGCAACCCATGCCGGCCAACGTGGAGGCCATCGGCTGCTCCGCAGACATGAAATGTTATGCCTGGGGTGACAGTCAGGGCCGCGTGGAGGTTTTCCGCACGCAGGACCGGGCGCGACTCGGGGGGGTCTCGCTCCCCAACCGGTTGACCATGTCCCTCGACTTCAGCCCGGACGGACGTTTCCTGGCAGCGCGGTTTCATGGCGGCGCGTTGCGGGTGTGGGACGTCAACGAGGGCAAACTGGCGTTCGAGTTGGAGGCGCGGCTGAACGGTTTCCATGAACATAGCGTGCGGTTTCATCCGAGCGAACCCTGGCTGTTGGCGGCGGAATTTCCGGGGCGCATTCATGTGATCAGTCTGCGCACGTGGCAGGTGGTGGGCGCGTTGGAAGTGGGCGGCGTCGCGGCGGCGCAGGTTTTCAACCGGGACGGTTCGCAGTTGGCGATCGCCGCCGATCACCGGATCGAGCTGTGGAATTTCGCGCAACGCCGGCGGACCCAAGTATTGGAAGGTCCCGGCCCGATGACCGATCTCGCCTGGCATCCGGGCGGTGCGATTTTGGCCGGCAGCCACGCAGAAGGCAGCGTCACGTTGTTCGACCGCCGCTCCGGCAGCCGCCAAACGATAAAGGCGCACACGACGGTGGTCACGCGCCTGCTCTTCGACCCGCAAGGGGACGTGCTGGTTTCGACCTCCTGGGACGGAACCACGCGGTTCTGGGATGGCCGTTCCGGGCGGGCGTTGCTGGCCACGCAGGCGGGCTATGCGTTCGCTTTCGATATAAGCGGGCGGCGGCTGGTTTACTTCAAGGAACGGTTGGGGATTGGCGCGTGGGATTTCGCGGCGGCGGCAGGCTTCTCCCGCTTGGTGGTGCCGCAAGGCTTCTCCGAGTATATCGAAGGGGTGGATTGCAGTCCGGATGGACGTTGGGTGGCGGGCACCACCACGGAGGGCGTGCATGTCTGGAGTCGTCAAACGCATGAACATGTGGCTTACGCGGCGTTGCCCAGCGCGCAACGCCTGGCGTTTCTCACGAACAGCCAGGCGCTGGTGGTGAGCACCGGGCAGGGGCTCTACCAAACCCATCTGACCAACGGGGCAAGGACGGAAGCTGTCGGCCTGAGTCCACCGCAAATTCTGCCCGGCACGGAAGGACGGGGTTTCTGGATTGGGTTCATCACGCAAGGGTCCCGACGCTGGTTTGCATCCGCCGCCCCCACACGCGTCGCCGCTGTCAATCTCGATGACGTGGCCACGCTCCAGCAGTTCTTGTGGCGCGGCCCGCGGCGCGCAGCCACCATCAGTCCGGACGGACGGTGGGTGGCGACGAGCGCTTGGAAGGGTGGGGGCACGCATGTTTGGGATACGCAACTCGAACAACAAATCGCGACGTTGGAGGATGAGGGGGGATACGTCTGGTTCAGCCCGGACGGACAGCGGCTCGTTGTGGGGGCTTCGACGGAGTTCCTGTTTTACGACACGCAGACTTGGCAATGCGTCACTCGCTTGAAACGAGACGTGGCCAGCGCTTTGAGTGGAACGCTGGCGTTCAGCGTCGACGGTCAGCGGATTGCGTTGACTCATGGCATTCGGCAGGCCCGGTTGCTCAAGTCCGATCTCGCCACCGTCCTCGCAAACTTCAACGCCCCGCACCCCGAGCGGATCACGGATTTGAGCTTCGGCCCCAATGGGGATTTTCTGGCGGCCGCGACCGATCACCGGGAGGTTCAGATTTGGGATTTGGGACGCCTGGAGCGCGAATTGACCGACTTGGGATTGCCGTGGGAAATCGCCCGCTCATCCGGCAGAGGCACCGTCCAGGCGACGAAAGAGCCTGCGGCGAGCCGGGTTGATCCGGGCCTCGCGCTTTGGCTCTCCGTTTTCGGCGCCGGTCTGGTCGGCTTGTTTGCGTTGTACAGCCTGTGGCATCATCGCCGGCTGATCGCAGCGTATGCGGAGGTCGAAGCGATCGCCGCCGAAAACCGCCGCGAACTCAAATCGGCTCAATCGCAGCTTCTCCACAGCGAGAAGATGAAAGCGCTCGGCACGTTAGCCGCCGGCATCGCGCATGATTTCAATAACCTGCTTTCGATCATCCGCATGGCGGGGCAGCTCGTGCAACGCGAACTCCAGCCCACGGGCAACGCGAAGCAAAACCTGGAGGACATCGAACAGGCGGCGGTGCAGGGCAAAAACATTGTCCGCTCGATCCTGGGTTACAGCCGCCAGCCGGGCGATCCCAACCAACCCTACAGCGTCAACACCGTCGTGGGCGAAACTCTGGCGATGCTGAGCAAGCAGTTCCTGAGCGGCATCGTGCTCACGCTCGAACTCGCCCCGGAAACGCCGGCGGTCACTGGCGACAAAAGCCGGCTGGAGCAAATCCTGTTGAACCTGATCGTCAACGCATCTGAGGCCATGGCTGGCAACGGCAAACTGAGGTTGAGCGTGCGGCTGCGTCTCGATGGGCGAACGCGCATCCTCGCGCCGCGGCCTGCGGCGGAATACGTCGAATTGACTGTGCAGGACTTCGGGCCGGGCATTGCCCCGGAGATCCTGCCACGCATGTTCGAGCCGTTTTTCTCCACCAAACAGAGCGGTCAACAGCGCGGGACGGGTCTGGGCCTGACGACCGTTTACACCATCGCCCAACAGGACGGCTTGGGTCTGGACGTCGAAACCGTCGTGGGCCAGGGCACGGCGTTTCGGGTCCTGCTGCCGGTGGGCCGGTCGCCCGGGGAAAAAGCCTGATGGGCCTCACTTGCCCACTAGGCAAGCCTTCCGGACTCCGCTAGCGTGGCGACCGCACAAATGGCCGAGAACAACCATTTCGCCGGTTCGATTTTGATCGTGGAGGATGAGCCCACGCAGATCCGCCTCTATGCGCAGGTGTTGAACCGTTATCGCCTGACCTGCGTGAGCACCGGATCGGCGGCGCTGGCGGCGTTGCAGGAACGCGTGCCCGACCTGATCATCCTCGATCACGTGCTGGCGCGGGGCGAACTCGGCACGACCTTCCTGCCGCAGCTCAAGACGGTTGCGGCGCATGTGCCCGTAATTGTCATTTCCGGCACGCTCGACATCGCGGGGAAGCTGGGCGCGCTGCAGGGACCGTTCTCCGCGGATTACGTCATCGAGAAACCGGTGGACATCGCGCAACTGGAGCGCACCGTCGAGACCGCGATGACCGAATGTGGCCTGGGGCAGACGGTGCGGGCGCTGCGTTCACTGGAGCGGGCGGAGTTGATCGAGGACAGCGACCGGGAGCGGCTCTTCACTGAGCGACTGGCCCGCCAGCACGAATTGCTCAAGCGCCTGCGCGGCTCGCAAGCGAAGCCAAACATTTCCGAACTTGCCGGCGAATTCCGCGTGGACCGCAAGACCATTCGCCGCGACCTCCACGACTTGGTCCAGAGGAGACAACTCGATCCGGCGGTGTATTCCCACGGCGACGACGAGGGCTGATGCGTCAGCGTGCTGCCGGCGTCCTGCCGACCGGACGCTTTTTGGCCTGCCAGCGGGAGGGAGGTCGGATCTCGCGGATGGGCGCCACTTGCCCATTGGAGTCAAGCGAGTCTTTGGGAAGATGCCCCATAGATGACTCACGACTTGGCAAGTATGCAGACTCCACTGTTCCCCATCAGCAGTGCCTCCTCACAGGCCGAATCACTCGCGAACCAGCGCCCCTTGGCCTCACGCACCGCGCGAGCGACGTGGGGCTGCTTCTGCAGCGCGGCCATGCTGCTGGCCTCTTGCTTGTGCGCGACCGCAGCGACCAAGACATGGACGGGCCAATCGGGCGGTCTCTGGAGCACGGCGGCCAACTGGTCTCCCGCCGGCGCCCCCGCCAATGACGATTCACTCAATTTCCCCCTCTTGCCGGGCGGACGGACCCTGGCGACGACCAACGATCTCGTTGGCCGCACGTTCACCGACCTCACGTTTACCATCAACGGCTATACCGTGCGCGGCAATGCCATCACCCTCACCGACGGGATCAATGCGGCCCAGGCCAACCTGGGGAACACCCTCTACGTGCCGATCACCTTGAGCGGACACCAGGCGTTCAACGTGGGCAGCACCTCGGCCACGCTGTTGCTTTCCGGCGACATCAATCTCAACCGCGCCAACCTCAGCCTCAACGGCGGCGGCAACATCAATTTCGGCGGCGTGATCAGCAACCGCGGCTCCGTGGTCATGGTCGGCAGCAACAGCGTCACTCTGTTTGGCACGGCCTCGAATCGCTTTGACGGCACGATGTGGGTGCAGAACGGCACACTGATCCTGAACAAGGTCTCCGGCGGAGTTGGCCAGATCGCCGTGCCCGGCGACCTCATCGTTGGCGTCACCAAGCCCGCCACGGTGCGGCTCGTGGAGAACAACCAGATTGCGCCGGACGCGGACGTGACGATCTATCGCCGATGCGTGCTCGATTTGGACGGCCAGACGAACACCGTGGGCAGCCTCCGTTTTGTGGGGGGCGGCACCGTGCAAACGGGCAAGGGCCAGTTGCGGTTGGGCGGCGACGTAACCGTGGATGGGTTGGGGGATACCGCCGTGATTTCGGGCAACCTCTACCTCGGGAATGACGACCGCACGTTTCAGGTCGGCGATATTGCCACGGGGCTCGATCTTGAAGTCAGCGCGGCGGTCAGCGCCGGCACCACCGGCGCGCCGTTCTACTTCGGCGTGGGCCTGGTCAAGGCGGGGCCGGGAATGCTGCGTTTGGGTGGCGCCAACAGCTATGGCGGGCTGACCGTGGTCAACGACGGTGAACTGGAGGTGGGCCACAACCTGGCCCTGGGCGCCGGCGGCGGGCTGCTGGCCGGCACGCGCGTGAACAGCAACGCGGTGCTCCGGCTGGCCTCCGTCCACGTGCCCGATGAACCGTTGATGCTCAACCAGACCACCTTGGAGGACTACGTTCTGCGAGGCTATGGCGATTGTACGTGGGGCGGCACCATCGCCCTCAACGCTGACAGCCGCCTCTGGAGTGGCGGCACCTTGGTCTTGTCCAATCGGCTGAGTGGCATCGGCGCGTTGCATCTGGAAGGCGCGACCTTTGAACTCGCGGGGGCGGAGGCGAACACCTACGCCGGAACCACCTGGACGGACTGCAGTTTGCTGCGGCTGAATCACAGCGTCCTTTACAGCAATGCCATCCCGGGTGATCTGGTCATCGGCGCCGGCTCCCTCGTTCCCACGAGCATCGTCCAGTTTGCCCGCAGCCAGCAGATTGCCGATTCGGCCACAGTGACCTTGTGCCCAAACGGCGTGCTTGATTTGAATGGACGTGCCGACTGGGTGGACGAAGTGGCCTTCGAGCAGGGGACTTCCACGCAGCCCCGATCCGTGCAGACTGGCGCAGGCTGGCTGGGCGTGCAGCGCCAGGTGACGGCCGCGCCATCCTCGGGGGGCCGGCTCGCCGGCAACCTGAAACTGGGACCGGACACCGTCTTTCAGTTGGCGACGCCCATCGGCGTGGTCGTGGTAGATGCGATGATCTCGGAAGGCGGGTTCCGTCTGCGCGGCGGCGGCTACCTGTGGCTGGAGTCGGCCAACACCTTCGCCGGCCCAGTGGTGGTCGAGGAGGGAATCCTGTGGGTCATCAACGATTTCGCGCTCGGCGCCGCCACGGCTGGCACGACGGTCCAACCCGGCGGCATTCTCAACCTGCTGACGCCGGTGACCAGCCTGAATGAGCCCTTGACGCTCAGTGGCGACGGCCTGCCACTGCCGGGTTACGGCGCACTTCTGGCCCAGAGCGACGTCACCTTGCCGAACACCGTGACCCTGGCCAGCAACGCGGTCGTGTTCGTCGCATCCAGCAACACCCTGACGATCAGCGGAGTCATCAACGGGACCGGGGACTTGACCAAGGCCGGCGAAGGGACGCTGGCCCTCACTGGCACGGCGGGCAACACGTTCGCGGGCGATCTCTTCGTGGCGAAAGGCCGGCTTGAAATGAACAAGACGGGCGCCAACAGCATCCCGCGGCGGCTGGTCATCGGGGGCTTCGGCTCCGACGCCGAGGCTGTGAACCTGGGCAATGCCGAGGTGGGCTCGGCCACGGTGCGTCGCCAGGGCCGCTGGAATCTCAACGGTTTCAACGATGCCGTGGCTGACCTGGTGCTTGCCGACGGTGGCGATGTCAGCGCGCCGCTTCCAGGACGCCTGACTCTGGCCGCCGGCTGCAATGTCGCCGTTTCTTTCCGGACCGGCGTGACCGGCAGCTCGACGCTCGACGGCATGTTGGGATTGACCGGCGTCCACACCTTCAGCGTGACGGATCAGAACGTGCCGGTGGGCGATCCTCTGGAATTGGCGATCCCGGCGCAAGTCGAAGGGAACGGCTCAATCGTGAAGACCGGCTCCGGCAATGTGCGCCTGAGCGGGTCGAATTCATTCACAGGCAATCTCTCGATTCAGGCCGGCCAAGTGCATGTCGCGCACGACAACGCCTTGGGCACCGGCGTGGGCGGCACGTTGGTCCTCAACAACGCCTCGCTGATCCTAGAACCCGGCGTGTCCATCCTGCACGAGACGCTCACACTGAACAGCACCGGGTTGCCAGACCTCCCACCGCTTTGGGCTGCGGGCGAAACCAATCTCTGGGACGGCTTGATTGGCCTGCAGAGCGCCGCGCGTGTGGGAGTGGCCACCAACACCACGCTGACGCTCTCGGGCCAGATTGCCGGAGTCGGCCAACTGACCAAGGAAGGGCCCGGCGGACTCATTCTCTCCGGCAGTGCGAGTAACAGTTACGTGGGGACCACTTGGGCGAGGGAGGGAAGGGTCGAATGTCGGAAGACTATCCCGCACGGTGCTATTCCGGGTGCGCTGGTGGTGGGTGAGCCCGATACCAACGTCCTGACGTCAGCACGGGTTTATTTCTACGACTTGCCCCAGATTCACCCCTTGGCCGCCGTGACCGTTCATTCTCGGGGGAGACTGTGGCTGGAACGCGTTCGCGAGCAGGCCATCGGATCGCTCGAAGGCAGTGGGGCGGTGTGGGTGGATTACCACCCGGACGGCGCGCGGTTGGTGTTGGGCGGAGATCATCGCTCGACGGTTTTTAGTGGCGTGATATACGCCGACTTTGGCGATTCGCAGATCGTGAAGCGAGGGCTGGGCGAGCTTCAACTCGATGGCCCGGTGTTCCTCCCCTACTACACGGCAGCTTACCCCAGGCTTGGCATGGTGGTTGAGTCCGGCACGCTGCGGGCCAACAGCGGAATCTACAATGGACTTGTCCAAGTGCTTCCCGGAGCGGTCCTGGCGGGTGAGGGCTGGCTTCCTAGGGTGACGGTTTCCGGTGGAACCCTCAACCCCGGACGCGAGCCCGGTAGGACGGTGGGGCACTTGATGTTTGATCATCTGTCCTTGGAGTCCAACGCCGTCGTCGAAGTGGACATCCAGGGGATACGGCCTGAGCAGTATGATGTCATTCGAGTGACGGACTTCTGGGATGACGGCGTTCTGACCATCACCAACACCTCGCTCAGGGTCTTTCTGGACGCGGCGCCAGTGGAGGGGGAACCCCTGGTCATCTTCAGTGCCGATGCCTACCCGGAAGAGCCCATCCAGGGAATCTTCAACGGACTTCCCGATGGAGCACGCCTCCAAGTACCCCCATTCGCCTTCCGCGTTGATTACACCCAGCCGGACGATGATTGGGACGATCACGAGGTGACCTTGACCCTGATTGACCCACCGCTCCAGAGCGGTCCGGCACAGATCGTTGGCAACAATGCCCTGCCGGGCAGGATCAACGCCAGCGAGTGCGATGCTCTGTATATCCCGGTCACCAACACCTTTCCGACACCGCTGACCGGAATCCGGACCTTGTTGACCTCGCCCGCAGGCGACCTGCTGGTGACCCAGCCGGAGTCGCTCTATCCCGACCTCCCGCCGGGCGGTGTGGCTACGAATATCACCCCGTTCCAGGTCAGCAGCCCCGGCAGCATGTGGGGCGCAGTGGATTTGGAACTGAGCTTCACCAGTTCCGGGCCTGCCTTCGCCAGTTCGGTCAAGGTGGAAAGCGGGATGCCGGGGCCACTTCAACGCTTCGATAACCCGACCAACTACGCCATCCCGGGACGGATGACTCTCGAAGTGCCCGTCAGCACGCATTACTTCGTTGGCACCATCGAGAGCGTCCAGGCTTCTCTGCACCTCACCCATGAGAACGTGGGCGACCTGGAAATCGCTCTGGTGGGGTTCGATGGCCAGACCGTGCTGCTCAGCCGTGCGCTGGGCGGCACCAACGACAGCTACGGTACCGGCTGTGAAGACAAGTATCGAACCACCTTCCGCGACAACGCGCGCAACGCCATCACCTCGGCCCACCCGCCCTTCGCCGGGGTGTTCCGGCCGCTCGAACCTCTCAGCGCCTTCATTGGGAGGTACCATGAGAGTTGGCACGACGAACCTTGGCGGCTGCGCATTGTCAATCGGGGGCGCGTTGCTGGAACGCTCGCTTGCTGGTCGCTTTACCTTTCGGGCCGTGTTGGCACCAACGGCACGGGGGGCTGCCTGACTTGCGTCGAACCGGTGTTGGGCACGTTGACCACCAACGACCCGGTTCAAATCGGAGAGTTATACTCGAGCGATCCGACCACCTGCATGCGCACCAGTCTCCCCCAGGTATCTTGGACGACAACCGAATGGGATTCCAACGCGGGCGACTGGCAAACCGTCACCAACATGGCGTATTACCAGGCGCACCTGTTCACCAATGCCGGGCCTTCAACGTGCGTCGGGGTGGCCCTCAACTCGGAGTATGTCTTTGGTTCCGGAGTGTTCGCCGCGGCCTATCTCGAAACCTTCAACCCGGAGAATCCCGCCCAAAACCACTTGGGTGACCTCGGCTACCGGACCTCGGGCTACGAACGATCGTTCTCCTTTACGGTGCCGGTGGGTTCCCGCTTCCTCATCGTGGTCAACGAGCGAGGCGGCTCCGCCCTGCCCCGCAACTACACCCTGAGGGTGACCGGCGGCGATTGCCCGCCGCCCGCGCTCACCATTGCGCCCGCGGCCTCACCGAACAAAGCGGCGGTGTCCTGGACCAGCGCCTCGGGCGGCTACCAACTGGAGTCCACCCCGGCGTTGAGCCCCGCCCAGTTCACGCGCGTCACCAACGCCCCCGCCCTCGTGGACGGCCAGTTCGTGATCACCAACAACGCGACGGGAGCCAGCCGCTTCTACCGCTTGCACAAGCCGTGATAAAGCGGGCGATTCTTTCCTTGAACCACCCCGGAGATTCAAAGCGTCCACGGATTCTCCCTCAATCCCTGAACGCTCTGAATCCTTGGGTCGGTGCTGCCGGTTCAGGCGTTCAAAGCGCGAAAACTCATTCGGGAGCAATTTTCTCATGAGAACAACCTGCATTCTCCTGTTCGGACTCTGCCTCTCGGCGCTTGCCGAATCCCAGTACGCCTTTACCAATCTCGCCGGCCTGCCGGGCGGTCCCGGCAGCGCGGACGGTTCGCTGGCGGTGGCACGGTTTCGCGGGCCATACGACCTGACGGCGGATTCACAGGGCAACATCTACGTGGCCGACCGATTGAACTCCCTCATCCGCAAGATCAGCCCCGCGGGCTTGGTCACCACGGTGGCGGGCGTCGCCGGTCAGAGCGGGACGAACGATGGCCCGGCAGCGTTGGCGCGCTTCTCTGAACCGAGCGGTGTGGTTGCAGACGCCGAGGGCAACCTGTACGTCGCGGATAACTACAATCACACGATCCGCCGCATTTCAGTCGCGGGAACGGTGACGACGCTGGCCGGAGCGCCGGAAGTGCAGGACGACACCGATGGCCACGGCAGCCAGGCTCGTTTCAGTTATCCTTCAAGTTTGGCCTTCGGCCCCGATGGCCATTTGTATGTGACGGACAGTTACAATCACCGCATCCGGCGCGTGACGCTTCAAGGCATGGTGACCACTTTCGCGGGCAGTTCGCGCGGCAGCGCTGATGGGCCCGCCCTTGAAGCACAGTTCCGTTCGCCGGATGGTCTGGCCTTTGATGCCGTGGGCAACTTGGTGGTGGCAGACACCGGCAATCACACGCTCCGCCGCATCAGCCTGGCAGGGCAAGTGACCACGCTCGCTGGGAGCGCCGGGCTGACTGGCGCGGCTGACGGCACGGGTGAGAATGCCCGCTTCAATGGACCAACGCGTCTGGCGTTGGACGGCACCGACCTCTACGTGACCGATGCTTTCAATCACAGCCTGCGGCGCGTGACGTCGGCCGGCGAAGTTAGCACCGTTGCAGGGCAACCGGGCGTGTCCGGTTACGTGGATGGGCCTGCCGCTGCGGCGCTTTTCGATGGGCCCAACGGAATCCTACACATGGCTAACGGTGAGGTGCTGGTGTCCGAGTGGTCCGGGCATTTCATCCGCAAGCTGTCAACGAACGGACAGGTGAGCACTTTCGCCGGTTTGCCTGCGGGCGCCGGTTTCGCCAACGGGACGGGAACCGAGGCGCGGTTTCAGGATCCATCCGGCGTGTGGGTGTCCAACACCGGCGGGGTAACGGTGGTGGACCGTACCCACACGCTACGTCACATCACGGCGTCGGGCGTCACTACCACGCTGGCCGGCGCCGCGTGGTTGGGAGGCACGAACGATGGCGTGGGCCCTGCCGCTCGCTTTCGTGTGCCGGTGGCGTTGGCCGGCAGTCCGGATGGCACGCTGTTCGTCGCTGACCAGAACAACCATGTCATCCGCAAGGTTGCGCCCGATCTGACGGTTGCGACTCTGGCCGGTGGACATGGCGTGGCCGGCGCGGTTGATGCCACGGGGCTGGCGGCGCGGTTTCGGAGTCCGATGGGCGTGCTGTTTGCGCCCGACGGTCTGCTCTACGTCGCGGACACGGGCAATCACACGTTGCGGAAGATCGGCGCCGATGGCCAGGTAACCACGCTGGCGGGCCTGTCCGGCAGCCAGGGTTCGAAGGACGGTTTTGCCAGCGCGGCACGATTTCGCGGTCCACGCGGGCTGGCGTGGGATCGCGAGGGCTTTCTCTATGTCGCGGACACGGAGAACCACACGATCCGCCGCGTGGCCACGAACGGAAATGTAACCACCTGGGCTGGCAAAGCGGGTGAACCGGGCGCGACGGATGGTTTTGTCAGCGCTGCCCGTTTCAACCGCCCGACCGGGATCGCCGTGGACACCGCAGGCAACGTGTTCATCGCTGATCGCAACAATCACCTCATCCGGATGATTGACACCAATTGGATGGTGACCACGATCGGAGGGAGCGCGGGCCGGGAGGGAGGCGTGGACGGCGTGGGGAGCGCGGCGCTCTTCAGCAATCCCGAGGGCATCGCCGTGGACGCGCAAGGCAGTCTCTACATCGCGGACACCGGGAATCACCGCGTCGTTCATGGGACGTTGCCGCTGGCGGGTGGAGAACTGAGTTTTGCGAACGCTGTAGGCATGACGCGGGTGACGGAGGGCGTCTTCCGCACTTGGCTGCAGGGGGCAAGCGGCTCCACTGTGGCGGTGGAAGCCTCGGCGGATTTGAACCAGTGGACGAACGTGCAAAACGTTGTGCTGACCGCCGACGGCGTCGAAGTGGCCGTTCCCACATACAACACTCCTTCGTTGTTTCTGCGTGCCCGGGTGGTCCCGTAAGCGGAGCCCAGCGAATTCTGCCCACATTTGTTTCCGAACCTGCCTGGTGTGGGACGAGGGCGAACTCAACTCTCCCGCAACCGGAGCCAGTTTGAGGAGTCTCTGGTTGCTGCTCCCCCTGGGCGCCGCTTGCCCATTGGCTGGCCACGGGATTGCGTAAGAATGCTCTCCAACTGCATGAACCATCGGATGAAGCACAACGACGTCTTGCCCTCCATGAAAACACTCCGCATCGCTTTGGCCACCCTTCTTGTGTCGGCTGGCTCTTTCACCGCTTCGGCGCAGCTTGAAACGACCTTCACCTACCAAGGCCGGCTGGTGAACACCAACGGTCCGCTGGACGGACACTACAATTTCATCTTTTCGCTCTACGACAATGCCGGCAATCAAGTCGGGGACAGCGTCACGAACCTCGCTGTCATGGTGGCAGAGGGAAACTTCGGCGTCACACTGGATTTCGGCCCGAACTCCTTCCGGCGGACGTTTGTGCCCCCACGGGATTGGATCGGCCCCGGTGAGTGGTTGGAGATCAGCGTGCGCACCAACCGCGCCAAGACATACCAGACACTCTCTCCCCGGCAGCGGCTCACGCCGGCGCCTTACGCTTCCACCGTTACCGGCACCCTGCCGTCCAGTGCCATCGAAGGCATTTACAGCGGCAAGGTTAACTTCGGGAATTCTTCGAACGTCTTCTTGGGCTCGTTCTATGGGAACGGCGCGAACCTCACCAACGTCGGCGGCGGCACCCTCTGGCAAACCGCCGGCAATGCGGGGACGGTGCCGGGCTCGCACTTTCTCGGCACCACCGATGGCCAAGCGCTGGAACTGCGAGTCAACGGGCAACGGGCTTTCCGGCTGGAGCCAAAGACCGCGAGTCCGAACATCGTGGGAGGTTTCGCCGGCAACTTTGTTGGCGCGGGCTACGACGGTGCGGTGGTGGCGGGCGGCGGTGCCAACGCGGATACAAACCGCGTGAAGGGCAGCTACGGCACGGTGAGCGGTGGTTCGGGTAACGCCGTTGACTCGAGTTGGTCGGCGATCGGCGGTGGGCGCGGCAACACGGTCCAGGCGGTTTCCGGTTACGCCAACATCGGAGGCGGGTCGGCCAACAGCATCGCGTCCGATGGCGGTTACAGCGTCATTAGCGGCGGCCAAGCCAACATCGTCAGTGGTGAGAAATCCGCCGTGGGGGGCGGCACGTTCCATCAAATCACGGGTGACTACAGCTTCATCGGCGGCGGTGATCACAACTCAGCCCGGAACCGTGGGACGGTGGCCGGCGGCGCCCGTAACAAGAGCGACGGCAACTATGCCTCGGTAGGGGGTGGCTACACCAACACGGCCTACGGCAACTACTCGGTGGTGGCCGGCGGCTCCCTGAACCGTGCCCTCGCCGAGAGCGCCACCGTGGGCGGCGGCAACCGAAACACCGCCGATGGCACCTACGACACCGTCAGCGGAGGGCGCGATAACACGGCCAGCGGCAACTACTCGACCGTGGCGGGCGGCATCAACAACGAGGCCTCTGGCACCTACAGCGCCGTTGGCGGCGGATCAGGGAATGAAGCCACGGAGGATTACGGCACTGTGGGCGGGGGCAGTGGCAATCGGGCCCGCGGATTGTACGCCACCGTTCCGGGCGGACGCGACAACGACGCATTCGGCCAATACAGCTTCGCCGCTGGCCGGCGCGCTCACGCGTGGGGCGACGGCTCGTTCGTCTGGGCCGACAACACGGATGCCGATTTCACGGCCTGGGAAGCCGAAACGAACATGTTCCGCGTACGCGCCACCGGCGGCGCCAAGTTTTTCACCGGTGCGAATGGGTTCTGGACCGAGGGCGACATGAGTTGCGCCACGCTCACGATCCGCGGTGGTGCGGACCTGGCCGAACCCTTTGCGATGTCCGATGATCTCGTCCAACCCGGCGCGGTGGTGGTGATTGATCCGGACCAACCTGGTCGGCTCAAGCTGAGCACAAGTGCCTACGACCACAAAGTTGCGGGCATCGTGAGTGGCGCCGGCGGCGTGGAACCCGGCATCAGCATGATCCAGACGGAGAAGCTCGAAGGCGGAAAGAACGTGGCCTTGAGTGGACGCGTCTTTGCGCTCGTGGATGCCACGAAACAACCGGTTCGCCCCGGTGACTTGCTCACGACCTCTGACACGCCTGGTCACGCGATGAAGGCGATGAATTCAGCGTTGGCCCAAGGCGCGATCCTCGGCAAGGCCATGACGCCGCTGGCGGGCGAGCGCGGATTGGTGTTGGTGCTGGTCAGCCTGCAATAACGACCGCTCGCGGACGCCAACCCAAGCATCGCCATGAAAACGCTTTTCAAGTTCCTCGCCCTCGGGATTTTCGGTGCGGCAGCCTGCTTGCCTCTCCCGTGCGCGGCCCAGCCCACGCTGGAGGATTTCGGTTACGGCGCGATGCGAACCGACCGGACGCTCTATCTGGCGGTCATTCTGGTCAACTTCACGAACACGCCCGTCCCGGACACTGTCGCCAAGCCCTACGTTACAGTAACAGACCCGGTGGGGACGAACTACGCCGCAGCGGAGCGGTTCTTCACCAATTGGTTTTTCACCATGAATGGGAGCACGAATCCCACGGTGAACGGATACCTATACGAAGCGTCCAACGGGCGCATGGGTTGTCGCATGGCCGGCCTGACCATGCTGACCCTCGACACCAATCTCAACTATGCCAGCGTCGCGGCACGCGTAGGTGGGGCGGGGGACACCGCCGATCGCATCTATGCA
>CAZJTM010000109.1:0-19969 GCA_964548925.1 uncultured Verrucomicrobiota bacterium | reverse complement strand
ACCATCCGGCACCAAGTTCCGGTGGTTTGGAGCACATCCCACCCGAGCGAGACAGGCGATGAAGAGTTCCCAGCGAGCACCAGACTCGGAGGCGCGTGGCCTTGATCCTCAAGCACGCAACTGTCAGGCACAGACTCACGAACCACGGAGGCAGATCATTCCACGCGCGAGGCCGCCGACCCGGACGCTCCCGGCGCGGCTATTCCCGCCTTCCCGCGCGGCGCACTGCTCATTCTCCGCGGCGTGGCGAAGACTTCCGGGCCTCCTCGGCGGTTGCGTCCTCTCTGCTTTCGCCCTGCTTGCGTTGGTCCCACTCCACGGGCAGACGCCGGCAGCCGACGACCTCTATGTGATTCCAGGTGGAGATCCGCAGGTGCATGCGCTGGCGGTGCAGGCGGACGGCGGCATCCTGCTCGGCGGCTTATTCACGGCGATCGGCGAACAGCCGCGCGCGAACCTGGCCCGGTTGGTCGCGGACGGAACGCTCGATCTCAACTTCCAGCCGGGCGCGAACGAGATGGTGCATTGCTTCGCCGTGCAGAGTGACGGGAAGATCGTCGTGGGCGGCGCGTTCAGCCAACTGGGCGGGTGGACACAGCGCGGACTCGCGCGGCTGGAGGCGGACGGAACGGTGGATCTTGGATTCAGCGCCGCGCTGGGGACTCCTGGCTTTTCTGAATGCTATGCGTTGGCGGTGCAGCCGGACGGCAAGTTGATCGTGGGCGGCTATTTCAACACCCTGAACTGGCAATCGCACAACAACCTGGGACGGCTGGAGGCGGACGGGACGGTGGACTTCACCTTTCAAGCGGATGCCGACGGCGAAGTGCGGTCGCTCGCCCTTCAGCCGGATGGGAAGATTCTCGTGGGCGGGGAGTTCACCGTGTTTTGCGAGCAGCCCCGCACGAACCTGGCTCGGCTGAATCCTGACGGGACGTTGGATGAGAACTTCGCTCCTGGAGCCAGCGGCTCGGTTTACGCCTTGGCGGTGCAGCCAGACGGGAAGGTTGTCGTGGGCGGTGCTTTCACAACGGTCGCGGGCCAGCCGCGCAACTCCATCGCGCGGTTGAACGCGGACGGCTCCCTGGACGCCGGGTTCAATCCAGGCGTGGGTGGCGTTTCGCCGGTCGCTTATGTCTATTCACTGTCACTCCAGGCGGACGGGAAAATCCTGCTGGGCGGCTACTTCACCACGGTGGCCGGGCAATCGCGCTACTACCTGGCCCGACTGAATGCCGATGGCACGTTGGACAGCGGGTTCAATCCCGGTGTCAATGGGGTCGTGGAGGCGCTGGCCATCCAGGCCGACGGCAAGGTGCTCGTGGGCGGCGAGTTTACCTTTCTGGGCGGGCGGGTGCGCTACTCCCTCGGCCGGCTGAATGCGACCGCGCCCGCGACGCAGAGCCTTGACTTCGATGCCACCACGATCACCTGGTTGCGCGGCGGCACCAGCCCGGAAGTGTGGCGCACCAGTTTCGATCATTCGCCGGACGGCCTGACGTGGACGACTCTCGGCGAGGGCACGCGCGTTTCCGGCGGTTGGCAACTCAACGGCGTTACAGTTCCGCAAGGTGGCCGGCTGCGGGCGCGGGGCTGGGTGTCGGGCGGTTACAACTCCGGCTCGGGTTGGTTTGTGGAGGCCTACGCCGGCGAGCCGGTGTTTGTGGCCGAGCCGATCAGCCAGACGCAGGACGCCGGCGCGACCGCCACGTTCCGCGTGGTCGTCAGAGGCTCGGAGCCGATCAGCTTTCTATGGTTCAAGAACGGCGCGCCGCTTGGGGACGGAGGAAAGGTCACCGGGGCGTCCACCGCGACGCTGACGCTGACGAACGTGCTGGGCGCCGACGCGGGCATCTATCACGTCGTGGTGAGCAACCGCTTCGGCAGCCTCACCAGCGCGGGGGCCGCACTGACGGTCATTGACCCCGTGATCACTGCCCAGCCGGTGAGCGAGGCGCGCGAACGGGGTCAAAGCGTGACCTTCAGCGTCTCGGCGGTCGGTACGGCGCCGCTGAACTACCAATGGTGGAAGGACGATGCGCCCCTGAGCGCGGCCAACGGGCCTGCGCTGACCTTGACGAATCTCCAGGCCAGCGATGCCGGCACGTATCGCGTGGTGGTGAGCAACGAGTTCGGCACTGTGACCAGCGCCGACGCGAGCTTGACCGTGAACGTGATCACCCTCGAAACCAACTTCAACCCCGTGGTGAACGGCCAAGTGTTCGCGCAGGCGCTCCAGCCGGACGGGAAGATTCTCATCGGCGGCGACTTCACCACGCTGGGCGGACAACCGCACAACCGCATTGGCCGGTTGAACCCGGATGGCACGGTGGACGCGGGCTTTAATCCGGGCGCGAACGGGACCGTGTCGGCCATCGCGGTGCAGCCGGACGGCAGGATTCTGTTGGGAGGCAACTTCAATTCGCTGGTCGGGCAGACGCGCAATTACTTGGGCCGGCTCCGTGCAGACGGGACCATGGATGAAGCATTCAATCCAGGAACCGACAGCGGCGTGACATGTCTGGCGCTACAACCGGACGGGAGGATCCTGGTGGGCGGGAGTTTCTCCACCCTGGGCGGTCTGCCGCGCAAGTTTCTCGCGCGGCTGAACGAAGACGGAACTGCGGATGGCGCATTCAACCTGGGCGCGAACAACGTCGTGGAATCACTCGCGGTGCAGCCTGATGGCCGGATCATTGTAGGCGGTTGGTTCATGACCTTGGGCGGGCAGTCGCGCAACCGGATTGCCCGGCTGAATGCGGACGGGACGCTGGACTATTCGTTTAACCCGGGGACGGATTCTGGCGTGACTGCACTGGCGCTGCAAGCGGACGGGAAGATTCTGGTGGGCGGCTATTTCAGCCGGGTGAGTGGACAGGTGCGCACCAACCTTGCCCGGCTCAACCCTAACGGTACCTTGGATGGCCTCTTCCGCCCACAAACTGGCACGCTCTACCAAGACGACTATCCCACGGTGTATTCGCTGGCGGTTCAGGCGGACGGAATGATCCTGGTGGGCGGCTCGTTCAGCCTGATGGCCGGCGAACAACGCTACTACTTGGCCCGGCTGCACGCGGACGGCAGCCTCGACAATTCGTTCAACCCGACGATGGGCAGCACGGTCTATGGGGTGGCCTTACAGCCGGATGGGAAGATCCTCGTGGCCGGCTCCACCGTCATGCCCAACGGGCAATGGCAGCAAGGGCTGCTGCGCTTCGACAACAGCGCGCCTGCCACGCAGAGCCTCGCCATTGACGGCTCGATGATCACCTGGCTGCGAGCAGGGAGCGCCCCGGAAGTCTGGCGCGCGACCTTCGAGCATTCGCCGGACGGCGCGGATTGGACCGTGCTCGGCGAAGGCGCGCGGATCCCCGGCGGCTGGGAGTTGACCGACGTCATCCTCCCTTCCGGCGGAACGCTTCGCGCGCGGGGCTGCATCACCGGAGGGCAGGGCAACGGCTCTTCTTGGTTTGTGGAGACTTCACTTGGAAGCCCGATCATCGTCACCGCGCCGTTCAGCCGGACAAACAACGCCGGCACGACTGCGACGTTTTCCGGGGCGCCCGGCGGTTCTGAGCCCTTCAGCTTCCAATGGTTGAAGGACGGCGTCCCGCTGGCCGACGGCGGGAACGTGTCCGGCGCCTCCACGGCAACGCTCACGTTGAGCAACGTGTTCAAGGCGGACGAAGGCGGCTACGCGGTGGTGGTTAGCAACAGTCTTGGTAGCGCGATCAGTTCGGCGGCCCGGCTCACGGTGATTGACCCGGTGATCACCGCGCAACCCGTCAGCCAGATGCGGCAACTGGGCCAGAGCGCGACGTTCGCCGTCACTGCAGTGGGCACGGCGCCGCTGCAATACCAGTGGTGGAAAGACGCCGCGCCGCTGCGCGGGGCCACGAACGCCTCCCTCGTGCGGTCAAATCTCCAAGCCCGCGACATCGGCAGCTACTGCGCCGCGGTGAGCAACGCCTGCGGCAGTGTCACCAGCGCGGTCGCCGTGTTGTCGGTGAATCTGGCCACGCTCGACAGCGCGTTCCTTCCAATCACGGATCTTGCTGTGAATGTGATCGCCGTGCAGCCGGATGGAAAGGTCCTTGTGGGCGGCTCTTTCACCAGGGTGGGCGGCCAATCCCGCACCAACCTGGCCCGGTTCAACGCCGATGGTTCGTTCGATGCCGGATTCCTTCCGATGATAGGAGCATCCGCTCGCGTTGTATCCTTGGTGGATGCGTTGAGCGTTCAGGCGGATGGCAAGATTCTCGTGGGCGGCCGGTTTACGAGAATCAGCGGTCAGGCCCGCACCAATCTGGCGCGGCTCAATGCCGATGGATCGTTGGACAGCGGGTTTGCCGCGGGACTGGCCGGTGGCAAGGTGAACGTGCTGGCGATCGAGGCCGATGGTCGGATTCTGGTGGGTGGGGACTTTACGATGATTGGAGGGCAATACCGCACCAATCTGGCCCGGCTCAATGTGGACGGCACTGTGGACAGCGGTTTCAATCCAGGAATGCTTTCGGGGGCGGCTTCTCCACTGCTGAACCCTCCTGAAGTGCAAGCCCTAGCCGTGCAGCCCAACGGGAAGATTCTAGTGGGCGGATGGTTTTCGACTGTGGGTGGTCAGCCGCGCAGCAACTTGGCAAGGCTCAATCCGGACGGCAGCCTCGACAGCACGTTCAATCTTGGGGCGAATAGCAATGTGCTGGCGCTCGTGTTGCAGGCGGACGGGAAGATTCTGGTGGGTGGCAGTTTCACGAAGATTGGCGGGCAGTTTTGCACCAACCTTGCTCGGCTCAATCCGGACGGGAGTTTGGACACCGGTTTTACGCCGGGGATCGTTGGATGGGTCCGGGGGACGATCGGGGCCTTTCAATCGCTCTACGGTTCCGTGTCCGCGCTGGCGGTTCAGACGGATGGGATGATCCTCGTGGGCGGCAGCTTCACGAAGGTGGGTGGCCAGGCCCGCACCAACCTGGCCCGGTTGTTTGCGGACGGTACCGTGGATGGCGGATTCAACCCAGGGCCAAGCGGAGGCATCAACTCCTCCGTGAACTCACTCGCACTCCAAGCGGACGGGAAGGTTCTCGTGGGCGGGAATTTCATCTCGCTCGCCGACATGACGTGTCAGAGGCTCGCCCGCCTCAACACCACCGGCCCCGCAAACCAGTGTTTCAGTTTCTGCGGCTCAACGATCACCTGGCTGCGCGGCGGCACCGGACCGGAAGTCTGGCGCACCGCCTTCGAGACTTCCAGCAACGGCGTGAGTTGGACGGACCTGGGCGCCGGCCAGCGTATTCCCGCCGGCTGGCAACTCACCAACGCCACCCTCCGCGCGGGAGACACGGTCCGCGCCCGAGGGTTCATCCCCGGCGGTGGCATCGGTGAAGGAATCCTGGAAGCCACCTTGCGCTTGGTCCCCACGATCCTCACTTGTGACGGCGCGTTTGGCCTCGTCTCCAACCAATTCGGCTTTCATTTCACCGGCTTGCCCGGGCAGGCCGTCGTGCTGGAGGGCTCGACAGACTTGTTCCACTGGTCGCCGCTTCAAACCAACACGCTGGATCGCAGCCCGATCTACTTCAGCGAGCCGTGGTCGGTGCAGAATCCCCACCGATTCTACCGACTGGTGGCGCCCGAATAACGGGGGCCATAGTGGCCGCGCCGGAAAACCCGGCGCGGTTCGAGTCCCCGCGTCGGGCATTGCACCACCTGCCAGATTCTTCTCGCCCGGCGGAACGGTTCTGACCAACATGCCGGCGTCTGACGGCGGCGGAAGCCCGTCCCAAGCATGAAAGCGAAAATCATCATCACTCCGAAGAAGGCGGTCGTGGACCCGCAGGGCAAAACCGTGGAAAACGCCCTGGCGCACATGGGCTACACCGGCGTGACCGGCGTCCACGTGGGCAAGTTCATCGAGGTGGACCTCGCGCCGGGCACGAACCGCGCCGCCGCCCAGCAGGCGTTGAACGACGCGTGCCACAAGTTCCTCAGCAACCCGATCATCGAGGACTACAAGCTGGAGATAACCGACTGATTCATTGAACCGCTGAAAGGACAGCGGATCAACCGGTTCAACGATTCAACCGTTCAACATTTCAACGAACATGAACTTCGCCGTCCTCCAATTTCCCGCCAGCAACTGCGACCAGGACGCCATCCACGCGGCGCGCGTGCTGGGTCACTCGTCCCGCTACGTCTGGCACAAGGAGACTTCGCTCGGCGACGCTGACGCGGTCATCGTCCCCGGCGGGTTCAGCTACGGGGATTATCTGCGCTGCGGGGCGATTGCCCGGTTCAGCCCGGTGATGCAGGCGGTCAAGCAGTTCGCCGACAACGGCGGGCTGGTCCTCGGCATCTGCAACGGCTTTCAGGTGTTGACGGAAGCCGGCCTGCTGCCCGGCGCGCTGGTGCGCAATCGCGACCTCCAGTTCCACTGCGAGCACGTCTTCCTCAAGACCGCCACGACGGATTCGCCGTTCACGAACCAGATTCCCGCCGGCAAGCTGCTGCGGATTCCCATTGCCCACGGCGAAGGTTGCTATTTTGCCGACGACGCCACGCTGGCGGAGTTGCAGGCGAAGAACCAAATCCTCTGGCAATACTGCAACGCCCAAGGCGAGTTGACCGATCTCGCGAATCCGAACGGTTCGCTGCTGAACATTGCCGGCGTCTGCAACGCCGCGCGTAACGTGGCCGGCCTCATGCCGCACCCCGAACGCGCCTGCGAAGACATCCTCGGCAGCTCTGATGGCCGCCTGGTGTTTGAGAGCATGATCGCCATGCTGCAAGCCAGACCGGCGGCCAAGGCGGCGTAAGCGCAGCGACGGGAATTCAGGCAACCTCGCGTCGCCTGGGGCCATACGGCGAGTCGCCGGGAGACATCATTTCAATCCCGGCAACCACCCGTCCGCGCTCATCCCCCCGCGGCTCAGACACTGGAGGATTTCTCGTTGCGTGAAACGCGGGGCGGGTTCTGCCGGCGTGGGCAGCGGATTGGCCGGGGCCGGCAACTCGGGCTTTGCAGCCATGAACGCCGCTTGACCCCGGCGGGTCTCCCTGGTTATCGCGGGAGGACTTCCGGCCATTCCGTCTCCAACCCTCGGCGCAACGACCGGGGGATCGCCCGGCTGCCAGCGGATTGGCGACCGCCCCGACAGGTTTCGCCTTTCGCTCGCAGGCTCGCCCGCCCACGCCGACCGAATCGGGTTCACGGCGATGCTCCATTCGGGCGGTTTGTGTTACAGAGGGGTCTTCCTCGCGCCGTTGCTCCCCACCCCGCCTCGCGGCGACGCCATTACGATCCGATGCCGCACGGCTCCTCGCTGGGGAGGAGCCGCCCTCCGCTGCTCCATTCCCTCGCCTTCTGGCGCACGCGCGCGGAGATTCTTGTCCGGCAGTGAGCGGGAGGGCCGTCCTCGTGCCGACGCGCAGGTCGGCGCTTTCAGAATTCGGGCCCGCTTGCAGGACAGCGAGGCGCGTCCATCCGTGCTACACCCCCGCAACTGCTGGTTATTCCGATAGAGAAATGCAGGGACGCGGAGGAAGCAGAGTTTCGCGAAGCCAAGTTCCCTCCGCGTCTCTGCGTTCCGGCTGCCTTCCTGCCATTGCGGCTTCGTCGCGCCGAGTGCATCGGGATTCATCTGCGGTTTCCTTCCTGCATTGGCGTGGGGAGCAGTCCCGTAGCCCGTGGCAACAGATGTAAATGCGCTGACACTGCGGAGAATGGCATCAACGCGTGTTTCTCCCGATGGAATGGCAAACGCGCGCTCAATTCCGGGTTTCCCCGACTCTTGGCGGTCGCTATCCTTCCGCCGATGAGTGAGCGGCGAACGGTCTTTCTCTGCATGGGCTCGGCGTGCCACCAGTTGGGCGGCTACCGGCTGTTGCCCGTCTTGGAAAGACTGATTGAGCAACACGGCGTGAAGGATCGGCTCGAAGTCAAAGGCGCATTCTGTCTCGAAACCTGCCAGCAGGGCCGCTCGATGAAGTTTGGCGATCGCGTTTTCACCGGACTCGACGAACCGACGCTGGAGGCCATCTTTGTCCGCGAAATCCTGCCTCAACTAAAACCCACCTGACATGGAAGCCACCACGACGCTTTGGAAACGCCTTTGGGAATTTGATCCCAACGGCCTGCTGGTGCTCGACGAGCAAATGAAGATCATCCTCGTCAACCCGGCCCTCTGCCGCATCTTTAAGTCCGACGCCGAAACCCTCATCGGGCAGTACGCCGAAGCCGTGCTCGGCGACGTGGAGGAGTTTCGCCAGGCTTTGACCGAGCGGCGGAAGATCGTCGGCGTCGAACGCGAATACCCGCGTTACGACCTTTACGTGCGCAAGGTCATCTTCCCGATTCCCGACGAGCGGATCGTGGCGGGCATCTTTGTGGACCTGACGACCGAGTGGCGGCACGAACAGGAGCTGCACCGGCTCAAGCAGGAGGCCATCGCCGAGGTGCGCCAGGTCGTGGACAAGCAAATGCGCGTGGCGCAGGAGATCGCCGGCTTGCTCGGTGAAACCACCGCGGAAACCAAGGTCAGCCTGCTCCGGCTGCTCGACATGCTCGGCCGCGAAAAGCCCCAGCCGTGATTTACTACGACACACACGAGCGCAGCCTCAACCACTACGGTGAGGAGCTGTGCGGCGACCAGGTCAAAGTCATCCGCTCGGCGGACAAGACGCTGGTGGTGGTTTCGGACGGTCTTGGCAGCGGCGTGAAGGCGAACATCCTCGCGCGGCTCACCACGGAAATCCTCGTCACGATGCTCCGCGAACGCGTGGCCCTGAAGGACGTGCTGGAAACCGTCGTGGCCACGCTGCCCACGTGCAAGGTGCGGCAAATCGCCTACGCGGCGTTCGTCGTGGTGGAGATCGAGAACGCCACCGGCGCGTTTCGCGTCATCAACTTCGATTGCCCGCCGCCGTTTCTCGTGCGCGCGGGGCGGTTGCTGCGCATCGCACCGCGCGTCGAGACGATCTTGGGCCGTGACCTCAAGCTTTCCGAAGGCACGTTGGAGCGCGGCGATTTCCTCGCCGTCATCAGCGACGGCGTGATGTACGCCGGCATGGGCGTGAGCATGAATTTCGGCTGGGGCTGGGAACAGATCGGCGCGTTTCTCGAACAAGTCGCCAAGAGCCGCCCCTCGTCCGCCGAGGCCGTGGTCCGCAAGCTGATGGACAAAACCGGCGCGCTTTACGGCGGGCAACCCGGCGACGACGCCACGTGCGTGGGTATCCTCGCACGCAGCCCGAACCGGCTCATGGTCTTTACCGGCCCACCCGTGGACAAGGCCCGCGACGCCGAGTGCGTGGATCGGTTGATGAGTTTCGAGGGCCGCAAGGTCGTGTGCGGCGGCACCACAGGAAACATGGTCGCCGAACACCTTGGGGAAGTGGTGGACCTCGACCTCACCACGCTGCGCGAAGACGTGCCGCCCATCGGCTCGTTGCCGGACATTGACCTGATGACCGAGGGCATCCTCACGCTGGCCAAGACGCTGCGCTTGCTCAAGGAGAGCCAAGGGCTGCTGGCGCGGGTCAGTTATGACCGCAACGGTGCGGCCTTGCTCACTCGCGAACTGCTCCGTGCCGACTCGATCTCCTTCCTGGCTGGCGAGCAGATGAATCCCTTCTACCACAACCCGCTCCTGCCGCGGAACATCTCCATCCGGCACAACCTCATCGAACAGATCGTCGAGGTCCTGCGCGGTTGCCACAAGAGCGTAGAGGTGGAATGGGTGTGAGTGAAGCCCAACCTGGCTCCGCCGGGTTGGGGTGCTGGAGTTGGTGCGACCGTTGTGGCTGGCGCTGGCACTGGGCGTGGACCTGTTGACCGAGCGGCAGAAGTACCCCATCTGGCGCGGTGGCTCTACGACCACATGGGTCGTTGTGTCTCCACGCCGCGGCGCTGCCGCAGATGTCCCCGGGCGGTGCGCCAGCCGGTGAGCAAAACAATCCCTACGAGGATTATGCCTCACCTGGGTTAACCTATGGCTGAAGTCCTTCACACGCTCGGGCTGCCCATGCACCAGCCACCGGGGAATCTGGTGGCGCGGCACCATCCCGGCGAGTGTTGGGCAGCTAATTCCAGGCTTGAGAAATCGAAAGTGGCACTTTAGAAACCTCATTTGTGAAATACATCCCGCGCGAACTGGAAAAGCAGATTTCACTGGCGGCGCGGCGTTTTCCCGCCGTGGTGCTGACTGGCCCGCACCGGGCGGGCAAGACGCCGTTGTTGCAGCGGCTCCTCCCCCAAGTCGCCTATTCTCTGCTCGGCGACCCAGGTGTGGCGGCGCTGTACGACCAGTCCTACTCGGCGGAATTCACCTTGCCGCCGCTGAGCATCATCGCGTTCAAACCGGAACGGGTGGAAGTGGAAGCTGCGCCTCCGGCGCCGGCAGAAGCCAAGCCGGTGGAGAAAGCTGGCTAGATCTTGTGTGAGGCTGCTTATGCCCAAACTTAAGGCTGTAATACCGTTTGTGGCGGCATTCATGTTTGCCCTTCTTGCTGGTTTTCTCGCTGGACGTGGGTACGGGGCGAAGTCGACGTGCAGATCGCAGGCGCAGGCTGACTACGCTCAGCAGACTCGCCGTGTCCAGCAGGACGTGCGGGTACTCAGATGCCTGCGCACGAATAACCAGTTTGAGGCCATGTCGATGCTGGAGCGGGACTTGGACGAGGCTTTGGCGATGTTTACTGTCCGGTATGCTGTGACTCCCCAGCCGGAGAAGCCCCAGTACGTCTTCCAAGCCATTGGAGTTGCCCAAGGGTACCGTGCCAGTTACCCGTGGACCAACGAGGACCAGGAGTTAGGCGAAGTGGTCCAGAGAGTCTTCTCCCTTGGAGCCCGACGTGAGTCACCTTAGGCGGTCTAACACGCGCTCATGCACCAACCGCCGGGGCCTCTGGTGGCGCTGCACAATGCGAAAATGCGATTGAATCGTCCAGCATCGGCGGTAGATTTCCGGCGATGAAGACGCTGACGGTAGATGATGACCAGCGTATCCGGCTGCCAGACGCCGCGCCGCAGTCGGTGTTTGCTTACGAAGCGGAGTCTTCCGGTGTAATCCGGCTGACCCCGGTGCAGGCGGAGGCGGAGGAGCCATTCCCGAGAGGCAGTCTGTTGGAGTATCTGACGCCGGAACACGACCGCGAACAACTGGCCATCCTCAAGGGCTGCGTCCAAGGGCCGGCATGAAAGACCAGTTTGAGGTCTGGCGCTTCCATTTCGAGGGCAAGGGGGAGCATCCCGCCATCCTGATCTCGCACCCGGACATTTGCGCCCGGGCGAAAGTTGTCAACGTGCTCTTCTGCACCAGCCAGCGGCAAAGCCGGCCGCCTCATCCCACGGAAGTGATGTTGAACGGCGCGGATGGGATGGATTGGGAGACGTTCTGCGATTGCTCGACGATCTACGCGGTGGAATCGAGCAAGCTGTTTAGCAAGCGCGGTCGGGTCACATTGAAACGGCGGCGGGCGATCCGCGCGAAGCTCAAGGCCGTGTTCCTACTGAATTCTTCCGACTAGCCTTGGTTTCACCTATGGCTGAAGTCTATCACGCGCTCGGGCTGCACATGCACCAGCCGCCGGGGAATCTGGTGGCGCTGCACAATTCCGGCGAACGCTGGGAGGCCAAGCAAATCCTGTGGTGCTACGACCGCGTCACGCGGATGCTCGATCAGCATTGGGACGTGGCGCGGTTGCACATGAGCTTCTCCGGCACGCTCCTCAAGCAGCTCGAAGACCCCGGCGTGCGCGAGACGTTCGCCGACACGGTGGACATCGCGGATTTCATGCACCGGTATCGCTGCTCGAACATTGAGTTTGTCGGCAGCGGGCTTTACCACCCGGTTTATCCGTTGATCCCGCCCGGCGATTGGGACGCGCAGACGGAATGGTGGCAGGGGCTGGGCCGGCATCTACTTGGGCGCGAGAGCTTCGCCGGCTTCTGGCCGCCGGAGATGGGCTTTTGCATGGAGATGATCCCGATGCTGGCGCGCCACGGCTACCGTTACGTGCTGGTGGATTCGATGTACATCAAGCCCAAGCGCGAGATGCGCTGGGAGGAGACGCGTTACCGGCCCTACTTGGCGCGCTACGGCGGCGCGGAAATCGTCGTCGTGCCGCGCGACCGCGAGCTCTCCAACGCGCAACTCTCGGGCCTCGACCCCGGTTGGTTTCAGCACGAAGTCTTGGAGCGCACGAAGTGGTGCGATTTTCCGGCATTGGTCACGACCTGGACCGACGGCGAGAACGGCGGCTGGTTTCGCACCACGCAGGTGGAGAGTGGGTTCTGGGGTTTCTTTTACCGGCCAATCTTGGACCGCTTCCGCGCGGGCACGCTCGGGTTCACGCCCATCCACATTAGCGAATACCTACGCCGCTTCCCGCCTACGGAGGAAGTCGAGGTCCATCGCGGTGCGTGGAACACGGAGCATCACTGGGGTGGAGATTTCACGCAATGGACCGGCTCTTTGCTCCAGCGGCGCGGCTTCGAGGAGATTGCGCGGGCGAGTGAATACTACCGCCGGGTCCAGCGCGCTTTTGACGACCGCGGCGCGGCGGCCAGTGATCCAGAGGAGGTGCGCCAGTTGATCATCCGCGCCTACGATCATTTGCTGACCGCCGAGACCAGTTGCAACTTCTACTGGGGCAGCCGCTGGGTGCATCGCTCGTTCGACGACTTGGAACAAGTGTATCATCTGCTCGACGTGGCGATGAGCAAGCTGCCCAAGCCGTAAACCCGAAATCCGAATGGCGAAATCCGAAACAAATCCGAAGTGCGAAGTGCGAAGTGCGAAGTGCGCGGCTTGGCTGAGGTATTCCTTCGCGCAAGGCTCGCTGACGAAGGCAGGCTGCCCAATCCAGGATGGCCTGGCGAACCTCGCGCCAGCGTCTGGAGTGCGTGCGGTTGACCGCCGCTTTGGCTGCCGCGGGTCCGGAAGCGCCATTCCGTCGTTGCCACACCCAAAGCGGTGCTCAACCCGGATATTTCACACCTCGATTGAATCGCCAACACTTCGCCGGGTGGGGGCACCCGGCCTACAAGCACGAAAACCCCGGTCCTGTAGGCCCGGTGCCTTCACCGGGCGGTTTGGGTATGAAACATCCGGGTTAAACACGCGCACTCCAGACGCTGGCGTGAGGTCGTGGGCTGCAGTCGGCACGCGGCGCCGGCTGGTGTTCGAAGTGGCCGCCGCGCGAATGCGTAAATGGCGGCGCTCTACCCAGTCGCCGCTACGGCCAGGTTTCGATCCTTCGGATTTCGGATTTCGAGCTTCGGATTTCTCTTCCTGAACCATGTATATCATCCAAATCTCCTCCGAGTGCGCGCCTGTGGCGAAAGTGGGCGGGTTGGGCGACGTCGTCTTCGGCCTGAGCCGCGAACTGGAGATCCGCGGCAACGCCGTCGAGATCATCCTGCCCAAGTACGATTGTCTGCGCAACGACCAGATCTTCGATCTGCAACTGGCCTACAAGGACCTTTGGGTGCCGTGGTATCAAGGAGCCATTCACTGCAGCGTCTATTTCGGCTTCGTCCACGGACGCAAGTGCTTCTTCATCGAGCCGCACTCGGACGACAATTTTTTCCATCGTCGGGTCTTTTACGGCCACGGCGACGATGACCAGCGGTTCGCCTTCTTTTCGCGAGCCGCGTTGGAGTTCATGTTCAAGAGCGGCAAGCACCCGGAGGTCATTCATTGCCACGATTGGCAAACAGGGCTTGTGCCGGTGTTGCTCTACGAAATCTACCAACACCTGGGCATGCGGCATCCCCGCGTCTGTTACACGCTGCACAACCTGCAGCACCAGGGCGTCACCCGCGAGCACATCCTCCGCGCCACGGGCCTGAACCGCCACGGCTACTTCTTCCATCAGGACCGGTTGCAGGACAACTTCAACCACGCCGCCATCAACCTGATGAAGGGCGGCATTGTGTATTCCAACTTTGTCACCACCGTCTCGCCGAAGTATGCGTGGGAGGTGATGCATTCGTCTCAGAACTACGGGCTCGGCCACACGCTGCACGTCCATCGCGGCAAGTTCGGCGGCGTCCTCAACGGCGTGGACTACGACATCTGGAATCCGGAAACCGACCGCCACATCCCGCTTACCTATGGGGTCTCGACGCTGGATCGGAAATACGAGAACAAGAAGGCGCTGCGACAGCGGTTCTGGTTGCAGGACGCCTTCAAACCCATCGTCTGCTATATCGGCCGGCTGGATCACCAGAAGGGCGTGCCGCTGATCACGCATGCCATCCATTACAGCCTCCATCACGGCTGTCAATTCGTGCTGCTGGGCACTGCCGCAGACGGGCGCATCGGCCATCATTTCTGGGAGCTCAAGCGCCAGTACAACGACAACCCGGATTGCCACCTTGAACTGAGTTTCAACGAGGAACTCTCCCACCTCATTTACGCCGGAGCGGACATGATCATCGTCCCGAGCCTCTTCGAGCCCTGCGGATTGACGCAATTGATCGGGCTGAAATACGGCACCGTGCCGATCGTTCGCAGCACCGGTGGTCTGGCCGACACGGTGTTCGACGCGAATCACGCCGACAAACCTTACGAGCAGCGGAATGGCTATGTTTTCAACGATTTCAACCAGGCCGGCATCGAGTCCGCGCTGCATCGAGCCATCGGCATGTGGTATGCCTACCCGCAGCATTTCCGCGAGTTGATGGCCAACAGCATGCGGTGCGATTACTCGTGGAATCATCCCGGCCAGGATTACTTGAATATCTACGAGTTGATCCGGGACAAATAACGCGGACCCCGTGGGTTCTTTTGGGCGCGCCTCAATCCTTACGCTTGACCCCGCGCCCAAAAATGAATTCCATCTTCCCCGCCTGAGTCTGAGTTCCCGGACATCATGGTTTGGATTGGCTGGATGTTTTTATGAAAAACAGCGTCGTGAATTACGTGACAAATTGCTTCCCCAGAGTTCTGCCTCTCACTGCCGCGGTCATGGCGGCCCTCGTGTTGAATGTCGAAGCCGCGCCGAAGCGGGTTTTGGTGGTCAGCACAACCGCCGGCTTCCGCCACAGTTCGATCGAGGTCGGCAACGCGGTGATCGAACAACTGGCCAAGGATTCGACCGCGTTCACGGTGGACATTGTGAACGTGAATCCCAGCGGGCCGGAATTCCGCGGGCCGGACGGCAAGCCCGACGCGGCGAAGATTCGGGAAGCCAACCGTGCCGCGCTGGCCGACAAGATGAGTCCGGAAGGTCTCAAGCAGTACGACGGCATCATTTTCAACAACACCACTGGGGATTTGCCATTGCCCGACAGGGAGGCCTTCCTCGCTTGGATCAAATCCGGCAAGGGCTTCGTCGGCATGCATGCGGCCACGGACACTTTCCACGGTTTTCCGCCCTTCATTGAAATGATCGGCGGCGAATTCAAGACCCACGGGCCGCAGGTGGAGGTGGACATCATCAACCAGGACCAGGAATGCCCGGCCTGCCGGCACTTAGGCAAGAACTGGGTGGTCTTTGATGAGATTTACCAGTTCAAGAACTTTGACCGCACCAAGGTCCATGGGCTGTTGACGTTGGACAAACATCCCAACGACAAGACCCCGGGCGATTACCCGATCGCGTGGATCAAAGAATACGGGCAAGGCCGCGTCTTTTACACCGCGCTCGGCCACCGGGAAGACATCTGGGACGCCAACTGGAAGGATGGCAAGGGCGAACGCAAGAATTCGCCGGAGGTCGCCAAAGCGTACCAGCAACACATCTTGGGCGGGATCAAGTGGGCGCTGGGCTTGGAAAAAGGCGACGCCACGCCCCAGATCAAGCGGGTGGAGTAAACGTCGTCCCGGGAAGCCGGGCACGGGGGGAAACGCGACGCCGCCAGGAACAAGCGGTGAGTTTTTGCCTGTCATTCTTCCTCATTGCCGCGTTCGCGTCATGGAACTCTGCTTGATTTGTCCGCGGGGCTTGGGAAGACTGAGCACCAGCAACACGCGGAGAGGCCCGATGAGGCACGATTTATGAACGAGATTCAGAGTAATGCGGAATACAACCGGCGCGACTTCCTGCGAGGCGGCTCGATTGCGGCGCTGGCCACCCTCATGGGTGGCGTGCGGCTCGTCGCCCAGACGGCCCCCCCCGAAGCGCCCGCGGCGACGAGCCTCAAAATGAAGGTCGCCGTCATCGGCCTCGGCGCTTGGGGCCGCGAGATTCTCGATCAGTTGGCCCGCCTCCCGCAAGCCGACGTCGTCGCGATTTGCGACAACTACGCAGCCTCTTTGCGCCGGGCGGCAGCCAAGGCGCCCAACGCCAAGGCGACGGAAGACTACAAAACCATCTTGGCCAACGCCGAGATCCAGGCGGTGATCGTGGCCACGCCCACGCACCTGCACAAAGACATCGCAATCGCGGCTTTGGCGGCCGGCAAACATGTCTATTGCGAAGCTCCATTGGCCACCACGATTGAGGACGCGAAAGCCATCGCCCTCGCGGCCAAAAAGGCGGGCAAGCTGGTCTTCCAGCCCGGCCTGCAACTGCGCGCCGATCCCCAGGAAGCGTTCCTGCTAAAGTTCGTTCGCTCTGGCGCGTGCGGAGACTGGGCCGCGGGCCGTGCGCAGTGGAACAAGAAAACGAGCTGGCGCACCACCTCGCCGAACCCGGATCGCGAGAAGGCGCTGAATTGGCGGCTGGACCCAGCGACGTCGCTGGGATTGGCCGGTGAGGTTGGTCTTCACCAGATGGACCGGGCGAGCCGCTACTTTGGCAACCTCCCCGTGGCGGTCACCGGTTTCGGCGCGGTCAGTTTGTGGAAGGATGGCCGCGAAGTGGCCGACTCAACCCAGGTCGTTTTGGAATATCCCGAGGGCGTACGCCTGTCGTTCGAGGCAACGCTGGCCAACTCCTTCGAGGGCGAGGCCAACGTGTTCTACGGAAGTTACGGGGCGGTGATGATCCGGGGCGGTTCCGCCTGGATGTTCAAGGAGGCGGACGCGCCGTTGCTCGGCTGGGAGGTCTATGCCAACAAACAGACGATCCTCAGTGAAACGGGCATCTCGCTTCGCATGGACGCTTCCAAGCTCAAGCCGTCAGGCGATCAGCCCGCACAGCAAGCCGAGCAGACGGATCCGCCGCTCTTCTTCGCGTTGCAGAACTTCCTGCGCAACAGCGCCGCGATCAGCGCCGCGATCGAGGATTTCGTCTCGACTTACGGGGACGACGCCGCGGCCCTCGCGGAGCACTTGGAGAAGAATGTTCCCAAGCAGCTCGCGCCGGATTACTTGGACGGCTATCGCGCGACCGTCTTGGCCATCAAGGCCAATGAGGCCGTCATCAAAGGCGGGAAGGTCGCCATCAACAAAGACCTGTACGAATTGGCCTGAACCCCGAGCCGTCGAATGAGCGACGGTTTCGGTGAACTCATGGCAGACCGCTGGACCGGACAACATAACTGGAAACACGAACATGAAAAACCTGACAAACGGAAACGAAAACCTGCGCGGCGCCTGGCCCTTGGCGCTGGCATTGGCCTGTGGCTTGGCGATTCAAGCCACAGCACAATCCATTCGCTACGACTCCCAGCCCGGAGGCGCCAAGGTGAAGATTGAAGGCACCTCCAGTATTCACGACTGGAAGATGGAGGGCCCCGTGATCGGTGGCTTCATCGAGGCTGCAGCCGGTTTTCCGGAGGCGGCGCTGAAAGGTGGCGACGCCGCCAAGCCCAAGGTGGAAGTCTTCATTCCGGTGCGCAGCCTCAAGAGCTACAACCCCAAAATGGACGAGGTCTATCAAGAGCACATGGAGGCCGCGAAGTTCAAAAACATGGAATACAAGCTCACCGAGTTGAAGGCCAAGGGTAGCGCCCCGAAAGACGGCAAGTGCGAGTTTGACGCGATCGGCACCATGACCATCCACGGCGTGGCCAAGGAGATCACCATGCCGGTGACCATCGAGAAGACCGAAGTCGAGAAGGACGGCAAAAAGTCGCCCCAACTCAAAATCACCGGCGAGACGCCGCTGAAGATCAGCGACTTTGGCGTCAAGCCGCCCAACCCGAAGATTCCCGGCATGGGCGAAATCACCACGGGGGACGACATCAAGATGACGTTCGAGTGGTTGCCCAAACAGAAATAGGCCGCCACGAGCAAACGACTTGCGGCCCAATACAGGCCGCAGCGCCGGGGCGGTTCGCCAGAGCCGCCTCGGTCTTTTTCAGAGTAATCACCCTGACATCCAAAACACCAAAACCATGAGCACCTCCAACACCCCTGCACCACTCCCCTCCTACATCACCAGTGCCGCGCCCAACGCCAAGAGCAACCGGGCGCCCTGGTACAAGAACACGGCCCCGACCTATGCGGGCATCTTCCTCTGGTTCGTCTTCTGGCAGGACGCCGTCAACGCGGCCACCACCGGTGGCGGCCTGGCGGCCGGCCTGGGCGTGGCCCTGCTTGGCCTCGTCGTCGCCGCGCTGATCTGCCACTTCCTCTTCTACCTCGTGCCCGGCCTTCTGGGCATGAAGACCGGCCTGCCCCTCTACATCGTTGGCACCTCGACCTTCGGCGCCAAGGGCGGCTTCATCATGCCCGGTTTCATGATGGGCGTGCTGCAATTCGGCTGGCTGGGCGTGAACGTGTATTTCTCCGCCATCCTGCTCGCGGCGCTGATTCCTGTCCCGCCACAGGTTCTCATGGTCATCTGGGGTGTGCTGGCCGCGTTCGTTGGTCTCAAGGGCATTCAATACGTCGCCAAGGTGGCCACTTGGCTGCCGCTCATTCCACTGGTGACGCTGCTGGTCCTGTTCTTCAAGACTGTCGGCGGGTTGGGTAGTTTTGATCCCAAAGCTGTTGCCGACACTCACTTGGTCGTGGCGCAAACGGGCTTCGCGACCGCCGCGCCCTCCCCCACCATGAGTGCGCTGGCTGTGCTCGCCTTTGTGATCACCTACGTTGTGGGGTTCTTTGCCACCGCCGGCGCCGCAGGTGTGGATTTCGGCACCAACAGCCGGGACGCCAAAGACGTGAGCCAAGGTGGTTTGTTCGGCATTGCGCTGGCGATAATCCTTACTGCGGGCCTCTCCACCTGCATCATCGCGGGCGTGCATGGAGACAAAGAGTTGGGCGCGAAGGCCAAGGCGGCCGCCACGGCCGCCACAGAGAAGGCCGTGAACGATGCGGACACCGCCGCCACAAAGGCTGGGAAGACCCTCTCGGAAGAAGACAAAGAGAAGATCGCCGTGGATGCCAGCCACAACGCCTTGTTCCGGGCCACCAGCCTGCTAAGCGTCGTGCTGGGCGATAAACTGGCGGGCATCATCATGTTCCTGCTGGCGCTGGCGGCCTTCCCGCCCGCCTGCTTCTCGTCCTTCATCGCGGCGAACAGCTTCAAGACCACGTTGCCGCAGGTGAATCCGTTCGTCTCCGTGGGCATCGGGACGGCGGTGAGCATCATCTTGGCGGTGACCGGCTACGCCGCGCAAGTGATCCCCGTGTTCGTGATTATCGGCGCTTCTTTCGGCCCAATCTGCGGTGCGATGCTGGTGGACTACCTCCTGAACGGCAAGAAGTGGAGCGGGCCGCGGGCGGGATTCAATCCCGCAGGCTGGATTGCTTGGTTGCTCGGATTCGCGGCAGGCATTGCGCCGAACTTTGGCGCCCCGCTGCCAGCGGCACCGGTGGTGGCGTTCATCATCGGCGCGGTGGTTTACGCCGTCTGCTTCAAGGTGGGCCTGAAGTCGGCCGTGGTGCCGGTCTCCGGCGCCCTGGCGGAAGCCACAAAATAGCGGCGTTTTTCCCTCGGACGAAGCCGCCCCGGGGGACAACTCCGTCAACGAAGCCTCATCGAGCCGGCTGCCACTTGGCAGCCGGCTCGTTTTTTACCTTCTGGGATACGCTGGACTCGGGAGAGACAATCAGCACCCATGGATACTGCGTAAGCGGTTAAGAGGGGTCCCCCTGTTTGCGACCGGTTGAGCGTGGTAAAACACGGGGCG